>JASGCJ010000009.1 GCA_030054195.1 Minisyncoccota bacterium
TTCCTCCCATCAGCTTTACGCTGGTCTGGGTTAATCCGCTGATCGAATTTGTCGGTCCTGTCTCTACTCCGGGCACCGAAGCGTCCGCGGACAACAGAAGGACCTGAGCCGGCGTGAGAGCTGTCGAAGAAATTGACAAATCATCCATTTGCCCGGTCCAGAACCCGTTGTTGTCCCGATAATCACCGCCCAAAGCCAGAACTATATTTGAGTAGGAGACATTCTTTGCGGCCGTCATGGATCCAGCGGGAATTCCATCAATATAAAAAGTGCCAACCAGCCCGTTTCGAACGAATGCCACATGTCTCCACTGACCATTGTTTACACTTGTGGTGGATGTGAAAGTTGCTGGGAAACCATTACTCCCCTGATAGTCCCAGAAATACAGCTGCCCGTTGGAGATTCCCCAGATCCACTCACCCTCAAAACTTGAGGAGCTCCTACCCATGGACACGATCAGCTCATTCCCGGCCGAGGTCGTTTTGATCCATGCACTCAAGGACAGCTGATTGCTCGCAGGATTAAAACCCGCCAAGGCACCGCTCTTCCCAAGGATTCTCCCAGTAGATCCTTGAAAGGCGCTGGAACTAGATCCGCTTCGGTCAGGAACAAAGCCCGGTGAACCAGTGAATGACGAAAGTGTGTTCCCATTTCCAGATTCATCCGAAAAAGAGCCACTCGTAAATTCATAAACGGACGACCATGAAACACCCGGCAAGGGGATGGCCTTAAGAGATGCTGGAGAGCAGGCAAAAAGCATCAGGGCTGTGGCCACGACGCGACGTGGACACCGTCCCATCCAAAAACAAAATATGCGTTCTCTCGTAAACATTCTTGGGTCTCTTACATTTTCAGAACGTTCACTTTACCAGCCTCGGGCCGGCCAAAGTTTTGGTTCATGTCCACAATATTGTTTCCGTAGTGCTGGTTCAGAGTCGCTTGGTCCTGGACGGTGAAGGAGTTGTTCCCGATCCTGAAACTGTTCACCCCGCTGAAGTTCAGCTTCCCGTTGTCGCTACCCACCTCCGACCCATAGGTCGTGTTGACCAAGCCCTGCCGAGTGTAAAAGTTGATCATCCCATTCTGGGAAATGACGGTGAAATTCGCATTGTTCAGTAAAACCGTGTTCGCCCTAGCATTGATGGCGGACATCGCCGCAATCGTGGTGTTCTGGAACTCCAACCTCTTCGCCGCCAAAGAGACCGTCTGTGCATCCACCAGAATATTTTTTAGGGAGTCGGGCGTCGACTTGTCCAATACGCCGGCCAACTGGCGGTTTACCGGCAGGCCGTTCTCCACCTTCATTGTGCCCGCGAGTTCTCCGCTCGCGTCGAGTGCCGCCATCTGGATCTTCGAATCGGCGTTGATGAAGGCCCCCACTAGCTCCTTAATTTTAAAGTCGCGAACAGAAGAACCGCTCACCAAAACCCGGGGGGCTGAATCTTCCAATCCTTTCGTCAACTTAATGTCGTCAAACCCTCGGATCACCACATCCCTCATCTCCAACCCCGTTGCTGAACGAATTACAGCGATCCCAGTCGAATTGTATTCACCAGCACCTGAAACGATCCTGACCTGTTTCTGTTCCTGCAGGGCTTCTTGGGCGGCGCGGGGACTCTGGACGCTGCCATCCGCTCCGACCGATGTTTCTAGCGTGGCCAGCGCAGCCAACTCCTCAGTCGTGGCCCCCATCTGAATCAGCCCCAAGGATTCAAACGAGGTTTCTCGGACGGGGGAAAGATCCAGGAACGAGGCGGCCTGAACCAGGAGATTCCCCGACGTCAAAACCTCCAGTGCAGCCTCGTTTGCACCCAGCGTAACTCCTTGGATGGATATCCCGCTTGTACCAGCCACAAAACCGACCTTCTCCTTTGACGAAGGCAATTCAAGAGTCACCCCTCCCTGAACGCTGCCTCCAAGAACTGCCCAATCCCGCCACCCTCCATCCCAGAATTCCATGAAAGAGTCGTCCATGGACAAGGGGTTCAACGTTGTGCCAGAAAACCCGGCGGTCTGTTTTCCTAAGAGGACCTGATTCGCATAAAAGAAAACATCTCCTCGACTAGAATTGGAGGGCAAGTTGCTAATGCTGCTATCCATCCTGATTGCCTGCGCTGCAAAGAAGTCGAAGTCCTGCATTTCCCCATCCGTGGCCAATTCCACTTTCTGCGTGTTGGCGAGTTGAATGTATTGGGATGCGGTTCCCGTTGGGTCATACGCCCCTGGAGCATTGATGAAATATTTCTCGAGGGCTCCCATGCTTCCTGGAATTGCGCCGACAAAGTAAAAATATTTGTCGAACGAGGTCAGCATGGGGATGTCTTTCAAAGTCATCAGGGCACGCAACGGGTTAGCCGCCTTAACCACGGGATCGCTGAGGGGGCGCGAGTCCAGCTTGATGGTCTGAGTGATGGTTCCGATGGTTCCCGGCAAAGTCAGGGAGACCACTGCTGTTTGTCCTTTGGCATAGATCCTTGGATCGGGAATCGAGGAACCCAAGATACTGAAGCTGGTCGCACCGCTCCCAACGGAGAACGAGTCACTCACCGTAATGCTGCCAATCGTTACAGTAAACACCGCCCGGGCAGCGTTTTTCAAAGCAGTAGACAGACTGATTGTGAAAGGATTATTCGGATCGCCGATCACGATGGTTCCCTCGGGAGCGCGTCCGAATAGGGTGGGATCCGGAGCCTTAGTCGCCCCATTAATAATTTGTCCAACGATCGAGGCCGCGGGTGGAACTGCAACAACAGGAGCAGGAGCGGGTGGCTTAGGAGCTGGAGCCGCCTGTGCCAAAGGAGCCGCCGCCGGAGCGGGTGCGGGGCCACCTGCGGCCGTGCTGATATCTAGTTTATCGGGAGCAGGTCCACCGGCCATTTTTGAATCTGCTTTGGGCTCCGCTTTGGGCTCAGGCTTCATTCCTCCATCTTCCTTTTTGCCAGCCACCTCCTCCTTTTTCGCAACCACATCTTCTTTTTTGGCTGGTGCATCCGCCTTCACTTCCTCTTTTTTGGGAGGTGCCTCGGCCGCCACTTTGGGTGCACCCACAAGCACATCTCCGTCCGCTTTCACCGCCACAATTTCAACTCCTAACGACTCCATTTTCCCCTCGGACATTTTAGCCTGCTGGACTTCCACGGTGGCCTGAATTTTTTGCGCAGAAGGCAGGGGCTTGTCGAAGGCTTGAATCAACGGTGTCGAGGCAACGACCTTTTGTACATCCACATCAAAAACCTGAATCGTCGGCGGAGCGGGCGGCTTTCCTCCACCCGCACTGCCCTCCCCAGGTCCCTTATCCGCCGCAGGTGCCGGGGCAGCCGCCTTGGGCTTTCCCCCATCGCCCGCTCCTGCATTATCCCCTCCGGATTCTTTCGTTCCCCCAGATTCCTTTGTCTCCGCGCCGGGCTTATCACCACCCGCTTTCTTTTCGCCAGGACCACCACTGCTGTCCTCTTTTTTGCCGCCCCCCTCGCCACCACCCACGGATGCAGCTTGCCCTGCTCTCACCATCGTTGTTTTGCCTCCGGCTGTTACCTTCATCCCTCCAGCACCTTCCAAAAGGACAAACATCTTGTTCCCGTTCCCATCCACGCTCGCCATAAAAGTGGTTCCCGTAACTGCTGCCGTCACTCCTCCGCAATCCACCGTCGCTCCGCCGGCTCCAGGCGGGGTATTGATGAGAACGGTTCCTTTTTCGAGTTTGACCAACCGCTCTTTGGATTGGAACGAAAAGGAGGTGTTGGCTCCGACGCGAGTGATGGAGGTGTCGGCAAAGGTGAGCTCAGCCATCGACGCAGCGGCCGTGCTCAATTTCGATTTTTCATAAATTTTCTCGCTGGCATGGGCTGGAGCCGCCCCTTTCCCTTCACCCGTGTCGTGCTCCACGATGTTTTTTAGAGCCGTGATCTCTGCTTCCTTCAATTCCACAGCCCAAAGCGGAGCTGTTCCAAACAGCCCACAAACTAATAAGAGATGCAGATTTATTTTATCCAAATACATACGACTTAATCTTTGACCGACCAAGCGACCATAAGGTTCAAAATAATACATGAAGATTGTATGTCGAAAGGCACACCCTTAGTATGTACATAACTTGTTGAAAGTCAAGCTTTTTGGCGTATTTTCCGCCATGCAAACTGCTTTAAGCCAATAACTTGCACTTCAATACATTATATAGTCAATAACTGCCCTTATTACACTATATGTTGTATTCGGATCAGCAGCATTGAGCACCCTTACTTATCGGATTCAAAACACCCCCAATACGCCTGCTTTTTGGCGCCCAATACTTGGATGACCTGCACCCCAGGAACAATCAAGAATTGAAAATCCTCTTTTTACGCCATCTTCGCCACCTGCCACCAAAAAGTTGCCGCCACGGCCGATAAGATGGAAAGCTCAGGCACCCACCAGGCACAACCTAGCGAGACGCCTGTGCAACCAGCGCCTGCCAAAGCCGCCAAGACCCCCAACACGCTACGCATGGCTTGCGACTGGTCTCCAGACCAGCTCCAGTTCCAACCGCCGGCGCATGGACGCCAACGCGTCCAGCCCCCGGCTGAAGTTTCCCCCCGTGTTTTCCCCGCAATGGGCGCAACACGACCCGGTGGCTTCCCAGTCCGCCCGATTCGTGTCCTCCCCGCAAGATCTGCACTGAACTAATGTTTCCATATTTTGATTCCTCCTTTTTTCTTGCACCAGCTTGCCTGACGGGGTAGGACATAAAGAGTCCTATGAAGAAAAAAGTTTTGCCATCTTCCGGGGGGCATAGCCGCCCTCCCTTGGAACGGATGCACCGCCTGCACGACCTTCTTTCCAGCGAACAGCCGGTCAACTGCCAGCAGCTAGGAAAAGATTTTGAGGTTTCCTATAAAACGATCCAGAGAGACCTCGACTTCATGCGAGACCGCCTCGGCCTCCCCATCGAGTATGACGCCACCCGCTACACCTTTCGCTACACGGGAAAAGTGGAGGCCTTCCCCCTTCTTCAGGTCAGCGAAGGGGAGATTCTCGCCCTTTTTGTGGCTCAGAAGGTTTTGGCTCAGTACCGGGGCACCCCGTTTGAGAAAACCCTGGGTAGCGCATTTCAAAAACTCACAGGCGCCCTCAAGGAGACGGTCAGCTTTGACTTGGGCGAATGGGGGTCCGACTACTCCTTCCGAGTCACCGGCGCGTCAGCTGCCGACCTGGAAGTTTTTCGCCTCTTGGCGCGGGCCATCGTCCAACGCCAAGAAATCTCATTTTCCTATCAACCTCTGAGAGCTTCTGCCCCTGAGACACGCAGTGTCCACCCCTACCACCTGGCAAATATCGATAACGCGTGGTACCTACTCGCTCACGATCCACAGCGCGCGCAAATCCGCACGTTTGCTCTTCCGCGAATCCAGAAACCCACATTGACAAAAAAGATCTTCGATCGGCCCCGTGGTTTTTCGGCAGAGAAGGAACTCAAAGGCGGATTCGGGGTTTTTGCGGGTACAGGGAAGCACTTGGTTAAAGTCCGGTTCGACTCCTTTGCAGCCCGCCTTGTGCGTGAAAGAGATTGGCACCCCAGCCAGAAAATTCGGAATGTGAAGGATGGAGGCATTGAACTTGAAATGACCCTTGGCGCCTTGGAAGAAATTGAGCGCTGGATTCTCAGCTGGGGTGACCACGCCAAGGTTCTCAGCCCAAAACCCTTGATTGATTCCGTTAAAAAACGCATTGCCACTATGCAGAAGACATATAGATAACTTTTGACTTAAAGTACTATATATTGTTATACCCTTAAAAACCGCACTATATATTGTATAGAGAAGATCTTTAGCTAGTTAGTGGAGTTGGTGGATTCTGTACATTTACAAAGCAAGCAACCGTTTAAAACCAGATCAGGTCATCTGGCCTCTTTTTTGGCTCTCTTCCTGATCTGCCAACCGGCTTTATTCGCGCAGACCCTGCCCAGTGCCGTCTCTCAACAAGCAGTGATTGATGCTCAAGCTCAACAGGATCGTGAGAGGCAAAGAAAGGTGGCTCTTCAAGAAAAGCCCGACGACAAAACCCCAGTCGAAGCCACTGCTGTTTCGGAAGATCTTGGGTCCCTCCAACTCGTCAGAGAGATTCCAGACCTTCCGTTTGCCCGTCTTCATATGGACCAATCCTATAGCTGGCTCTCCAACGCAAACTACGCCAAGAACTCGCAAAACGTGGTAGCCGCGTGGCAAGCCATCTCCTCCATCGAGGGCGCTTGGGCACCCACGATCCAGACGATGCCTGGCTATGATAAGTTTTTTCCTGAGGTTGGTGTCCGTGCTTCCTTTTTTAACTACTTCAGCCAAGAAGAACCTTCGCAAACAAACAATAACGCAGGAACTTATGACATCGGTTTGGCTCAAGATTTTCTTCTCGCGAATATCTTTTTCCGCGCGAACAAACAAATCTCAGATGAATTAACGGTTGGCCTTTCTGTGGATGTGAACGGTTATTTTTTCTTAAATACTCCTGATGAAAGAAACTCTGTTGCGGGAGATGCCGAGACCAATTTCTTGAATGAAATCACCGCTGCCTACTCCGCGAACTACTTTCACCCCTTCACCGATACTCAAGCCGTCTCCCTCAGCTGGCGGGCCTCCTATGTTTTTTCTAACCCCTCCTACTTTACCAGAACTGATAACAACTTGACGGGCACCTACATTCTCAACTGCACAGACAAAATTAGCATCACACCCTTTGCCTCCTATCGCCTCGCCTACTATACGGACGCCTCGAACGCTCCAGCGACAGCCGACTTTAACGACCAGGGAACACTTACTGGAACTGCCAACGGCTTCTATCGTCGCTTGGATCAGCAGTACACACTCGGGTTGGGACTCAACTTTCAGCTAACTCCAGAGCTCTCTACAGGACTGAATTTCAACTACTCCAAAAGCGACAGCACCAGCCAGATCGCCGAAACGGGTGACTTTACCAATCTCACCGCCGGCGCCAACTGGTCGATGAACTACAAGTTCTCCGATAAGGAATTCGTTGTGGAACAAAATTCTGAATGCCTCGGCCCCTATACCCGTGTCGACCTCGGGTTCGGTTTCGTCAACAACCTGGAAAGTTCCCAAACTTTAACGGGCTCCGTCTTGCCTGGCATCACAGGCTCCTTGGCAAATCCATCCATCTCCGTAAATCCGGGAGTCCGCTTCGATGTCTCCCCCGGCTTTAACTTTACCGACTGGTTGGGGGTCGAGCTTTCCGGAGGCATTCTCTACAACGGCCTCGATCATCTCAACGGCAACGGCACCCTCACCCTCGACGGGGGAACCGAAGTGATTGGTGGCGGCGGCCTCAGTTTGACCGGCACATATATCCAAGTTCCTGTTCTTCTTTCATCCGTATTTCGTTGGCCAGGACAAGCTCGCTGGAAACCCTACCTTTCTACTGGTTTTGGTTTTGCCTACTCCCAACTCCAAATCACGCAAGTCGACAACACCCAAACCTCCGACCAGTTTGAAGAAGCTTACTCCCCTGCTTTTTCTGTTGGCTCGGGATTCATTTGGCAGGTCTCCGATGCCGTGGACTTCGACGTCGCCTATAAACTTCTTGGCCTGATCAACCCCACCTATTCCGGTCTTCAGCCCGGAGTCGCACTTTCCAACTCAGTCCAATTTGGAATCAATGTGCGGTTCTAGAATCCTGCAGACTTTCTGGATTCAAGGAGAGTTAGCCAAGACGCTCTCTCCCATTTTTCGCTGATTGGTGCATGATAAAAAAATGTCTTCCTCCCACCTGACTGCTCGAGTTCTTCAACTCAACTCCCGTCTTCGTGGTGGCGGAACGGACACGCAATGCCTTGCTCTATCCCAAGGCCTGGCCTCCTCCGGTTGGACGGTCGAATTGGCTGGTCCCGCCGATGCTCCTTTATCTCCCGCAGCCCAAAAATTTACCTTTCATCCACTCCCCAAGTTTCGACCCTATCAAGTTCTCTCCCTTGCGGGCACTCTTCGCAGAACCAAGCCTCGCATTCTTCACGCTCATCATGGAGACGACTACTGGACCGCACTTCTCGCCTCCCGCCTTGTCGAGCCCCGCCCTCTCGTCATCTTCTCCCGTCACCTAGCAAAAAGCCCACGCTCCCGCATTAGTAAAAAATATCTCTTCGATTCCGCCGATGCGATCGTTGCGGTTTCCTCTTTCGTTGCCCAAGTCCTTTTACGCGGACACGATGACCCGGCTTCGCCTGTGACAGAGCGACATCACCGCTCCCCCTGCGTCCTCTCTCCCAAAAAGATTCATGTCATTCATACTGGAATTGATACCAACCATTTTTCGCCCAAAGGCGCATCCTTCTCATCTGCCGCTCGACAGAGATTAAATCTTCACCCCAATGAACTGGTTTTTGGTGTTGTCGGCGGATTCGATCTGCCTGTCGGGAAAGGCCAAAGAATTTTTCTTAAAGCGGCACAGATCGTAATGCGCCAACTTCCGAGGGCCCGCTTTCTTATCGCAGGCTCAGGCACCATGGATTCTCTTCTTCGCGACGATATCCGCCACCTCGGCCTCGAAGACCGGGCCCGCCTCATTGGCCAGCAACCCGATCCCGTCTCTCTTCATCACGCGCTCGACTGCCTCGTCCATCCACAAATCGCCACAGAGGCTTTTCCCTCAGTAGTTCTCGAGGCTCACGCTTGTGGGCGTCCCGTTCTGGCGTCCGAATTAGACGGAATTCCCGAGGCATGGAACTTGGGCGCCCTCGGCCAACTGGTTCGTGCAGGGGATGCGGGCGCCCTTGCCCAAGCGATGATCGCCCACTCCGAAAGTTCACCCCTCACTCCAGAAGAGCAGAGCGCTGCTCATGCCCGCGTTGCCTCCCAAGCCTCTCTGCCTGTCCAAGCCCAGCGGATGGCTGACTTATACCGCCGCCTGATGGCGAAGTAGAGGCCTACCCGCGACAACGTTTTCGCCGGACTAGTAATTCCGCCTCGCGGAAGGCAGAAGTCGCCCTCCTTTAACCCGTTTCCCAAAGCTTGAGGTTTTGCCAGTTCTATCTCATTCTTAACCCCTATGCCGATGTACGAAAATGTCCTTGGAACTGTGGGTCGAACTCCTCTTGTAAAACTCCAGCGGATTTCTGCAGGACTTCCCGCCACCATCGCCGTGAAGTGCGAATTCTTTAATCCGCTGGGAAGCGTTAAAGACCGTATCGGAGCTGCCATGATTGAGGCGGGCGAAAAAGAGGGCAAAATTACCCCTCAAACTACGATTGTTGAGCCTACTTCAGGCAATACGGGAATCGCACTGGCCTTCGTTGCTGCGGCAAAAGGCTACAAGCTGATCCTCACGATGCCCGAAAGTATGAGCCTCGAACGCCGCACCCTTCTTGCCCTTCTTGGGGCCAAACTCGAACTCACTCCCGCCGCAGAGGGAATGAAGGGCGCGATCGCCAGAGCAGAAGCCCTCGCAAAGGAAATTCCCGGCTCTTTCATCCCCCAACAATTTAAAAATCCTGCCAACCCTGCCATTCACAAGAAAACAACAGCGGAGGAAATTTGGAGCGATACGGACGGAAAGGTGGATATCTTTATTTCTGCAGTCGGCACGGGTGGAACCATTACAGGCGTGTCCGAAGTAATCAAAACCCGCAAAAAGTCCTTTCAGGCCATTGCCGTCGAACCCAAGGATTCTCCAGTCATCACCCAAACCCGCGCAGGCCAGCCCGTGAAACCTGGTCCCCACAAAATTCAAGGCACAGGCGCCGGTTTTATTCCCGACAACCTTCATCTTGATATCGTGGATGAGGTCATCACGGTCAGCAACGAGGACGCGTTCGTCATGGCCCGCCGCATCTGCAAAGAGGAGGGCATGCTCGTTGGCATCTCAACAGGCGCCAATGTCCATGTCGCGTTGGAAGTCGCGAAACGCCCAGAAAACAAAGGCAAACTGATCGTCACCATCGGTTGCAGTACAGGCGAAAGATATTTAACGACTGCTCTAGCCGATGAAGCCCGCCGACTTGTCGGGGGTTGAGCCCATGCCCAAATCGAAGAAGAAGGCTCCGGCTCGCGTAACACCAAAGCTCGTTCCCTCTTTGCCCCCCGAAGTTCTTGAGCAAGCCGCCCAAGGCTGGCTTCAATCCCACGGAATTTCTTCAACTCCTGCCGCACCGAAACAGGCCGAGTCCTCTTTTACTCAGCTCTCCGAGAGCTTGGACAAAGTTTTGCACCAGTTACGGGCCGAGTTAAACGATCTACGCAACCGAATCTCCCGCCTCGAATCGAAAAAATCTTAAAGGGACAAAAGTAGCCGAACGACGTTTTCCCAACGTCTCTCCTCCCCACGGCTCAGTGCATCTCGATCCGCTTGAGGAATTTCGCCTGCCCTCTCAATCGCTAGAATTCGGTCCTCGTGCTCCTGCAGGGCCCTCCGATACTTTCTCTCCTGCTCGGGCGTTAATTCGGCCATGGAGTACCCGTCTGTAAACTTAATCACAACAGGCCGAGACTGATCCCGATTTTCCCAATCCCAAAACTGCCCCATCGGCCTCTTCATCATATGCTGGGCCAACTGGCGTATCATCAAGTCGTACGCTTGATCCGATGTTCCTGATGCCGCAGTGACCGGGAGGCTCACAACCCAAGTCGTTGCCGTAATCGGCAAAACCGCCAAGTCCAAAGGCCTCACAACCCAAAAGTCCGCAAAGGAGTACATAGTCTCAGGTGGGGCAAAGTAGTCACTTGGGGCCTCAGCATGCAGGTCTCCACACCCATATGCCCAAATAAAACTTAATCCGAGAAAAAATCTTCTCACGAATCCAAAATTGGCCATCAGACCGATTGGGTCAACTGCCCCCTGCCACTCGGGGTGAATGGCTTGGGGACAAAGAAGAAGATCTTAAAAGAACCAAGCACTCCACATGTGACGTCCTTGGGAAAAGGTCGATGGGCTGAAACCACTCGGGCGTCCATTTCGCTGCCCAAGCACGCAAATCCCGCGCCAATGCAGGTGGATCACACGAGAGATAAAGAACCCCTTGAAACGGGAGATCCCGCTCAAAAAACCGTCGCGCATCAGGACTCAGCCCGCCCCGTGGCGGATTGATCAAACAAAATGAGGGCCCCTCACCCATCCTGAGAAGAGCATCTTCAAAGTGATCCTCAAAGCGGCCCTGGAGCAGCTCCGCCTGAGGAGCCTCCCGTTGAAATGCTGAAACGGAAGCCGCACTAGACTCAACCGCCACCACCCGAATGCCACGGCGCGATAAAGGCCCACTAAAAAACCCCGTGCCCGCATACCCCTCCAATACCGATTGCACGCCGTCTGGCACGGCGGATACCACCTGCTCCTGCAATTTCTTCCCCAAGGGCCGGTTCGACTGATAAAATGCTTCCCCACGCACCTCATCCGCCCGGATCGAATAGTGAGGACGGGGTCGAGGCCGCTCCCTCAATACGGCTAACTTCTGATTCACATCGTCTGCCGCTAAAAGACATCTTGGCACATCCACCAAGGTTCGTCCGTCTGTTCCCAAGAATCCAATTCTCCCCTCTCGATTATGCACAGTGATCCGATTCCGATATGCGTAATCAGGACCCGTCAAAGGAGGCCGAATCACTGGATTTTCTAATTTACCGATTCTTCGCAGTGCCGAATCAATTTGGGCGACCTTGGCCCGCACTTCAGCAGGATAGGCTAAATGCTGCGTCGCACACCCGCCGCATTTCGCAAAAAGGGAACAAGGTGGGACGACTCGATCGGGCGAGGCCTCTAACACTTCCACCAAACGACCGCGAGAATAGGTCTTATGAACTTCTGTGAGAACAACTCGCACCTTTTCACCTGGAGCCGTAAACGGAACAAAAATGACCTGCCCATCATGCCGGGCAACCCCGTCGCCCCCATACGCGAGTTCGGAAATTGTCAGCTCGATCGGCTCTGCCGCCGAACCTGTGACCGGTTTCAGTACCAGTTGTCTTTCAAGTCGGCTGGCGGATAAGGCTCCACCTGCCCCGAATCATGTGCGGGCATCTTCATCGATTTTGTAGGAATGAAGAATGTGGCGATCTCCAAAGTCCCTACACCCACATCCATCACCATGCGGGAAAGCCCTTGGGTAAACCCAAAGGTATCCCCATACGTTCCCCCACCCTCTTGCGTCGCGATGTAAGGGGAATCAAACAACTCGGAAACAGACAGGGTTACATTGGCCACTCCACGACCCAACTTTTCCATCATCGTGGGCTTTGGCGGAAGTCGCAAGTCGGCCAACAGGGCTGATGGGAGAGCGGAAACAACCAGAGCGATAGCCAAGAATGTTTTCATAGTTCCTTTCTGCACCCCTTGAGGCTCCCTGCAAGGGGCAAGATCGTCTATGGGGAATAATTTGTGAATGCCGTGGAACGACTCGACAAGGTCCGAAACCGTTCCAACACCCCATCCGCCACCCGATCTGCATATTCACGAAAGATATTTTGCCTCTCTCTCCCTCCAATATTCCTCGTTCCCTCATACTCTCCCGCCTGAATCCATGCGTACGTGGTGCGATCGTTCATATACGGTCCCTCCACAAAGATCACAGGGCCCCGAAACAACCGGTTCGCAATCAGGTTCCGATGCCACACATAGGGACTCATGCCAGAGGGTGAGGCGTATCCCGACCCCCCATAATTCTCGGGCGGAAATCCCCATTTTTTCTGGAACTGCTCGCCAATGGCCGCTCCGAGATCCAACTCCTCAGGAGTTGAATTTTCTAAAAGCTTCCTAAGTAGGTGGAACTTCTGGTCGTCATACACCAACTCACTTGAAGTATAAGCGCCGTGGGAGAAAACCACCAACCGACTCACACTCGTCAAACTTGGGCGCCCAGGGCGTCCCCAAGGGGCCGCATTGTAGTGAAGGCAGATCGTAAAATCTGGCCGCAACTCCTCATTCACCCGTCGAGCCCGAGCCTGAATCTCGGCTGATCGATAAAAAAGAAGCTCGGCATTCCATCGAATCAACCCGTTCATCGAGTACCTTGGCAACCTCCGCGACCCAAAGTCTTGCAGCAAATACTGAATGGCTTCGGGGTAGAGATCATTGGGCCGCAAGCCCGTCGTGGGTGAAAACCCGTCGTGAGTCCAAACCACTTTGGCTCCCGCATCCCTGAACCGCTTCTCCAAAAGCTTGCACGTTTTTAAATTCAGCTCCCCTTCCACGACAGGCCGATCCCGGCCAATCCGAAACGTGCGCTCCTC
Source organism: Minisyncoccota bacterium (assembly GCA_030054195.1). Lineage (GTDB taxonomy): Bacteria > Verrucomicrobiota > Verrucomicrobiia > Methylacidiphilales > Verrucolacustridaceae > Verrucolacustris > Verrucolacustris abundans. Next base: position 13,197 of record JASGCJ010000009.1, read on the forward strand.
AATGTCTGCCCAATCTCCCCCGATGTGCCCAGGATCCAAACAGATAACCTGGCCTCGAAGCGGCTTTTCGGGATCCGGCAGACAAAAAGAAACCGTCCGACTGCCTTCTTGCCCCTTCGATCCCGCCCAGCGCAAAAAGTAGAGTAGTTCCGTTTTCGCAATATCCCGAAACACGCGAACTCCTTCATCATCGACGGAGAGATACTTGGCCAACGCTCCAGACGGGTCGAAAACCGACCTGCACCGTGCGAAAAAATCTTCCCGCTGAATCATCCCCTGATAGGAGTCGAGCAACCGCCACTCAGGAGCCTCTGCAAGTGGAGAGTAAAGGAACGCTTTCTCCTCCTCCGCCCAGCCTCCGCTCAGAGCAAATCCACTGATTCCACAAAAGAAAATCCAGTTACGCCACATTCCCATACACAATGAAGCAGAATGAGGGGCGGGCAAGACAGCAGGGGTGGCTTGAGCCAACCCCCAATTCTCCATACTCTTTTCCGATGGAGCCTTCTCCCTCCCCCGCCCACCAGACCCCATGGGACCGGTGGATTGCTGTGGCCATGCTTGGCCTCGCCGCCCTTCTTGCCGCGGGTTGGATCATGCGCGAACGCCAACTTGCAACCGACCGCGCTGAATCTCGGGAGGATCTCCGCCAGGCTATGCACCGCCTCAAAACTCTATCCTCCTCCACCGAACAGATTCGTACGGCATACCTGCAAAGAAAATCCGAATTGGAGATCACCCGAAAAAAACTGGAACAGGCCACCAGTCGCACTCCCGAAGACAAAGCCAAATCCCGCACCTCTCCAGAGGACAAAGCCAAAACCGCAAAATCTGTGGCCGCGATCTCCGAAAAATTGGCTGGGGCAAAACTTCCCGAATGGGCCGCGATTGAAGCAACCGACGCAGCCGTGCGCATCCTCCCTGGGGTCAGCCTTCCCTCTGGCAACGCCGGCTTTCAATCCTTCGCATCTATCGCATCGACCCTCGCCGCTTTGGATCCCGATTGGGTTCTTGAACTTACCGCTCGTGCTGAGCCTGGCTCGGATGCATGGGAAACAGCCCAAGAACGCGGCGATCTCCTAATCCGGGCAGCTGAAAAATCTCTCAAAGGCCAACCTGGCCGACTGCGGCTACGAATCGAAGTCACCAAAGGCCCCCGAATGGAGTGGCGTCTTCAACTTGCCGAAGCCCCGGCAAAGCCCGCTTCCCCTGCAAAATCTAGCCCCGAGCCTAAACCCGAAAAGAAGTGAGCACTGTTTTCGTCGACGGTCACTATTACGCGTATCGTAGTTTTTATGCGATCACGGCCCTGACCAACTCTCGGGGGGAGCCCACAAACGCCGCGTACGGCTTTGCGTCCGCTCTCCTTCGCATGGTCGAAGACCTCCATCCCACCCAAGGGGCTGTTATTTTTGATGGAGGAATCCCCGCCGAACGCCTAGCCACGCATCCCGCCTACAAAGCCAATCGTAAGGAAACACCCGAAGCTCTCGAAAAACAGTTCCCGCTCCTTCAAGAGGTGGCCGCCGCTTTGGGTTGGCCCGTCATTACCGTGGATCAGGAGGAGGCAGACGATGTTATCGCTAGCTACATCCACGCCGCTGACGCCTCATCCTGCACCGTGGCGACGAACGACAAAGACCTCATGGTCCTCGTGGCAAAAGGATGCAAAATCTACCAACCCCAATCCCAAGGATTCTCTCTTCTTGGGCCAGCAGAAGTAGAAGCAAAATGGGGTGTCCCGGCTGAAAAAGTTCCCGAACTTCTTGCTCTCACAGGTGACACAGCTGACAATTTTCCGGGCGTTCCTGGCGTTGGCCCCAAAACCGCAGCCAAATGGATCCTTCAGCACGGAACTTCTGAAAAGGTTTTAGCTGCGGCCTCCTCTCTTCAACCCGAGCGATTTCGCACAATCCTACAAGATTCGGCCGAGATTGTTCGCCGAAATAGAAAAATGGTCGAACTCCGTACCGCCATTCCACTTCCTCTCCCTCTTAAGGATCTCACGCTACGACCTGATCCTGCCCGCCAGGTGGAACTCTTTCGACGCCTTGAATTTAAACGCATGACTCGCGAGGCCGAGGCACGCCTCGCGACCCAAGGCCCCCAGCAGACAGACCTCTTCTCCCGCTAACCCAATGAAATCGAAGGTTGAAAATCTCTACCTGCACGTTCCCTTCTGCACTCATCTCTGCCCTTACTGTGATTTTCCAAAGGAGCGACTCGCGGGAAATCGAATGCGGGACTTTCTTCGCGGCTTGCAAGCCGAGTGGGCTTGGGCTCAAGAAGAATTCGATCTTTCTCCACGCAGGATCTTTTTTGGAGGCGGAACTCCGACCGCGCTTTCCCCATCCCTACTCCAAGAGCTTTTAGAAATTGCCCCTTGGGGTGAGGCCGAGGAGTGGACCGTCGAGGCGAATCCCGATGGCTTTGGTCTAACGAAAGCCAAGCTTCTTCAAGACGCCGGCGTTACTCGTCTGAGCCTTGGCGTACAGGCCTTCCGCCCAGCCGATCTGGCTTGGCTCGGGCGGCGCCACGACCGGGCCATCATCGCTTCCGCTGTGACGGATGCGCGCAATGCAGGCATTTCCCAGCTCAACCTTGATCTCATCTATGGACTACCCGACCAAGGGCCCACCGAGTGGCAATCGACACTTGAGGAAGCGTGCGCTCTTCGCCCCGATCACATCTCGGCCTACGTCATCACTCCAGAGGCGGGCACAGAACTCATCCGCAGACTGGAGCGGGGCGAGTGGCATCCGGATGTAGACACGGAATCCATTCTATTTCTTCTCACACAAAGAATTTTGGAATCTCACGGATTTTCTGCTTATGAAATCTCCAACTTCGCCCAGCCCGGCAAAGAGTGCAGACACCACCAGGCGATCTGGGCGGGCGAGGATTACCTCGGCCTAGGGCCTGGAGCAGTTTCGACGGTGGCGGGTCGCCGCTGGAGAAACATTCGAGACACCTCTCTCTATGCCCGCTCAGCTGAGGTTGGCCCTCACCCGACACACGAGGAGGAAGAAACCTGTGGTCCCAAGGAGCGCAGGGCAGAGCGCATTCTTTTGGGCCTCCGAACAAGCGCAGGTTTGGCCGAGGAGAGCTTGGTCGGCCACGAGGCCTGCCTATCCGACCTGGTTGAAAAAGGCTGGGGCCGTCGATCGGACGGAAAGTTTCTTCTGACCCCCCGCGGTCGGCTTCGTGCAGATGCCGTCGCCGCGATGCTCATTTAATTATGCCTCCCGCGATTCTCGTACGTGACCTGCGCAAAACCTACCGCGTGTTCCAGAAAACCCCTGGATTCGCGGGTGCCCTTCGTGGCCTGTTTCATCGCCGCTACCAAGAAGTCTCTGCCGTGGGAGGCGTGAGTTTCGAGATCGAGCCGGGTGAGCTTGTGGGTTTTCTGGGCCCCAACGGTGCAGGAAAAACCAGTACGCTAAAAATGTTGTCTGGCCTACTCCAACCCAGTGGTGGAACCGCTTCGGTTTTGGGTCATCTCCCATGGCAACGGGAAGAAGCTTTTCGTCGCAAAATCTCGCTTTTGTTGGGACAGAAAAATCAGTTGGTTTGGGACCTGCCCGCACGCGAAAGTTTTGCCCTGAACCGCGCGACCTATCGCGTCGATCCCGCTCAGGCCGCCCTCACAATTGATCACCTCTCAAGCCTGCTCGAAGTACGCTCCCTCCTGGATCAACCTGTCCGCGAGCTTTCTCTTGGGGAACGCATGAAGATGGAGCTGATCGCCGCTCTTCTCCACAAACCCCAAGTCCTGTTTTTGGACGAACCCACCTTAGGACTGGATGTTGTCTCCCAACACCGTGTTCGTGATTTTCTCCGCCATCTTGTCGCCGAGGAAAAAATCACCACCATCCTCACGAGTCACTACCTCCAAGATATTGAGAGCCTCTGCAAACGAGTTATTATTATTGATCACGGCCGCATCATTCACGATGGCTCGTGGGATCAGATCGTGCGGGACTTTTCCGACTGTAAAGAAATTGTTCTACGCTTTTCAGGCACGCCCCCCGAGCTTCAAGGGGCCGATTGGGGAGAAATCATTGCTAAAGATGCCGTCACACTTCGTCTTCGCGTTTCCTTTGCGCAAGCGACATCGATCAGTCGCCGCGCTCTCGATCTGCCCGGCCTCGAAGATATTCGAATCGAAGCTATGCCCATTGAAGATGTGATCCGAAGAGTATTTTCAGGGAAAAGAAGCTAAGAAAAAAAGAGCGATGCTTCTGCGCTTAGTGCGCATGCCCATGGGCAACGGAGACAATGAGGATAAACCCCGCCAAGGCCGTCCCTAGTTTCCACCAACGTCCTTCCTTTTCCCTCAACTCGGGCACTAGCAGATCAAACCCTGCAAGATAAACAAAAGTTCCGCATGTGGCGGCTGCAAGAATCCCATGGGCCATCTCCCAACCTTCCAAACCTACTCCTGCCGCCAACCAAGCCCCCAGTGGACTTGCCAAACTTAGAATCACAGTTGCCCCAATAATTTTCCCTGCCGAAAAGCCGTATCGACCCAAAGTCACCGCCAATGCAAATGTGTCCGTTGCTTTGTGGACAAGGATGGCAAAACCAAGAGCGTCTTGGGCCGCTCCGGAATGAACAGACCCTAAAGCCAAACCCTCCAGCACCGAATGAAAGGCGAGCATTCCGCCCAAAATATACGGCTTAGCTGGCATACCCGTTTCTCCGTGTGGATGGCATCCGTGCATTTCCGCATGGGCATGGTGCCCTTGCCGATCCAACCAAAATAAAAAGCCCCCTGTCGCCACTATCAACGCCAAACCAGGAAAGGTTCCCAGCGTTCCTAGCGCCTCTGGCCCCAGCTCAAAAAGTGCCGTAGCTATAAAGGCCCCGCCGGCAAACGTTCCTCCTAGGCATAGCCACGAAATTTTCGCCCCTGCTGCCCTCATCGGTACCGCCGCGAGCCCCCCCGCAAGCCCTGCGACAAAAAGGAGGATCAAAAGGACGGAAGAAATCACTCGCTTGGTGTAGCTGATTTTCTCCCCGATGACGAGCGCATGGAGTTGTCTCTTCTTTTTTCCCGATGGTACTATCCGGCATGGATTCTGTGCCCCAGCCGAAAGATTTTTTGATCCGCACGCTAATGGAGAAGGATTACCCCGAAATCTCGGCCATCTGCGCAAAAGTATACCCGACCGAGCGCCCATACACCGACGCTGAACTCGCCGCCCACCATCGGCTTTTTCCAGAGGGCCAATTTGTCGCGATTCATCAGCCTACAGGTGCTGTCGCCGGAGCTCACTTCACCTTAATGATTTGGCTCACTCATTTTCATCTCGATGATCCTTGGGATACCCTCACCGCAGATGGAACATTTCTCGATCATGATCCCACAGGTCACACCCTGTACGGCGCGGATCTGTTTGTTCATCCAGCCTATCAACACCATGGCCTTGGCCGGACGCTGACTTGGGCCGCTCGAAATCTGGTCTCCTCGAAAAAACTTTGGAGAATGGTCGGAGGCAGTCGCCTGCCCGGCTATCACAAGGTTTCAACCCAAGTTTCCCCTGACGACTACATCACCAAAGTGAAGTCCGGAGAACTGACCGATCCCGTGTTGACCGCCCACTTGCATGATGGCTGGGATGCAGTCACGGCAATCCGCGGGTACCTGCCTCACGACGTGGAAAGCGAAGGATGGGCAGCCGTTATCCAGTGGGTGAATCAGGCTTGTCCCCCGCCACCCGATTGGGCGATCTCGAAAGTCCCCCGCAAAAAATAAAGTGGCAGTGGAGGGATTTGAACCCCCGACCCAAGGCTTATGAGTCCCTTGCTCTACCAGGCTGAGCTACACTGCCGTAGATGCTCCGTTCTACCTCCCTTAGGCACCTTCGCCAAGCCACGACCCGCCCTGCCCTCATGACAAAATGGGTCGGCGACCCCCCTTCCAACCGCTAACGCAGAAGGATGCACATGCGCCGATTCTTAGGGATTCTTGCTTGGCTCGGCATCATGGCCACCGTTTTCGCCGCCACCACACATACGGTTCAGAATGGAGAGACTTTTTACCAAATTGCAAAGGCTCGGGGCACCACCCCCCAAGCCCTTATGAAAGCGAATCCCTCCGTCAACCCTCAGCGTCTTCACGCAGGGGATATCCTGCAGCTCCCATCGGCCAAAACCACTCCGCCCTCACCCCCATCGCCAAAAACCGAAGCTCCCCCCCCGGTAAAACCCACCTCAACAAAACCGGAGTGGGTGAAGGTCAAAAAAGGGGACACCCTGGCCAAAATTTCTCGAGAGCAAGCGGTCTCAATCGAGGACATTCGCAAATGGAACTCCTTGAAAGGCGACACCCTTCATCCTGACGATCTCCTGCGTCTTCAACCTCCCAAAAGCACGCCTCAGAAAATCACACTTCCTCCTTCCATCCCCCTGCCCTCCCCCGCCCCACAACTCACTTTTCTGTCTCCCGTCCGCGCCCAGATCGATTCTGTACGCGATCACATGCGCGAATGGGAATACATCGTGGTTCACCATAGCGGCACCTCGGGAGGGAACGCCTCCATCTTTGATGCCTACCATAAAGAACGCGGCATGGAGAACGGGATGGCTTACCACTTTGTCATCGGCAACGGATCCGATTCCGGCAACGGCCAAATTGAGGTCGGCAACCGCTGGCGCAGACAGATCCAAGGAGGTCACCTCGCAAGTGATAGCCTGAACGAAATCGCAATCGGAATCTGCCTCGTTGGAGATTTCACCCATCACCAACCCAGCCCTCGCCAAATCGATGCTTTGACTGAACTCGTGCTACACCTTCGCAAAATCAGCCCCTCACCCCGCCTCAAATTCCGTCTTCATCGCGAAATCAATACCAAGCCCACCGAGTGTCCGGGAAAACTTTTCCCCTCTTCAAAAATTCACGACGTCTTGGATTGAGCCTCCCCATTCAGAGGTTGAAACCCAACCCACACCTGCCGTGTGCGTGGGCCATCAAATTCCGCAAAGTAGATCATCTGCCACGTCCCAAACCTCAGCTTTCCTTTCTCCAAAGGCCAAGCCAGATGATTCCCCACCATCGCCGCTTTCACATGCGCCGCACTATTCCCCTCCCCATGGCGATACTCCCGACTTTCCCATGGCACAGCCTTTTCCAAGGCAACCGCCATATCCCGTCGAACATCCGGATCCGCGCCCTCCTGAATGGTGACCCCCGCCGTGGTATGCGGAATCACCACATGCAACAACCCATCCCTCCAACCCCGCTTCGCTGCCACCTCTTCAAGGATTTGTGCTAAGGGCAGAAATTCTGTATGACTTCGTGAGTTGATGAGCACTTCTTCTAGCATCGGAGGCATATGATTGTCGTAACAGGTGGAACCGGTTTTGTCGGCCAGGAAATTTGCCGTGCCCTGCGCGCTGAGGGCCTTCCCGTCCGCGCCCTCGCACGCACCCCTCCTTCGAAACTCCCTGAGGGAGTCGAATTTTTCGCCGCCGACATCACTCAACCTGACTCCCTGCGCCGCGCGTTTCACCAAGCCCAAGCAGTCATTCACACAGTTGGAATTATCCACGAATCTCAGAATCAGACTTTTGCTCGCGTTCATCAGGAGGGCACGGCTCACGTGGTTGCCGCCGCCCGCGCCGCCGCCGTGCCTCGCATGGTTTACCTCAGCGCCCTCGGCACACGTCCCCACGCTGTATCCCAATATCACCAAACGAAGTGGGGCGCGGAGGAGATCGTGCGCAATAGCGGATTGGCCTCCACCATCTTTCGGCCCTCTCTCATCTACGGAAAAGGTGACGCCTCCACCACTCGCCTCGCCTCTCTGCTTCAGCCCCCCCTTTCTTGGTTGTCTGCAGGCCTTCTTCCCATTCCAGGCGGTAAAGAGGTCACTCTTTGCCCCGTCTCGGTGTTATCTGTCGCCGACTCCATAGTCCGATCCCTTGGCCAAGCCCAAGCCGTCGGCCAAACTTTCGATCTTTGTGGAGCCACCACAACTCTGCGCGATCTCGCTCTTGAAATTGCCTGCGTCCTTGGCCTTCGCCCCTCTTGGGTCGAAAATTCGCCCGATGTGATTCTAGCGACTCTTCCCTGGATCTGGTCCACACGCTCAAAACCAATTCTTTTCCCTATCCCACTTCAACTTTGCCGGTTGTTCGCTGCCGTGACCGAACGCCTTCTTCCTCGTCCCCCTTTAACCACAGATCAAATTGTGATGCTTGAGGAGGGCCAAGCGGGGGACTCCTCTCCCGCCTCCCTGCTCCTCGGCTTTAACACGCCCCCCCTTGCCCAAGGTCTGGCCTCCTATCTGGCCCCTCGCGCAGGCGGCGCGGCAGACCGAAAAATGTGAGTGACGCAATTCGTGCTGCTCGGATTCGTCACGTCCTGCTAACTGCCCTCGTTTGCAACGTTCTTCTCGCAGGTCTTAAGTTTTGGATCGGTTGGCGGTTTGGCAGTTTGGGCGTTCTTTCCGATGCGATGCACTCCCTTCTTGATGGTGCCGCCAGCGTCATTGCCCTCATCGGAATCACCGCTGCCGCCCGTCCTCCGGATGCCAACCACCCTTATGGGCATCGCAAATACGAAATCCTCACCACCATGATCGTGGCAGGTCTTCTCTTTCTCAGTGCATGGGAAATCTTGGGAGCTTCCATCTCGCGCTTGCTCCACCACTCTCCCGCCCCACAATTTAGCTGGCTGGGACTCTCCCTCCTCACGCTGGGAATCGTCGTAAACACTTTCTTGTCGAACTGGGAAAAGCGGGCAGGGCTTGAGGTTTCAAGCCCCCTTCTCCTCGCTGACGCGACGCATACACGCACAGACATCTACTCTTCGCTCCTCGCCATAGCTGCGCTAGGGAGCGGGGCATTCCAAATTCCTTGGCTCGATCCTCTTTTAGCGATCGGAATCGTCATTTTCTTGGGCCGGGCAATCTACGAGATTTTCCTCGAGGGCGTAAAAGTTGTGTCCGATGCAACCCGCCTTGACCCTGCCCTGATTCGGTCCGTTGCCGAAAAGGTGGAGGGCGTTCGCGGCGCCCACGCCATCCGCTCCCACGGAATGCAAAACGATATCCACATTGATCTCCATATTCAGGTCGCCGACCAACTTACCGCACGCCAAGTCTTCGAAATAGAAAACCGCGTGAACCAAGCGTTACGGGACTCTTTTCCCGGCGTCACCCATGTCGCCCTTCGACACGAGCCCGGTGATCTTCCGATCGAACCCGATGCCTGACCTCCCGCGAACCCAACGCCATCTGGAGGAGGGTCTAAGTTCAAACCAGTGGTGTGGGTACTCCCTGACCGCTATTCACCGCGGCATCTCTCACACGCTCTATGGCGGTAAAGTGACCGCTCCTCATGCCTCCGTCTGCTGGCTATCCGCAGGCAAGCCTGTTGTCGCAGCGGGCATTCTTAAGGTTCTTGAGGAAAAACCAGAGCTTTGGGATCTCCCCCTTGCCATAACCTTTCCCGATCTGGCAGGCACGCCACTCGGAAATCTAAAATTGCTTTCTGTGCTCACGCATCAGACAGGCCTTCGGTTTCCAAACCTAGACCTGTCGGCCCCCAGAAACATCACATTGCAAGCTTTGGCTCAAACGAGCTCTGCTGACTGCCAACTCACTCCTGAACAAGCTGCCTACGATCCCCGCGGTGGTTGGTGGCTTTTGCAACAGTGGATCGAGCATCACTCAAATCACCCATGGCGAGACTACCTCCATAAAACCATTCTCGAACCAAGTGGAGCACCCGGGATCTTTTTTGCAGAAAGAAACCGCAATGCTGAAATACCCATGGATGAGCGAAAATCCGATCAATGGGTAGCCTCACCATTAGAGAACGAATTTGGCAATCTTTGTGGATCCTCCCTTGATCTAGCCCGCTTCTACCAAACCGTTGGATCAGGAGGAGTTAGCCCGGAAACGGGAGGGAAAGTTCTACAACCCGACTCAATCCGTAAGTTTTTGCAACCCTGGCGCACAGGAATCAAAGACATGACGTTCCTTCACATTGTGGATTTTGGCCTTGGCCTCATTCTCGATAGCAACAAGTACGGGGCCACTACTGTCCCCTACGGCTTTGGAACAAAGTCTTCCGACAAAGCCTTCGGTCACGGTGGCGCTCGCTCCTCAATCGGTTTTGCCGATCCAGAGCATGATCTTGTTGTCGCCCTATGCCTCATTGGACAAGTGCCCGAACCCCGCCATCAGGCTCGCATGCGAACCCTTATCGACCTTTTACGTTCCGAATTGGCCTAAGAGAACCAATCTCTTAATCTTACGTATGGCGAAGGGAAGAATGGCCTGGCTCGACGTCACGAAAGGGTGGGCAATTCTCTGGGTCGTCTACTTTCACTCCTTCACCTGCTGGATCAAACCCCCCTCCCCGATCGGCTCTGATTTTATCACCGGAGTAATCCGCCCTGACACATGGACTGGACTTATTCCCTTCCTGTCGTCCATCGGTCGCTCCATTTTCATCGGTGTTTCCATGCTGGGTTTTCATGCGGTAGGTCTTTTTCTTGTAGCGAGCGGGTTTGTTCTCGCTCAATCCGCCACCCGGGCTGCCGAGAAATCCGGGGGTGTGGCTTGGGGCTCGTGGATACTTCAGCGGCTTGTCCGGCTGTATCCGATGTACTGGTTTGCCCACCTGATCTACCTCATCAGTCCATTCGAGGCCCGCCTCGAGCCTGTCGACTGGCGATTCTGGGTAAGCCTCTCGGGGCTACGGTTTCTATGGATCGACTATAACTTTTTCTATCTCAACGCGGCTTGGTGGTACTTTTGCCTCATTATTCAGCTTTTTGCCTTCTTTCCCATCCTCATGGCGGGACTGCGAAAGTGGGGGCCAATTCCCTTCCTGGTAGTCGCGGTGGTCGCCGGATTTTTTGCCCGTGTCTACCTTCTCTATATTCACCCATCCAGCGGGCAGTGGGTTCTGGGAGGATGCGGACTCAGTCGCCTTCCCGAATTCGCATTTGGCATGGTGTTGGGCTCTTGGTTTGCGAAACACCCAGACTCTTTTGAAAACTGGTTGCTTCGGGGTCGCGGCTTTCTGACTGGGCTCTGCCTCTACCCTGTCGCTCTTCTAGTCTACCAACTCCCTCGAGGATACGTGGCGGTTGATTTTCTGACTGGAATCGCCTGTTTTCTTGTTGTCGCAGGAGCCTCAGGATTTTGGTCAAAAATTCCCTACTTGGGCCAGGGTCTTGCACTGGCAGGCTCTTTTTCCTACGGCATCTACTTGGTTCACCAACCCTATGCCATACACTTTGCCTCTCGCCTGAAGGATCAATCTGCGTGGATTGCAGTCCCAAGCCTTCTCCTCATTGCCACTGGGTTGGCTGTTTGGGGCGGATGCCTCGAAAAAATACTCACCCGCTGGCTGACTCCTCCGGTTGCCCCCAAATCCATCTCCCCCTAGAAAGAAACGATGCTCATCACCCTTCGCCGGAAGTTCGATTTTGAGGCCGCGCAACACCTTCCCTCCTTTCCCGAGGGTCATAAGTGTCGCCAGCTTCACGGTCACAGCTTTTCACTGGAAGTGTGTGTTTCGGGTGTAGCCGATCCAAAATCAGGCCTTCTTTACGACCACGCAAAAATTGCCGAAGCGGTCCGCCCAATCCTTGAAAAGCTCGATCACTCGTGTCTCAACGATATGGCAGGGCTAGAAAACCCAACTTTAGAGATCATGTGCCAATGGTTTTGGAAAAAACTAACCCCGCTTCTCCCGGGTCTTTCCGAAATCACTTTGCACGAAACCCCACGCGCCTCTTGCACCTTGAGGTCCAACTAAAATGCCCAGCCGCTCCTTTGTCACAATCGGGTTAGTCGGACCAGATCGTTCGGGTGCGATTGCCGCGGTGACTCAACAGCTGTTCCGAATGGGCGCCAATATCGAATCCCTCGAGGAACAGGTCGCTCGAGGCAAATTCCGCATGACTCTTCTCGCTTCGTGGCCCGGCTCAAAACTTGAGGGGCAAAAGATCCGCGCCCAACTCCTCTCTCTCGCACAACAACTTCGCATGAAGCTCACTCTTCGCCTTTCCGATGCGACAAGAACCCGCAAGCGCCTTGCCATCCTCGTGTCCAAAGAGATGCATGCAGCTGAGGCTATCCTCCGTGCGTGGAAATCTCGCGGCCTTTCTGCCGAACCTGTTCTCCTCGCAGGAAATCATCCCCAACTTCGATCCCTCGCCCGTCGCTTTCGCCTTCCCTTCGCCTTTATCGATTATCGGGATCGGCCACGGGCTGAGGCCGTTCTCCAATCCCACCTAGAAAAAGCTGAAGTCGACCTCGTCGTGCTGGCTCGCTTTATGAAGATTCTCTCCCCTGATTTTGTTTGGCACTGGAAAAACAGAATTCTGAACATTCACCCCTCCCTCTTGCCCGCCTTCCCGGGAGCATCTGCCTACCGCCAAGCCTACGACAAAGGAGTCAAGATTGTAGGTGTGACCGCGCACTTTGTGACTCCCGATTTAGATCAAGGGCCCATTCTCTGCCAAGACGTCCTGCGTCTCCGCCCCAATGAGCCACTCGCAAGCATCATCTCCCGAGGACAGAAACTTGAGGCCACGTGCCTCCTACGTGCACTGAAACTCTGCCTAAGCCGCCAACTCGACATCCACTGGGGTCGAGTTCATGGCGTTTAACAGATCGTTTTTTCTTTCCTGCTCCCGCCCTTCGTAGTTCCGTAACTGCGAAACGAAGTAGGGCGAGTTCGCGGCGTTTAAGGCTTCGTCTCGTCTTTTGCTTCTGTTTCGGTCGCAGGGCCTTCCCCCACCGGCACCTCAGCTGGGCTTCCGACTTTGGGTGCTGACTCCGCATTTACTTTCACAAACTTCACAGGCCCTTTTCTTCCTAAACTGTTTTTCCAAGTTCCCTCCAAACTTTTTGCATCACTCGAAATCTGAAGATCCAACTCCACCTTCGGATCAAACCCTGGCTTAGGAAGTTGAGTATAGGTTAACGGCAATTTCACCCGCGCCCCTTCAATCTTTCCCTTCCCATGCCACACCCCCGACCCACCATCCGCCCACACTCCATACCCCGCAACATGCAAAAAAGGTCCCTCCTGAGAAACAATAACCGTCGATTGCGATATTCCGATCGCCGTATTTTTCCAAAGTCCCGCTAGATTCGCCTCTGCGGCCCAACCGAAACCCCACGTCCATCCAATAAGAGTAACGCAGACTAAAGTTTTTTTCATCAACCCGAATCTGCTCCTCATCTTTTTCTCGGCAAGCGAGAAACCTTGTTTAATCGCTCTACGGCGACAGTGACTTTTCCACCTGAAAGATGAAGAGCTTTTCTTGCCTCTTCCACGCCTGTTTGAGTCAGAGCGCGCACCAGCTGAATGGCTCGTGCGTGTAACTTCTCGTTCGACGGAACCACATTCACCATAAGATTATCAAACACTCGACCCAGGCGAATCATGGCTACCGAGCTGAGAATATTGCACACCATCTTCGTTACCGTCCCAGCCTTCAACCGTGTTGACCCCGCAATTAATTCTGGCCCCACATCCAACCGAACCACCGCTTGGGGCCTAACCCCTCCCTTTACAGGACTCCAATTCGGATGAGCCGTAACAAGCACCGTTGCAGCTCCCAACCGACACCCCTCCCGAAGCGCCCCATGCACAAACGGGGTCCTTCCACTCGCCGTCAATCCAACCAAAACATCCCGTTTCCCAACCCTCCTCTCACAAACCGACCGCCTCCCCGCCTCCGCATCATCCTCCGCTCCCTCCTGAGCTCGAAAGATCGCCTCAGGCCCACCCGCCAAAATTGCCTGCACCTGCTCGGGTGGAGCATGAAATGTCGGAGGCATCTCACTCGCATCTAACACACCCAGCCGACCACTGGTTCCCGCGCCTACATAAAAAAGCCTTCCTCCTCGCTGTAACGCCCGAGAGACAATTTCAGCTGCTTTCTGGATCTCCCCACTTGCCTTGCGTAGGCCTCGCACAGTAAAGGCCTCCTCCTCCACAAATAGCCGAACCAGCTGATGCACAGATTTGTTATGTAATCCCCGGGACCGAGGATTCGTTCGCTCCGTCGGCAACGTCTCAACAGAAACCAGTGGCCTTTCCGCATCAATCTTCTCGCCTACACGCAAGCTGGAGCCTGCAACCATTCGTGCTGCCCCTACCTCACCTGGAATTTTTAAAACGGAAATCTCTGTACCAGAGAAAATCCCACGCAAGGCACGTACGAACGATTGCCGATAAAATCCGTTTTGAAAAAGCCCTCCCGTCAAAGCCCAGCGCGGTCGCCTTACACCCACCCTTTTTGCCAACTCCCCCGCCATCTCCGCTAGCTCCAAGGCACTCGCTCGTACGACACGGCACGCCAGCGGGTCCCTCCTCTCGGCCGCCCTCAAAATTCCAGGCGCAAATCCCGCCAGCCACTCCTTTCCATGAGCCCGATAAACCTCCCGCACCAAGTGATCTAAATCCCCGGCTCCGCTGTGCGCCATCAAAGTCGCCGCAAGAGCAGGAGCTTTTCCTTCACGATCCCGTTCCCGCAGTACCGCCCGAATCGCCCGTTGAGCCAAATCATACCCACTGCCCGCATCTCCCAAAATATGCCCGTGCCCCCCCGCACTATATTTTCTCCCCTTTACCCTCCCCACAACATTGCTACCCGTTCCCGCAATCACCAAAAATCCGTCCTCCACTCCCCAAGCCGCACCAAGCGCCGAGTCCGTATCCTGTCCAACGACCACCTTTGTCACCCTAGGCCACACCTGACGCAAAACTCCTCGCGCCATATCCATCTCTTTCTTGCCCCTCGCCCCAGCAAAACCCGCACCAATCGCCTGGGGCGACATCGGGACCTTGCCCGCAATCTCCGTCACCACCTTCCTCAACCCCTCTCTCCCCACGAGCATCAAATTTGATCCCCCTACAGTTCCTCCCGCCAAACGCCGCCCGCCCTGACCCAGCAGGATCCAGGACGTTTTCGTCCCTCCACCCTCAATCCCTAAAAGGGGAACCAATTCTTTCGCGTTGCTCTGCTTCACTCTACCCCCAAAATGCCCTTGTTATGGAAAAGCCGCCATGGAAAAACTTTCTCCCCTGCGCCGCCTTCTACGCCTTGATACTGAGTGTCTCCGCCCTCCCCGCAACCCGTATTCAAAAGATCGACTCCTTCGTCCATCTCCCCAATGACAAAGTTGTGCATCTTGGCGTCTACACTGTCTTCGGGTTTCTCCTCGGGGCCCTTCCTTACCCCTCCGTCGCATTGGGCATGACAGGATCCCTCCTAGGAGCCCTCGATGAACAGAGCCAACGCCTCGCCCCTGGTCGTGAAGTCTCCTTTCGTGACTGGATTGCCGATGTTCTCGGCATCTCCCTAGGCCTCGCCCTGCGACGCCGCCGCCGGTGAGCAACTCCCCCGCCCAACGCTACGCACGCCTTCTTCAAGAAGTCCGCCGGCACGACCACCTCTACTACGTTCAAGCCCAACCCGAAATCTCAGATGCCGCCTACGATCGCCTCTACCGCGAACTGGTCGATCTCGAAACCGCGCACCCCAAACTGGCTGACGAAAACTCTCCCACCCGCAAGGTCGGGGGCACCCCGCTGGACTCCTTTCGCACCGTCGCACACGCGTTGCGGATGCAAAGCCTCAGCAACACCTACAGCGAGCAGGAGCTGACAGAATTTCTCGATCGTGTTGAAAAAAACCTTCACGGCCAAGCGGCTGAGTTTGCCATCGAACCCAAAGTGGACGGCCTGGCCGTAAGCATTCGTTACGAAAACGGCCTCCTCACTCTTGGTCTGACCCGGGGTGACGGGGAAAAAGGCGACGATATCACCGAAAATCTCAAAACCATTCGCAATCTACCCCTCTCTGTTCCCGATCTGCCGCCCCGCATCGAATTTCGTGGTGAAGTTTATCTTCCCGAACCCGCCTTCGCCGCCCTCAACCAAACCCGCGCAAAAAAAGGTGAGCCCCTTTTTGCGAACCCAAGAAACGCCGCCGCAGGGACCCTCAAACTGCTCGACTCCCGCGAGGTGGCGAAACGCCCCCTTGCCATCGTTTTGTACGGCCTAGGGGAATCGGTCGGTCTCTCTCTCAAAACCCAAAGCGAACTCCATCAGCAAATTCTTTCTTGGGGACTGCCGGGACACTCCTGGTTTCGCCACGTTCATAAACCTGCCGATGTCCTGACGGCAGTTCGCGAACTCGACCAAGCCCGCACAAAGTTTTCCTTCGCGACCGATGGAGCAGTCATCAAAGTCAACCGCTTCGACCAGCAAAAAGTCTTGGGCCAGACCGACAAAGCCCCTCGCTGGGCTATCGCCTACAAATATGCACCTGACCAATCCGAAACTCGTCTTCTCTCTGTCACCTTCCAGGTAGGGCGTACTGGCGTGATTACCCCCGTTGCCGAACTCGACCCCGTTCTACTGAGCGGCTCAACCGTTTCCCGCGCCACCCTTCACAACTTTGAGGAAATCGCCCGCAAAGATATACGCGTAGGGGATCTTGTCCGCGTCGAAAAAGCAGGAGAGGTCATTCCCGCCGTAATCTCCGTCAATCTCGACAAGCGCCCACCCCAATCCAAACCCATCTGTGTGCCCCGCCAGTGCCCTGTGTGCGAGGGCCCCTTGGTGAAAGAAGACGTTTTTCTTCGTTGCACCTCTCGCGACTGCATCGGTCAGCTCAAACGTCGTCTTCAACACTTTGCCCACCGCGGCGCGATGGATATCGAAGGCTTAGGAGAGGTCATGGCCGCACAACTTGTGGACGCCGGCCTCATCCTCCACTTGGATCAGATTTACGATCTCACGCAGGAAAAACTGTCCGCCTTAGACCGCATGGGCGACAAATCGGCCGCAAACCTTCTCGCAGGAATCGATGCCAGTCGCCGTCGCACCCTAGGGCGCCTCATCTTTGCCCTCGGAATCCCCCAAGTCGGCGCAGTTCTCTCCGAGACTCTGGCCCGCCACTTCGGATCCCTTTCGGCACTCACCAAAGCCAAAGTGGCCGATCTGACCCAAGTCAAAGATGTGGGAGAAAAAGTGGCCGAAGAGATTGTCGCCTTCTTCCAAGAAAGCGCATCCCGCCGACTTCTCGATGCCCTCAAAAAGGCCGGGCTTAACTTTGAGGCTTTGCCCGAAGAGTTGGCCGTCCGCGGTGGCGTGTTCTCGGGAAAGAAGTTCGTAATCACAGGAACACTCACGCAGCCGCGAGAGGACTTTATTCGACGAATTCAGTCCCAAGGAGGCTCCGTTGCTGGCTCCGTCAGCGCAAAAACAGATTTCGTTTTGGCGGGGGAAGAAGCCGGATCCAAATTGGAAAAGGCACGCTCTCTTGGGGTCCGAGTTATTTCAGAAAAAGAGTTTGAAAAGCTTGTCGGCCAGAAAACGGGAGAGTGATATATATCTATGCAATCCTCTCTTCTCATAACCCTCCTGTTCGTTTTGGGTTCTCCCTCACTCTCGCTCGCTCAATCCAATCCTGCCGCGGCAGAAGATGCCGAGATGGAGCGGAGAAAGATTCTTAAAGCGGCTGATCAAGTGGATCGGGTCGACCAACAGGTGGATCAGATTCAAAGCCGTGTCTCCACCCTCGAACAATTGATCACAGAACTTCGCCAACAATCCCAATCCCTGAAAGAAAGCCTCGCCAATGCAGCGGCAAAATCATCCGAGGAACGCACCGCCCTGCTGGATGAGGTCTCCAAAATGCTTGCGGAGCGAAAAGAGCGCGAAAAATCCAAGCCTGTCGAAAAGCCTGCCACCCAAAAAGTGGCCGAGAAAGAGGGTTATGAACACGTCGTCGCAAAGGGGGACACGCTTAGCTCCATAGCCCAAGCTTATAACGCGGAGTACCAGCTAAAACTTACCGCTGAATCGATCCGTCAAGCCAACCAGCTCGCCAAGGGAGCCCCACTCAAAATCGGGCAAAAGATTCTCGTGCCCTCGAAATAAGACTTCATGAGCGCTCTCGCATCCATGTACAAGCTTCAGAAAGTCCAAACGGGCAGAATTCTGGGCCCGATGGATCTGGATCACCTAAAAGCTCTCGCAAACCAGTCTCTCATTGCCCCAGACGATCTTGTTCAAATCGACGAGGGGCCTTGGATTAAAGCTCCAGAAGTCGCGGGTCTCGAGATGCTCTGGTGGGTCGAGCCTTTGGATGGTCCTCGGTACGGTCCCACTACAGCAGGCACAATCGCAGAGTTTCTTCAGAGTGGCCAACTCGGGGGCTCCGAACTCGTCACTCACGTTCGCAACAAGGAAACCTATACGGCATCCGAATTTATTGAAGAAATGCGCCGTCGCCGCGCGGCTCGTCTCAAAAGTAGAACGATCAAACTTGAGGAAGCCCCGGAAACAACTCCATCCTTCGAGTCCAGCCCCGCTTTTGATTCCGCGCTGCGTCTCAGAATAAAGCAGCTGGAGACCGATCTAGCCAAAGCACGCGAACAGCTCGACGCCCAAGCCCACGAACTGGCCCGTCTCCGCGCCTCCCTCTCCTAAAGTCCTCCCACCCTTCCGCTTGACCCACCCGCGTCCTCGTCGCTACTTTTTGATGTTCAACATCTTCTTTTTTTATGCGCCACACTATCTCTGTCGTAGTCCAGAACCGCTTCGGTGTTCTCACCCGAATCGCAGGCCTGTTTAGCGGCCGCGGCTTCAATATCGACACGCTGAACGTCGGCCCCACCCAAAACGACAAAATCTCACGCATGACACTCGTCGTTGTCGGCAACGACCAGGTCCTTGAACAAGTGGTCAAACAGCTGAATAAGCTGGTCGATGTTCTCGAAGTTCACGACTTCAAGGATGGCGATGTCATCGATCGAGAACTGATCCTCCTTCGGGTCAAAGCCACCTCATCCACTCGTCCTGAGGTCATGCAGATCTGCGATATCTTCCGTGCCAAGATTGTCGACGTCCAATCCAGTAGCCTCTCGATCGAGGTGACAGGGGACGAAAGTAAAATTGATAAGTTTCTACAACTCATGAAACCCTTCGGCGTGCTGGAGCTCAGCCGAACAGGTCGTATTGCCCTACCCCGCCGCTGATCTTACCCCTCAACAAAACCCTAAACTGGAGAAACACCTATGCCCGCCCGCATCTACACCGACCGTGACGCCAACCTGACCCCACTAAAAAAACGCCGTGTGGCTGTCATCGGCTTCGGCTCCCAAGGCCACGCCCATGCCCTCAACCTCAAAAATAGTGGCATTAAAGTCACCATCGGTCTTTACAAAGGCAGCAAATCCATCGCTGTCGCAAAAAAACACGGCTTTAAAGTTCTTCCGACTGCCGAGGCGGTTCGTTCTGCGGACGTCATCTTTGTGGCTGTCCCGGACCTCAAGATTCCGTCCGTCTACGAGAAAGATATCGCCCCTAACCTTCGCAAGGGTCAATGCCTCCTCTTCAGCCACGGCTTTGCCATTCACTATAAAACAGTCAAACCCCCCAAGAACGTGGACGTCATCCTCGTTGCTCCGAAAGGCCCTGGCCACATCGTGCGTCGTCAATATCAGGAAGGTCGCGGGGTCCCGGCCCTCTTTGCAGTCCAACAAAACCCCTCCGGCCAAGCACGGGCGATCGCCATGGCATGGGCACGCGGGATCGGGGCCACACGCGCAGGCCTTCTGCAAACCACCTTCAAAGAAGAGACCGAGACCGACCTCTTCGGCGAACAAGCCGTTCTTTGCGGGGGCACTTCCGCCCTCATCCAGGCGGGCTTCGAGGTTCTTCTCAAAGCAGGCTATCAACCCGAAGTTGCTTACTTTGAGGTTCTACATGAGTTGAAGCTAATCGTGGATCTGATCAACGAATCCGGAATTGCAGGCATGCGTTTCTCGATTTCGGAAACCGCCAAGTACGGTGATGTCACACGCGGCCCGCGCGTGGTGGATGGTCGCACGAAAAAAGCCATGGAATCCGTTCTACGGGAAATTCGCGACGGAACCTTCGCCAAAGAGTGGATTCGCGAAAGCCGCACTGGAATGAAGCGGTATCACGCTCTACTCAAAAAAGGCGAAAAACACCCCATCGAAAAAACAGGGGCTCGTCTTCGTGGCCTGATGCCTTGGATTCGCCGCAGGAATCTCAAAGGCGCCCAAGCCGCTTACTAGCAGCCTCCTCAATTGGGGCAGCCTGCCTTGTGGTAATTTGCTTTACCCAAGAGGTGCAATTTTGGGCATTTGGCCTTAGGATAGTTTTATGCCCGATGACCGCATCTTAATTTTCGATACAACCCTCCGTGACGGGGAGCAGTGCCCTGGCGCTGCGATGACCCAGCCCCAAAAGCTTGCCGTCGCTCGCCAGTTAGCCCGTCTGGGTGTCGACATTATTGAGGCAGGCTTTCCCATCGCCAGCCGAGGAGACTTCGAGTCTGTTCATGAAATCGCCAAAACGGTCCGCGGGCCCCAGATCTGCGGACTCGCTCGGTGTGTTCCTGCAGATATCAACGCCGCAGGGGCTGCCGTCAAACCCGCTGGCAAAAAAGGGCGAATCCACGTCTTCCTCGGAACCAGCAAAATCCACCGCGAATTTAAATTAGGCAAAGCCCGTAAAGAGATTCTTCGACTCGCCGTAGATGGGGTGCGCAGGGCGAAGAAATTCACCCCGAATGTTGAATTTTCACCTGAGGACGCATCCCGCACTGAAATCGATTTCTTGATCGAAGTCGTCGAAGCCGCCATTGCCGCAGGTGCGACCACCATCAACCTTCCCGACACTACGGGTTACGCAACGCCCGAGGAGTATGGCCGCATGTTCTCCGATGTTCTCACCCTGGCACACGGCGCGACCGATGTCATTTTGAGCACTCACTGCCACAACGACCTCGGCCTGGCCGTCGCGAACTCCCTTTCTGCAGTTCACGCGGGAGCACGTCAGGTCGAATGCACTCTGAACGGAATTGGTGAACGTGCAGGCAATGCCGCTCTCGAGGAGGTCGTCATGGCTCTGCGTACCCGTTCCGACTGTTATCCTCACATCACCACAGGCATTCATAGCCGCGAGATTGTTCGCACCTCTCGCCTTGTTTCAGGAGCCTGCGGTTTCCCCATTCCCAGAAACAAAGCCATCGTTGGCCTCAATGCTTTTGCCCACAGCTCGGGCATTCATCAGGACGGGATTCTAAAAAAACGCGAAACGTACGAAATCATGAACCCTCAAATTGTGGGCTGGGGGAAAACAGAGCTTCCTCTCACCAAACATAGCGGTCGTGCCGCCGTGGCTTCTCGGCTCAAACATCTGGGGTACACCCTCCGGCCTGCTGAGCTCAATGCCATCTTCACTCGATGCAAGGAAATCGGTGACAAGAAAAAGTTCATTTATGACGATGACCTTGTCTCGCTCGTGGGAGCTCATATCCAGAATCCACGGGAAACTTACTCCCTCCATGCCCTGCACGTTCATATGGGGACAGGGGAAAAGCCTGTGGCGGAAATCAGCCTTCGCTGCTCAAAACAAAATCACTTCGCAATAGGCACAGGAGATGGAGCCGTCGACGCGGTCATGAAAACCATCGATCAGATCACGGGTCTCCAGGGACACCTCACAGAGTATCAGGTGCGTGCCGTTACCGAGGGCAAAGATGCAGTTGGGGAAGTTAGTCTGGGAGTGCGCTTCAAGGCCAAGAGTGAACCCGTTGCTGGCCGCTCCGCAGCTACCGATGTGATCGAATCCAGTGCACTTGCCTACCTGTCCGCCGTGAATCGTTGGCTGGCAGAAAGCGGTCGGGCCTCCCCAAAGAAGACCCGACGCGCTTTAGCCAATCCTTAACTTTTTCGATTAATCGTAACTGGGATTGCGAGGACCGCGCTCGTAATCAAACTCCGAGCCCCGCTCAGGACGTTCGTCCCGCGGTGGGCGATCCTGACGACCGCCTCCACCAAAACGTTCTCCTGTGGATTTCGCTCCGTTGACAATCAGAAGCCGTCCCATGAAATCAGTGTCATGGAGCTTTTTAGCGACTTCTTGAGCACCCTCCAAGGTCTGCATCTCGGCAAAGCCGAAGCCCTTGGAGTTGCCCCCACCTTCCCGAACCACTTCTACATTTTTAACCGCTGCGATTTTGCTCAAATGATCGAACACATCGCTCTCCGAAGCGTCGTAAGACAGGTTGCCAATGTACAATCTCGGCGTGAGCACCTCCATCGGGGGTGCGGTCCGGGTCCGCTGGGGGCGGGGTCCGTCTGTCCTACCATTTCGTTGTCTGGAGTAATTTGAAGCAGGGGCGGCTGATCCACCACCCATTCCAAATAGCTTTTTAATAAAGCCCCAGAAACCACCCGAGCTGGGTCGGGCTTCTCGGCGGGGACCTCCCCGTCCTCCGCCAAAACGATTGTGGCGGCGGTGGCGTCGTTCATGGGGTCCGCCTCCGGGGCGGGATCCGTATCGTGCGTCGTGACTCATAGGTTGATGTGCGGCGGAAAGATATTGCCCGAGCGGACCAACCGAGCGCTCAGCGCCCGATCGACGAAGGATGCATTGAGCCTCGATGGCCAACCGCAATCACTTCCGTGAGGTTCTTATCGTTCTCTTTAGGTCTGCGAGGGTGGGGCGTTTCCTTTGATCCGAAATTAGATCTGGGTCGATCACGGAAACCGGATCAGCACGCCCTTTGTTCGACTCCCCGCCGAACTCCTTTCAAGAGGAACAACATATACGGAAATCCATGCCTTTGCAAGCATGCCTAAGATATTGATGTATATTGGCTTAAGCCTGTTGCGGGTTAGTGGAAGAGGCCGTAAGCATAGGGGTCGTCCCCACATTCCCCCCGCTTAAGTAAAAACCAGCCCCTGCTTGCTGAGGTAGCAACATCATAGCTAACGCTTCTTTCCAGGTCCCATCCACCCAGTAAGGATTTCCCAAAAAGTCCCCTGTCTGCCCAAACTCTCCATAAAACCAAGTGTAGTTATCTAAACCCTCTGCAAATCCCCCCGTTTGAGCCACCACCAGCGTCTTCTTTCCATCCGAACCATCCTCCGCTTGGCAAATTAACTCCCCACCATCTTGCAACGTCCAACGCACATCCCAATAGGTTGTCTCCCCCTCTCTCCAGGTCGATCCGTGTGCCCGAACCATCTGGCTTAACGCCCGCGCGAAACGATTCCAATCATCCACCGCCCACTCACTGGGCTGTAAAATCTGCTGAACCCGCTGCAAACGAGTCCGCCACTCTTGCGTAATCCGCCGAAGTTCTACACGACTAATCATCTGCCTATCGCCTCCGATCTCCCGAATCTCCTTCGAGAATCGAGAGCCTGCGGCGCACCGTTTCCATATCCTTCTCATTCCGATTTAGCTGGGACTTCGACTGCTCTAGAAGGGACAACTGCTTGGCCAGCTGAGCCCCTGCCGACTCCAATCCGCTCGAAAGTTCTGCATTTCTAGCCTGTAGGGATGCGATCTCCTTGTTAATTCTCTGCTCCATCTGATCCACCGTAACGCTCTGTCTCTGGATCTGTTTCCACAACACAAACCCCCCAAAGCCCGCCAACACAGCGCAGCCCCCAATGATTAAGAGCAATCCCAATCCCACCCCGCTTAAGATCGACGTGACCGCCCTCTGCTCCTTGCGCTGCCGATCCACACTTCGTTTTACATTTAATGCCGTTGGGTTCGTTGGATTCATTTCGGGTTCCTCCTGAGTGCGAGAAGAGGTCGGGGGAACGTAGCCCGCTGGACGGGGAGGCCCCTTAATCACAACCACCTCATCCGGTTCTGCCCCAGCGGCTACACTGCTCTGGGGCGTGCCAAACGGCAGTTCTGGCTCAGGTGCCGAGGGGGATGGGCTTATCGTTTCCTTCATTCTTCTCTGCCCTTCGGATTTGAGCGTCTGGCAGACGCTTGGCGAGCGATTCTTTCCTAGCCCGAGCTTGGGCCCCCAGCCGCCCTCCTCCCCCCCTCCCGATCCGCTAGCCCCTGCCCCCGCCCAATCAAACTTTGCGCATTCAACTGAACCGCCTCATCAGGCCGTTGCCACATTGCCTCCAACACCCGACAAATCGCTTCGTCCTCGCCTCCCGCGTGATCCACCGCCACACGTCGAAAATCCTCCCCCGTCTTCAACGGATACAATCCAGGACACTCCTTCGACCTCGACTCCAATTTGGCCAAGAGCTCCCTCTGCCTGAAGGACGGCGTATGAACATCTTTCATGCCTAAACTTTCCTCTCCCAAACTCACTTGTCCAGTAAGCCCACGACTCTTTTTTATTTTTCACGGCAATATTATCCCATGCCATCAAGCTTTTTTCTTTGGCTGATTTGCCTATGACCCAATCCCTTGGCAACTTCAACCCTATGCACATCTCCTGGCCTTCTGTCCTCGCTGGCGGAGTCTTTGGACTTCTCACCGCAATAGGCCCCTGGTTTCAAGGCCTCTCGATCCATGCCGCTGCTCTTTTTTCCGCAGGTCTCCTTCTCACCTACACATCCATCGGCCTGCTCGTTGCCGTCCTGCCCTCCTTCCGGCCCAAAGTTCTTGCAGGAGCCCTTTGGGGGGCCCTCTACAGCTTTCCAGGCGCCATTTTTACCGCCGTTCCCTACCCCCTCACCGCAGATGCGCCCGCCTACTACCGGGAGTTCGCCGGCGGCGGCATACGGGCCGCCACTCTTACGCTTGTCTTTGGCGCCCTCGCAGGAGCTGTCTCTGGATTTTTCCATCGCTCTCGGCCATGAGTTTTTTCACTGTCGTCTCTCGTCTAAATAATCTTCTCTATAGCCGAGACTTGGCTCGCCTTGCTCCCCACGACCGTTCTCTCGCACGTGCTTGGATGATCCAATTTATGAAATCCAATCATCCCGATTGGGACGAAAAAAGAATCGATCGTGAGTATGAGAGCCTTCTTCACTGTCGCCCCATGGCAATCGACGAGTGGACCCGCCGCCTCCAGGGATGAACTTTCTCCTCTTTCTCATAGCCACAGCGACTCTCGCTTACTCCGCCCCCTCACCATCGCCACAGCCTGTTGCTTTCCGCGTTGGCCCACTTCGTTTTGATCGCCCCGAATCATGGCGTTGGGTTCCGCCATCCGGAAGTTTTCGTGCCGCTCAACTTGAAAAGAAATCTTCCGACGGCACCCCACTCACGCTGACTTTTTCCCGTTTTTCGTCAGGCGAAGGTGGCTCCACGCAAGCGAACCTCGATCGCTGGACGGCTCAATTTACCACCTCCAACCCACCTCGCACCGAAATCAAAAAAGGCTCGGAAGGCACGCTCACCCTGTTTCACCTCGAAGGCACGCTTCGGGCCGGTACCCCAGGTGGCCCCACTCGCGACCTGCCCCAAGCACTTCTGCTCGGAGCCATCTTGGAATCTCAAGGAGAGCAGGTTGTGATGAAACTCGTAGGACCCGCTCAAGCCGTATCCTCAGCGGAAAAAGATTTTCTACGCCTCGCCTACCTTGCGATTGGCCTTACGCCTTAGGTGGGTAAACCTCGAGCTTTACAGGTCCACTCAAAGACAACCGACGATAGAAACAGCTCTTTTCTCCCGTGTGGCAAGCCACCCCACCTTTTGGGAGTCGCACCTTCAACACAAAACAATCTTGGTCACAATCCACTAGAATTTCTTCTACCGTCAAAAAGTTCCCCGAACTCTCTCCCTTAATCCACAACTTCTGCCTCGACCGACTGAAAAAGGTAGCCCGCTTCGTGCTCCGCGTTGCATCCAACGCTTCCTGATTCATATAGGCCGTCATCAGAACCTCTCCTGAGTCAGACTCCACAACGACCGCCGTAATCAATCCCTTCGAGTCAAACTTCGGCGAAAAGTCCTCTGACCCACACGAGGATGCGGGAGATCGGCCTTTCAAACCGGTCTTTCCAAACTACTTTTTGGCGGGTGCAGGCGCCGTAGGAGGGACAGGAGGCGCGGAAACGGGAGGCGTGGTCGCCGTCACAGGCGCGGGAGCAGGAGGAGCAGGGAGCAAGATTTTTACCGCCGCTTCCTTCCTCAAATCCTCCAGCAAGAGCCGAGTGGCCTCACCCTGTTTCAAACGCTTCAAGTGGGACATGATCTCGTTCTTCACATCTTCCAGCTTAAGATTTTTTGCAGCTTCCTTGGTCTTCACCTTCAAGAAGTGAAATCCGAAGGGGGTTTCAAAGACCGCACTCGTTTTTCCAGGCGCAGTTGAAAAAGCTACTTTCTCAAAATTGGGGGTCATCTGACCTTTGCTGAAGGGAGGAAGCTCGCCGCCCCTCGCCTTGCTACCCGGATCATCCGAAACTTCCTGAGCAACTTTTTCAAAAGCTTCCCCTTTGTTGACGCGTGCCAAGGCTGCTTCGGCCACCTTCTTTTTCTCTGCCTTTGTCGCCGCATCCGCCGAGGCATCCACCTTCACCAAAACATGCTGAGCCTGAACCGTCTCGCTCCGCTGCCAGAGCTTCGGATTTTCAGAATAAAACTTTTGCACATCTTCATCCGAAGGCGCTTTCATGGACGGTTCCACACGGGCGCGCATCAGGTTGTCGACTTCCAGCTTCTGCTCGATCTCCTGCAACATCGCTTGCTCTGTCGTTTTGGCTTTGGCTAACTGCTCCTCAAACGCCTTCGCATCAGGGAAATTCTTCTTCATCCTGTCTAACTGCTCCTTCGCCAAAACCGCCGCATTCGTGAGAGGTGACTTACGCGCCTCAGCCAAAGCAACCTGGCGATTGATCATCTGGTTCAAGATGTTCATTTCCAAGGAGTTCAATTGAGGGGCAGGTACCTTGTCGCGAGAGAGATTAAAGTTGAGCAACGCCCGATCCATCTCCCCATCCAACTGACCTCGGGTGATCTTGATTCCCTTTCCTTCAGCCACAACAAAGCGGGGGTCTTTCGGATCCTTCACGGCACAACCAACAACCCAAATTGCAGCGAACACAGTCAAACAGAGTGATAAATGTTTTTGCATAGAACTGGCAAGGTAAGGCGATTCCCTCCCTTTTGGCAAGCCTACGAAAAGGATCTATTCCCGCTTGCCAATCCCCACCCTGCCTGCGAATCGTTGCCCTTATGCCCGCAGGATCCACCCTCTATGCCTTCATCGGCCTCCTCGCGGGCCTGGCCTCAGGTTGCTTTGGCATTGGAGGCGGCGCCCTCATCGTTCCCGCCCTGACCCTCCTCTGCGGAGTTCCGTACCACGTCGCCGTTGGCACCTCCTTGGCTCTAATTATTCCCATAACTTTCGCAGGAACGCTCACCAGCTGGAAATTGAACACGGTCGACTGGCGAATCGCGGGCGCCTGCGCCGTCACAGGCATCATCGGCGCCATCGCAGGTGCTTTTCTCATACAAAAAGTCCCCGAAATCTACGCCCGCCGAGCTTTCGCCGTATTTCTTCTCTACGCAGCCTGGCGCCTCTGGACGAAGTAGCTTCCCTCCCCCCTCTTGCTCGACAGACGCAAAGCCGTTAGGGTTTGAACAATTGCCGCGTGGTGCAATTGGTAGCACACCACACTCTGAATGTGGGTGTTCTAGGTTCGAGTCCTAGCGCGGCAGCCAAAACCATCCTATGAACCCTCCTTCTGGTCGCCTTATCGTCATCGGAACCCCCATTGGAAACCTATCCGACATCTCCCCACGCGCGTGCCAAGCTTTAGCCACCGCCGATCTCATCGCTGCCGAAGATACCCGCCACTCAGGCCTCCTTCTCCAACATCTCGGCCTCAAAAAATCATTTCTGAGCGTTCAGAAATTTAACGAAGCCGCCCGCGAATCCGAAATCATCGAACGTATTCGCTCCGGTCAAACGATCGCCCTCATTACCGATTCAGGAATGCCTGCCATCTCCGACCCTGGGGAACGTATTGTTCGAGCCGTCCGACGCGAAAATCTACCTGTCGAGGTCATCCCAGGCCCCTCCGCCCCCATTCACGCCCTGATCGCCAGCGGCCTGCCTGCCCTTCCCTTCTACTTCGGCGGTTTTCTCCCGCCTAAATCAGGAGGTCGTCTTAAAGAACTCACGGTAGCAGCTACACGCGATCACACTTCGATCTACTTCGAATCTCCCCATCGCCTCTCAAAAACGCTCGCAGTGCTTGTGGAAGTGTTTCCTTCAGATTCCCGGATCTGTGTGGCGCGGGAGCTTACCAAAAAGTTTGAAGAGGTCTTCGTTGGTACTCCCGCGGAAGTTGCCGCTCACTTCGGGGAAAAAGCAAAGGGCGAGATCACCCTCGTGCTCTCGCCCTTCAGCCCGTAGCCGACTTTCGCCGGCAAACCACCCTCGTTTACTTTCCTGAAGTTCCCTTCACCTCTTTTTTCTGTTTGTAGATATTGTCCCGCAACGTATCGACACTTTTAACCATCTCCTGCCCAGCTGTCCGGGCCTTCTCAATCATCGGCGTGCAAGTCTTGATCGAGTCGGGGCTGAACGAAGAGGCAAAATACTTTTTAAGGTCCTCCAGCAAGGTGGTCAGATCGTTTGCATCCCCGCCTACTTCGCGCAACTGCTTGTCCAAAACGTCGAAATCCGATTTCGCCTTATCAATCTGATCATTCGTCATCTTGCGCATATCTTTGTCCGTCAAGCCCGAGACTTCCTTGGTCCAAGCGGCGATCCGTTGGCCCTGCAATTCCCGAACCCTCTCCACCCGATCCTTGATGTCTCCTCGGATATCCTGAAGGTCGCTGAGGTTATCCTTAAACTTGTCGAACGAATTGTTAGAATCATTCCCGTCCGTCAACTCTGCCAAGTTCGTCATGATATAACTCAGCCGCTTCTGTGCTCGGCCCATTAGATCATCCAACTTGTTCATGCTCGTCGCCTGATCGGCGGCGAGGTTTAGGGAATCCGAGTTTTGGGCTCGCCCCGAAAAGGGCAACACCATCCAAAACGCAACAAGAGCAACGAGTGTGTTCTTCATTTTTATAATTTCCTTTCTATTTATTTCAGCAAGTCGTAAATCCGGGCCATTCCATCTTTTTTCGATGCCGGAACCTCGACTGCCGAGTTGAGGATGTCTTTCACGGAAACCATCGGTTTGCCGTAAAAATTAGCATTTGCCTCATCGTTGATATTCACATCAAACCCTCCAAAGTTGACGCCCAACTTGGCTCCCTTGTTCCAGATATAAACGTTGAAGTCCCGGTTTCTCATCGAGGCATCAACCGCTGCCCCACCCTTCGGGCCACAAACTGCCGAGGCGGAGGAAGAGCTAAAATGATCCCCGTTTCCCCACTTGCTCACCACCCCCTCTTTCATTAGCAAAATCACAATGTCGTTGTCTGTTCCACCCACATCGATTCCCAACGTTCCGCCATCTGTCGTAATCGCGACAGGACCGCTCCAGCCCTTATCCGTTTTTGCCATTAAAATGCCGTCCCCACCTGAGCCACCAATCCCGATCGAAAATCCCGTCACATTCAAAATCACAATGCCTTTTGCATCTTTCACCAAATCCATGTTGATGATGTCTTCCCGTTTCATTCTGCCGAGGATCTCAGCGCTGTCGGGGATCAGCTTTTCGAGCGATTCGGCCCGTCCGTTCATGGCGGGAAGGGCGATCAGGGTTGCGAGGAGGATGCTTTGGAGTTTTTTCATAATAAGTTTCCTTGGGTTAATGTTGAACCAATATCGTGCCCACCCTTGCGCTAGAAAGGCAAGACGGGAATCAGGGGGCTAGACCCGGGGTGCTCGCCCTCATGAAACTGGGTGCCGCCTCTGCCGTGAACTGCTTCAACATCTCGATTGTTTGCGTCTCGTTCTTTCCCATAGGCAGAAACCCTTCCGTCACAACCGACATCACAATCACATACGCCCACCGGTGATTCAGATTTTTGGTAATTCGGTCAAAGCTGGTTAGAAAAACCCGGCTCCAGTGATGAGGGGTCGTCACTTCGCTTCCCACAAACCAGTAAAAGTAGTTCGCGTACAGTTTGCGCCGATCCCCCTGCGCGACCTCAATATCCCGCACCAAACTCAGATCCATCACCTCCAAATCCCGCCCATCCGCCAAGCCGATCTTCTCCACTCGGCCACCCCTCATCGTCCAACCCTGCGCCGGCAAGCACACCTCGGGTCGATGAATACTTCTCTTCTCTCCCCCACTCAAAACAATCGATGCCATAATTCTGTCCCCACCTGAATCCGAATATTCTCTTCTCGCGATCTGCGTGTCCTTGGGAAGAATCGCCAGCTCTCCCATCGTCGCCGCCACCTCCTTGCCCGTAAAATTTCCAACTCGTACAGGCAGATCCATCACCACCCCCGCTTTCGGAGTCGTATTCGGTGTAGGAACCAAAAGACAAATCGCCGCCACGCCTCCTCCCAATGCCAGCATAGCGGCCACCCTTGCCCAGGCCCCTTTTCTCTTCCCCTCGCTCACTCCTTTTTTCCTTTCCCAATCCCCTGAAGAATTCGGCTCACTCCCACCATTCCGCCTAAAGCCACCACAAAGACAAAGAAACCTGCCGCCATGTGAAACGTCGTCGGATGCTCCTCCGTCCCGATCGCCACCGCACTACCCAGCAAAATGGTCCCCAGCGTTAACATCACCATCCGCGCGAAATTTCCCAGTACCGCCAATGCCGGCGACAACAAAAACAGAACCCACTTTTGCCACCCCTTCTGCAGAGTTAAGTGCGCGTACAACGCACTCACCATCATCAAGGCGAAAAGCGACCGAATCCCACTGCACGGAGTCGCCACATCCAACGCGAACCTCTGCCCCTGCGCCAACCCCTTCGCATAATCGGGAGCAGAAACCAGTGCTGTTCCCACACGCAACGTGTCGACCCCCACCAAGTTCAGAAAAAATTGCGACATCTGACACATCAGCCCCCGCAAAGGGAAAGCGACGATCGTATCCAAAAAATAAAAAGGGTACGCAAACATCAGGAACGCATACGGAAAAGCCACCGCTTTCATCATCTCCCAGCCAAAAAGCCACAAAATCAAACCCCCAATCATGATTTGCAGGGACAGAAATCCCACAATCGTAATGTCGATCTTGTATCCAACCCAAAATAGTGCCAACGCCGCCACCACCCCCAACACCCCCCAGCCAGACGGCTGAATCACCACCTTCTGCAACTCCTTCGCTCGATGTAAAATCAGCCCGACCGAGATCAGGGGCACTATCATTCCGTGATGCCAATCCGCGGTGGAAGGATCACTCCAAAACCTCTGCAGCATCTCAAACACGCTTCGCGCTTTGCTCTCGAATCCGAAATTGTAAGGGATGAATCCGTACAACCCAATCACCACGGCAACCGCAACGGCCACCTCCACCCACAAGACCCGATCCCGCCACTGAGACCCCACCTCCCCCCCTCCCTCTTCTTGCTTTTCAGACATGCTTAAAACTATTCCTCGCCACCCAAAACCGCAAGCCACCTCCCCTACACCACCCTCCGGTAGATCTCTCCCGTCTCCTCCGCCATTCTTTCCCAAGAAAACTCCGCCGCCCTATCAATTCCTGCTTTGCGTAACCCCTCACGCCTCTCCTCACTCCCCAAAATCAGCGCGACCGCAGCCATCATCTCCTCCTCTGAACGTGGATCGAAATACTCCGCCGCACCTCCACACACCTCAGGCAATGACCCCGCCTTGGCACAAACCACAGGACAACCACACGCCATCGCCTCCAGCGGA
>JASGCJ010000051.1:0-6089 GCA_030054195.1 Minisyncoccota bacterium
TCGTAGTCGTGAGCGCGTTCATGAGACCAGATCTTTTCACAGAAGGCCTCTACGGTTTGGCCTGATCGCCGGGCGAGAGCTTTCAGCTTCTCGCCTGAGCGAAGCCCAACCAAAACATTTCCAAGGTCAAAAAAAATGTGGGTGATTGGCCGGATCATCTCGGTTCGGTAGTCCGACGACTATTTCGAAGTCTGAATATACTCTCCAGCCCAAGAGTCGGGCGGAGGATTTTTCAGGAATTCCTCGCAGATCTTTTTATAAGTTTTGGAGGGGCCATCGTGTGGGTCGAGGGCAAGAGCTTCCTGGAATTTGGCGATGGCTTCCTTGAACTTTTTTGTGGCATGGAGTTTCCAGCCTTCTTCAAACAGTTGCACCACCCGAGCCTTGGTCTCGGAGAGTTCACCTTTCTTGGCAAGGAGTTCGTAGCAGGGGACGGGTTCGGTCTTTCCCTTGACGATCATGTTGGCAAGGAAACGGGCCTCGATCTTGTCCTTGGCCATTTCGTAGGTTTTCCCGCCAATCATGATATGAGTATCGAAGGGTTTGTTCGCAGGTTCAAAACGGGCGGCCTGATTGACGGCATCGCCCATCACGGTGTACTGAAACTTTTTGTCGGAGCCCATGTTGCCTGCGGCAACCTCTCCAGTGTTGATGCCCATTCGAGCGTCGATGTCACAACCGTATTCTGCTTTTAACTCTTCTTTGAGAGATTGGAGTCGCTCCTGCTGTTCCAGGGCAGACCAGCAGGCTTTCCAGGCGTGGGAGTTGGGGTCTGGATCGACCCAAACGGGGACTCCGAAGTCGGCCATGATGGCATCGCCTGAGTACTTATCGATATAGCCGCCGTATTTGGTAACGAGATCACTCATTGGGGTGAGGTAACGATTGAGGATTTTTGCAAGGTCCTCGGCAGAGACCGATTCGGAGATGGTGGTGAAACCAGCAAGATCGGAGAAAAATATGGAAACCATTCTTTTTTCGCCTGTTAGGCGGAAGCGGTCGGGATCCGCCTGCATGTAGGAGAGGACCTCGGGACTGACCATGGTGGAGAACATGCCGCTGACGCGTCGCTTTTCTCGTTGTTCAAGGACGAACTCGTAGCCAAGGCAACCGATGCCTCCGAAAAGCAGGGTGAGACAGGGGGATACGGCTGGAAGGATGAGGCTGAGTTTATCTTGAATCACGAAAGTGAGGACGGCGTATCCCAATCCATGCACGATCAGAAGAAGAAGACGGACGATAGGCTGTTTCGTGGCCAGAATGAGAAGAAACGCGAGACCAGCCGCACCGATAACTAGAGTGGGGAACATCCATGCAGGGGGGAGTTGAAGGAAACTGCCTGAAAGAGCGGCTCCGAGTGCCGCAAGATGGACCTCGGGTCCAGGCATCGGGTTGGGGTAGGGGGTGCGGATGACGTCTTTTGACCAGTTTCCATATGGGCCCACGAGGACGATCTTGTTCTTGAGCATCTCCCCGTTTTGAAAAACCTTCTCCCATGTCGAGGGAACAAAGAGTTGATAGACGGGGATGGCCTTGTAGTTGAAGTTGGGTGGGCCTGCAAAACGAAGGATGCCCGATCCTTCGGTAGGAATCCGATCGGCATAGCCTGCTTTTTCGAGCATACGACATGCGAGCGAAACGGCGGGAATATCTTGGAATTGGCGCTGATAATCGGCTGAGCGGACGATTCCGTCTTTTTCAGGCCAAAGATTCACAAAACCAACACGGCCTGCGGGATTCTCTTTCGAAATTTCCGATGCCCCGAGAGAGGCCAGCGCAGCGGGGAGAGTAAGTTGGACAGAGGTGCGACCTGCATTACTAACTTCTTCAAAAGTTCCTCCAAGAACAGCTCGGGGGCCTTCCTGCTCCAAAACCTGAAGAAGTTCCTGATCCCCGTCCTTGGGAGTGGGAAACATGAGGTCGAGGCCGACCACCTTCGCGCCCGCTTGGGAGATTCGTTGGATGACACTGGCCCAGACGGATCGGCGCCAAGGCCAAGAGCCCGTCGACATTTCGGCTAGGGCAGGATCGGCAGCGATTTCTTCCTCCGAGAGGATATCCTTGTAAGTGGGTTTATCGATTGTGATGAAGACAATCTCGGGGGAGAGGGGGGCGGTTTGGCCAAAGCGAACTCGAAGATCGCGAGTGTAAAGCTCGGCCTCCAGCAGAGGTTTGAACTGGATGAAGTTGAGAAGGCCGAGGAGAAGGGCTGCGCCGATGCAGATTCCGATCAGAATGATCCGACGCGATGTTGCCTCCTTTTTTGCAGTTTTGGCCATTGAGTATTTCTAGTTCGTTGGAGTGGGACGAGCGAGAGTTGATTCCTGTTTGGTGCTTTCTTGCTGGAGCTCGTTTTCTAATTCGCGGATCTGTTTGCGTTGGTACTCGCCTACCTCGCGCTCGATTGCAGAGACAGCAGCCCGTCGGGCGGATCGTTCCTGTTCGAGCCGTTTTTCCTGCTCGGAGTTAGCAATTATGGCCCCAATTAACATGCCTGCCAAAGCTCCTGCTCCAGCGCCGATGGCGGCTCCATCTCCCCCTCCTGCCATTGCGCCAATTCCGGCCCCTGTGGCGGCTCCGCTGACCATTCCAACTCCTGCGCCTGTAGGGACGCCACTTCCTGAGCCGATTCCTTTGCTTTTGGCGGCATTGGGTGCAGAGGCCATGAGCTGAGCACGGTACTGTTTCACGTCGGCACGGATGGATTCAAGTCGGTCGTCCAGCGCTTGGGTGGCGGCTCGGCGTTTTGCGTCGCTGTTTTCCAGTTCGCCCCGGGAGCGGAGGAGTGCGGGAGGAGGGATGGTAGATTCACGAACAAAGATCGATTCGAGTGCGGGGATTCGAGTGAAGGGAAGGAGATCGGCCTCCAGAGCTACCCATCGACCCGAGGTGCGAGTGGCACGGCGTAGGGTCCAACCTCCCTCAAAAGTTGTGCCTGCGGGGAGGACGTTTTTGGCGGCAGCGTAATCAAAGACTTTTCCGGGGGGAAGATCGTATGCGTATACAATTTTCGGCAGCAGGCGGCGGTGATCGTCTGAACCATTTTTAGCTGTAGGGGCAGAAACAACGGGGGCGATGAGAATATCTTCTTTTGAACGTAGAGTGATGGCGTAGTCGACTGAGACGCCCTCGTCTTCGACCCTGAGGCGGCGAGGTTGAAGTGAGACGAGCTCGATTTGTTGGGGGATGCGACGAATCAGGACGGAGCGGGCGAGGCCTTCGGGAGGGAGGTAGCGCCAGCGTTGCCAAGGGCCAAGAGTTGCCTTGTCGAGAGATAGAGGCATAGGCAGGACGGGAGTGGTGGGGGAGTTGGGGGATTCTGAGCAGAGGCGTGCAAGTTCACGAAGAGAGGTGCTCCAGCGTGCATATTCGGCTTGGAGAGCTTGTGGGGTGCGAATCTCATCATCATTTTTTGAGTAGAAAGAGCTTTGAAAGATGAGAATGAAAGAGAGAAGAGAGAGAGTAAGAAGGGCGATTGCGGAAGCGAACCAGGCGACATACGTGCGCCATGGGCGGAGGGTTGGGGGAGGGGATTGAGGTGGGGGTGTGGGCAGGATTGGGGGGACAGGTTTGGGCTGAAGGGAGGGTTGGATGCGGCGAGGGGGTCCTGACCGGAACATATAGATATCCTATCAGCGGGGAGTTGCGCGAGGAAGTGGAGTGGGGGGTTGGCAGACGGGGCACCAGCAGGTAGTTCGACCGCCGATGGGGGCACGCTCAAGCGAGTGGTGGCAGCGGGGGCAGTGTCGTCCGGCTTTCCAGCGGTGGCGGAAGAGCCAGGATCGGGGGGGGGTGGATTTGCCCTGGCCGATAGTGCGGAGGGCAACGCGGCAGATTTTTCGAATGTAGGCATGGAGATTGGAAATTGATTTTTGAGATAGGAGTCCAGCCTGGGTTCGCGGCGAGAGCTGGGTTTGCCAAAGAATTTCGTCAGCCATCCAGTTGCCGATGCCGGGAAAAAATTGTTGCATGAGTAGGAGGGCTTTGAGCGGGGCCCGGGAGCGGCGGGAGCAGATCGTTTGAAGTTTTTGCTTACTGAATTTAGGAGAGTGGAGAGGAGGGGGGAGTTTGGACCACCAAGAAGGAGGTTGCGGGGAGAGGTCGAAGCGGACTCGGCCGAAGAGGCGGGGATCCTGAAAAATAAGAGAGTGGCGGGCGGTGCGCAGAACTAGGTGCTCGTGGGAGCGGGGTGAGTGGGAGGTGGTTGCGGTGGAGAGCCTGCCCGTCATTCCGAGGTGGAGGCCAAGCCAAGCATTGGAGCCAAAGCGAAAGAGCATCTGTTTGCCGTGGGCGTGGGAGGAGCGGAGATACCGCCCTTGAATGGTGCGGGCGAGGAGAGCGGTCGAGGTTCCGCGAAAGATCCGCTTCTGAGAATGGAGATGTATGGAGATAATTTTCTCGCCAAGGCCAGGGTTCCACTGTTGGCGAGAGAATTCCACTTCAGCGAGTTCGGGCATAGAAAGAGAGAGGGTGGCTTGAATTGAGGTGGAAGCAAGGCGAGGACCGATTCAGGCTTGGGTGCGGTTGAATTTACGGCATATTGCCGTGATGGCGGTCAAGCTAACGGGACATCAGATTGAGGTTGTACTCTCTACCTTAGACGGGTGGAAGCAGGAAGGCGGCCATATTTTGAAGGAGTACCAGTTTTCTGATTTCATTTCGGCTTCGATGTTTGTCACCGGGGCTAATTTGGAGGCGGAAAAAGCCAATCATCATCCCGAGTTGTTGCATCGGTACCAGAAAGTGAAAATTCAGTTAAGCACGCACGACGTGGGGGGGATCAGTGAGCTGGATTTGCGGATGGCAAAGAAACTCGATGGCCGGGCGAAGTCCCTGCAGTCTGTGGGATAAACCGATGGCCAAAAAAGCACTGATTACAGGGATCACGGGTCAGGATGGATCCTATTTGGCGGAGCTTCTGTTGCAGAAGGGGTATGAGGTGCATGGAATTATCCGCCGATCCTCGAGCTTCAATACAGAGCGGTTGGATGGAATTTACCGGGATCGGCATGAGAAAGGGACGAAGATCTTTTTGCATTTTGGGGATCTGAGCGATCCAAGTTCAATGATCAAAATTCTCGGGGAGACACAACCGGATGAGATTTATAATTTGGCGGCACAGAGCCATGTGAGGGTGAGTTTTGATATTCCGGAGTTCACGGGGGACGTCACGGGATTGGGCACGGTTCGGTTGCTGGATGCGATGCGGGAGGTCACTCCGAAGGCGAGATTTTATCAGGCTTCGAGTTCGGAGATGTATGGGTTGGTTCAGGAAGTGCCGCAAAAGGAGACCACTCCATTTTATCCGCGGAGTCCGTATGCGGTGGCCAAGGTGTATTCGTACTGGATCACGGTGAACTACCGGGAAAGCTACGGTTTGCATGCATCGAACGGAATCTTGTTTAATCACGAGAGTCCACGTCGTGGGGAGACCTTTGTAACCCGTAAGATTACGAGGGCGGTAGCGAGGATTCATGCGGGACTTCAGGAGAAGCTCTTCCTCGGGAATCTGGAATCAAAACGGGATTGGGGATATGCCCCGGAGTATGTGGAGGGGATGTGGCGGATGTTGCAGCAGGAGAAGCCGGACGATTATGTTTTGGCGACTGGGGAAACGCACAGCGTTCAGGAGTTTGTCGAGGTGGCGTTTGCCCGAGCGAAGTTGGATTGGAAGAAGCATGTGGCGTTCGATGAGCGGTATTTGAGGCCGGCGGAGGTGGATCTGCTTATTGGGGATGCCTCGAAAGCGAAGAAGCAGCTGGGGTGGGTACCGAAGGTGAAGTTCAAGGAGCTGACGGAGATCATGGTGGATGCGGACATTGAGCAGTTGGCGGAAGAGCGGGCAGGGAAGCGGATTCGGGATTAACGATGAAGATCTTCGTGGCCGGTCACCGTGGGATGGTGGGCTCGGCTGTGGTCCGGGCGCTGGAGAAAAAGGGCGGATATCAGATTTTGACCCGAACAAGAGCGGAGCTGGATTTGACGGATCCCAAGGCTGTCTCGAACTGGTTTGAGAAGGAAAAGCCCGACCAGGTGATTGATGCGGCGGCACGTGTGGGCGGGATTTTGGAGAATTCAAAGCGTCCGGT
>JASGCJ010000051.1:6189-8937 GCA_030054195.1 Minisyncoccota bacterium
TATGGTCCGGGGGATAATTTTGATCCGGAGAGTTCCCATGCTTTGCCTGGGATGATTACGAAGTTTCATCGGGCCAAGGTTCGGGGCGAGAAGGAGGTGGTGTTGTGGGGTACGGGCTCACCGAGAAGGGAGTGGTTGTATGTGGAGGATTTGGCGGACGGATTAATGATGTTGTTGGAGAAGTATGATGGTCGGGAGATTGTAAATGTGGGAGTGGGGGAAGACTCGACGATTCGGGAGTTAGCTGAAAAGGTAAGAAAGGGAGTTGGTTTTGATGGAAAGATACGATGGGACGATAGCAAGCCGGACGGAACGCCTCGGAAACTTTTAGATGTGACGAAGGTACGGGGAATGGGTTGGAAACCGAAGGTAACGATTGAGGATGGAATTACCGCAACCTACGACTGGTTTTTGAAGAACGCTCCTGAAGCGAAGGGCTGAACGAATAAAAGTAGCCCTGCCGATACACACTATTATTTGAATTCAACAAGACGGAAGAAGGCACGAGGGTGCTCCAACGTTAGAGAGGTTTCCTTCACTGTTCCGTCGCCATCGATGAAGCCGGCGACCACCGAATCCCAAGTGCCGGTCGTTAAATCCGTCGAAATTTGTAGGTCGTACAAAAGATTCAATCTTGAAAGAAAACTGATCACGACCTGCCCGTTTTCCATGCGGATTGATAAACGGGGCGGAGGCAGGGCCTGAAAGGTGATGATTTTTTCTTCGCTCGGCGTCAGGACTCCGTCTGCATCCACGGCCCGGAAGGTCACGGAATAAGTGCCTGGCTGATCCATTGTGAAGGCCCGACCATGCTGGTGAGTTTCTCCTAAATAAATAACAGGAAAGGAGGCCGTATTTCCTTGGTCTAAGCTCCAGCCTGTTTCTCTAGACCAAGTCGGTCCCAAGGCACCAACCTCCCAGAAAGAAAAGGACCCTCTTGTGGGGCCGCTTACTGAAATGATTTCGATCCAAGGGTCAGCCTCAATCTCCGCGGTGAAGGTCAGTTCGCAAGCAAACCAACCCCCGGGAAATTGAGGTAAGTAGAAGCTGAGTGGTTCCCCGAACGGGACGTACAAGGCTTCCTGAAACACGGGACCGAGAAGGTAAAGGCGTCGCGGGTTGCTCGGGTCCAGCCCGACATCCACGTGTTCGTGGGCGTGCATAAGGACAGTTGAGAAAAGAAGGAGATAAAGGATAGCCTTCATGGCACCAAGAGTCTGGGGTTGATCGAGGTAAGGCGGCTGCGCACATCGTTGGGGCTAAGGCTTTCGACGTGGCCGTCGAGGAACAGATAGTTGGCATTGGAGCCATGGGCGGTGGTGTTGACCTCACCCTCAAAAGCTGCCATCGAAAGCCGCCCACGGATTCCGAGTGATGTCCGAAAATGAAAATGATCTAGCAGGTTTCCGCCCGCTTGTTTCTCGGCCAGGACAATGGTTGCCGAGGTCTGCGTGACCCGGGTGAGTTGGAGTCCCTCCCAGGTCATGGGCTCTACAAGCATGTCGTTCCAGCCGTAAGTGACTCGCATCTGTTCAGGATATTTTTGAAGTGAGGGGCAGCGGCCAATGAAGTTTGTGCCAAGATAGGCTGCCAGCGTGTTGGTCCAAGAGATCTGTAGCCCGTGATCCACGCTGGGTAATCTGCCGCCGTTCTCGCCCGCAAACGTTTGGATAGCGGTGCCGACCTGGCGCATGTTGGCAAGACACCGAGTCGCATTGCCCTTGCCGATCGCGGCACCTACGCCGGCATAGGCAAGGGTGGTTAGAATTCCGATAATAGCTACAACGGCGAGCAGCTCGATTAGGCTGAAAGCGCGGCTTGGCGTTTTCATTTGTAAAAAGGGGAGAACCCCGCCTTTTTTGGGAGAAAGGCGGGGTTCTCTTGAGGATTAGCCTCTCCTCCGTCTAAGCAAGCCGAGAAGGGCGGTGCCGCCCAGAAGCAAGAAACCGGTTGAGGGTTCAGGCACCAGGCCGACGGTGACGTTGGCCCCGTAAGTAGGGAAAGTTGTGGGACCTTCCGTCGCCTGTAGGGAATAGTTGGCGCCCCCAACGAAGAGGGAGTAATCGCCCGCTGCCAAACCGGAGAAGGTGGCGGTGACGAATCCGTCCGCCGTGCCGTCGCCGACAATCCCGGCCGCATTGCCGAAGTTGGCAGGGGTGCCGTCAGCGGCATGGCCGATATAGGTGAAGTAAGCCAAGCGGGCGGCGTACAGCACGCCACTCGTCGGATCTCCCGCGGTGTTGTAGGTGTCGTCGTTCCCGATGGACCAGTCGGTCAGGGAACGGAATGAGCCTTCGGTTCCAACTGGGCGGGAGGCCACGGAGAGGTTACTGGAGTCGTGCGCCAGCGTTTCCGGGGATACTTGGGCCAGTCCCGAGAAGAGAGAGAAGGCCGGTAGGAAGGTTCCCCGGGCACCCGTGCCCAGCAGGTTCTGCTCCACGGTGATGCGGACGCTTTGATCAACGTTGAGTGGACTCGCCAGCGTGAAACGGTAAAACCTGCCACGGTGGCTATCGCCCCAGTCGGCATCGGTAGCATCGGCCCAGCCGAAGCCACTGGAGATGGTTTGTGTGGTGTTAGACACGTCGGCGCTGATGATGAGGGTGCCGAAGTTCCGGTTGTTGTAGCTGATGTGAGCCAAGGCTTTGGTTCCAGCGATCGCCAGAATGGCACAAGCCACCAAAATAAATTTCGTAATCCAGTTCATATCTTTCTTCTTTCCTCCCGGACGAGCCGGGAAATCTGGTC
>JASGCJ010000052.1 GCA_030054195.1 Minisyncoccota bacterium
AGAGATTCGCTTGCCATCCCCTGCCAACAGGAGTGCCGCCACCACCAAACCCAAATGTATCCCTATGTCAGCCACCGTTGTGTGCCCGCCAATCAGCATCTGCCCAAACGCTAACGATATATAAAGGATTCCCGCCAAAACCAACGGGCCACGATTTTTTCCCGCCACAAGAATTCCCGCACCTAGTAGGATCTCAATGTAGGGCAAGCCACCCACATACAGCTGTACCGACCACGTAGGAAGAATGCTTTTTTCCAAAAAGGGCTGGCTCAACGCAGGCATGACCTGACTATAGAAGTGCTGAAAACTCAATCCCTGCGGGCCGTTAAATTTTCCTAACCCTGCTGCCAAAAAACGCAGCCCCAGAAAGATTTGAAGTAAAAAGAAGGCCCAATCGTAGCTCTGCCACCGAATCCAAAAGGGTCGCGGATCGATTCGATCTCCGCTCATCCCTTTCTCCCTAGCCGAAACTCTCGGTGAGCCGCCCTCACCGCTCGAGCCCCCAGCGCCTCATCCACAACCACCGTGATCTTAATTTCACTCGTGCTGATCATCTGAATATTCACCCCCGCTTTCGCCAATGCGCGAAACAACTGTGCCGCCACCCCGCTATGACTTCGCATCCCGATTCCGACCACCGAGAGCTTGGCCACCCCTTCCCGGAATACAATTTGACGGGCTCCACCCTCGCGGCGAAACGGCTCCAGAAACTTGCGAGTTTTGGCCAACTCCTCCCGCGGCACCGTAAAGGTGATATCCGTTTGTGCCTTACTCTTTTTTCCACCCGTCGGCAGAGAAACGTTTTGAACGATCATATCCAAATTGATTCCCGCCTTCGCGATTCCTGTAAAAAGCTTGGCCGCTACCCCAGGGCGATCTGCCACACCCACCAACGTCACTTTGGCTTGGCTCTTTTCCAAACTCACCCCACGCACCACTACCCGCTCCATCGATTTAGCTTCTTCTTTCACTAGGGTTCCTCTCGACCCATTGAAACTCGATCTTACTTCAAAGACCACCCCGAACTTCTTTGCAAACTCAACCGAACGCGCCTGCATCACCTTTGCCCCCGTACTGGCTAGCTCCAACATCTCATCATACGAAATTTCCTGAATCTTGCGCGCATTCGGTTCGGTCCTTGGATCCGCCGTGTAAACCCCATCCACATCCGTATAAATTTCACACCTCTTGGCCTTGAGTACCGCCGCTAACGCAATCGCCGTCAGATCCGATCCCCCACGCCCCAACGTCGTAATTTGCCCCTGCATCGTCTGCCCCTGAAAACCAGCCACGATCACAACACGCCCCGCCTTCAGATGAGCCTGAACCGCCTGAGGGGTCACATTCGCAATCCTCGCCTTCGTATGCGTCCCATCCGTAACAATTCCTGCCTGCGCTCCCGTCATCGCCACCGCCTCGACCCCACGCCCTTGAAGCGCGATCGCGAGTAAGGCCGTAGTCGTCTGCTCACCTGTCGCTAGCAGTAGATCCATCTCCCGTTCGCTCGGCTCTTTGTGCAAATCCCGGGCCATCCGCAACAACCCATCCGTCACTCCGCTCATCGCCGAAACCACCACCACCAATCGGTTTCCTTGACGACGAGACTCAGCCACACGATCCGCCACCCGCTGGATTCTTTCCAGATTGGCAACAGACGTTCCCCCATACTTTTGAACTAGGCATGCCATCCCCAGACTCTGCCATTTTTTCACTCCGCCCGCACCCCCCGAATTTTGCCAATTTTTAAGTCTTCCGACTTTCTCAAAAACAGATTTTGGTTTATATTAAGTATCCTCATGTCCGACCTCCGCAAAGCCACCCATCACACCTTCTCCTCATCGGGAAAATCTTTCCAGTTCCACAGCTTGCCGAAGCTCGGCCAAGAACTGAAAGTCGACCTCTCCCAACTCCCCATCTCACTACGGATCGTTCTCGAGTCGGTTCTACGCCACTGCGACGGCTTTACGGCCCGCCCCAAGGACGTCGAGAACTTGGCCCGCTGGAACGCGAAAAAACCGGGCACAGAGGAGATTCCTTTCACTGTGGCTCGCATCATCCTTCAAGACTTTACGGGCGTCCCCCTCCTCGTGGATCTTGCCGCCATGCGGGATGCCGTGGCTCGCCTTAAAAAAGATCCCAAACTCATCGAACCTCTTGTTCCCGTCGATCTCGTCGTCGACCACTCCGTCCAAGTAGACGTCAACGGCACGAAACAAGCATTCATGCTCAACATGCAGTACGAATTTAAACGCAACCGGGAACGTTATGAATTCCTCAAATGGGGACAACAGGCCTTCGAGACATTTGGCGTTGTTCCCCCAGGAATCGGAATTGTTCATCAAGTTAACCTCGAATATCTCGCCCGTGGCGTCTTTACGAAAAAACAGGCGGATGGCTCCGTCATCGCCTACCCCGACTCCCTCGTTGGAACAGACTCTCACACCACGATGATTAACGGTCTTGGAATCGTTGGTTGGGGCGTCGGTGGAATTGAGGCAGAGGCTGGCATGCTTGGTCAACCTCTCACCTTCCTGACCCCTGAAGTCGTTGGATTCTACCTCACGGGGGAACTTCCTGCCGGTACGACCGCCACCGATCTGGCTCTCACCGTCACCCAGATCCTTCGGCAACACAAGGTGGTCGGTAAATTTGTCGAATTCTATGGCCCAGGGGCCGCAAAATTGACTCTCCCCGATCGCGCGACCATCGCCAACATGGCCCCGGAATACGGAGCCACGATGGGCTATTTCCCCGTCGACGAAGAAACTCTATCCTACCTCCGCGGAACTGGACGACCTGCCGAACTCGTACAACTAGTCGAGGACTACTACCGCGCCCAAAATCTTTTCGGAATCGCGACCCAGAAAGACTCCCTCACCTTCTCCTCCGTTGTTGAACTCGATCTGGCGACCATCCGCCCCAGCGTGGCTGGACCAAAACGTCCCCAAGACCGTATCGAACTTCCATCCCTCAAAGCCACGTTCGACTCTCTCCTCTCGAAACCACTCGCCGAGGGCGGTTACGGGAAAAACTCCCAGCAACTCACCCAAACCACAACGGTCGCGATGTCCATAGATGAGCAGGAGATGATCTCGGACCGCCCCACCCCAGATCCTTTACCCAAAAGCTCCAAATCCAAAACCCCCAACCCGAAGTCCTCCACTCTCCGAAATGGATCGGTGGTGATCGCCGCCATCACTTCTTGCACCAACACCTCCAACCCCTCGGTCATGCTCGCTGCAGGTCTTCTCGCCAAAAAGGCGGTCGAACGGGGTCTCACTGTCGATCCCACCATCAAAGCCTCTCTCGCTCCTGGCTCTCGTGTCGTGTCCGACTACTTGAACGCCACAGGACTTCAACCTTACCTCGATAAGCTCGGCTTTAACCTGGTGGGCTACGGTTGCACCACCTGCATTGGAAACTCAGGCCCCCTTCCAACCGCTGTTGAAAAAGCTGTTGTGGACCACGATCTGATCGCGGCCAGCGTTCTTTCAGGGAACCGCAATTTCGAGGCACGAGTACACTCCTCGGTAAAAGCCAACTTCCTGATGTCCCCGCCCCTCGTCGTCGCTTTTGCCCTAGCGGGAAGGGTTGACCTCGATCTGGCCAAGGATTCACTGGGACTGGGGAAAGATGGAAAAGCTGTTTACCTACGAGATCTTTGGCCCACGCGAGAAGAGATTGGCCAAGCAATGAAATCCGCACTTCAACCTGAGGTTTTCCAAAGGCTCTACCGCGATTTTTCAAAACAGAATCCCGCATGGAACGAGATTCCCAGCAAGCCAGGCCTTACGTACGAGTGGGACCGAAAAAGCACCTATATTCAAGAGCCTCCCTTCTTTGAAAACTTCTCCCTCCAACCCTCCCCCTTGTCGGGCATCCAATCGGCACGTTGCCTTGGAATTTTTGGCGACTCCGTCACCACCGACCACATCTCCCCGGCAGGAAATATTAAGAAAACCTCTCCTGCAGGCGCCTACCTCATCGAGCAGGGTGTCCCTGCAGAGGACTTCAACAGCTACGGGGCCCGCCGCGGAAACGACCGTGTAATGACCCGCGGCACATTTGCCAATGTTCGCATCAAAAACCTCATGCTTCCAGGTGTCGAAGGGGGAATGACCCTCAATCTGCTCGATCCCAAAAAGCCCCAACTATCCATTTTTGATGCAGCTGCAAATTATCGGAAATCAAATATCCCATTGGTGATTCTGGCAGGCAAAGAGTACGGAACAGGCAGTTCTCGAGACTGGGCGGCTAAAGGCACCCGACTCCTGGGCGTTCGCGCCGTTGTAGCCGAAAGTTTCGAACGGATTCACCGCTCCAACTTGGTCGGAATGGGAGTCCTCCCCTGTACTTTTCCTGAAGGAGTCAATGCCCAGACCCTAAAACTCAACGGAACAGAAACTTTTTCGATCGAGGGGCTGAGCCAACCCCCCA
This sequence comes from Minisyncoccota bacterium, assembly GCA_030054195.1. GTDB lineage: Bacteria > Verrucomicrobiota > Verrucomicrobiia > Methylacidiphilales > Verrucolacustridaceae > Verrucolacustris > Verrucolacustris abundans. The sequence continues at coordinate 4,438 of JASGCJ010000052.1, forward strand.
AACCTCAGGAGAAACTCACCCTACGGATCCAGCGGGAGAACGGTTCGACCGAAAAAACAGAAATTCTCTCCCGCCTCGATACCCCCGTAGAGGTGGAATACTACCTGCACGGCGGCATTCTCCCTTACGTCCTCCGCCAAATCCTCTCCCGCTGACCGAAACACTCGCGAACGAGATTTTCCAACTTAAACCTTAGCGAGGATTTTCTTCTCCAGCTTTACGATATCCGCAGAGAACAGCCGAATCCCCTCCGCCAACTTCTCCGTCGCCATCGCATCCTCATTCAAAAGGAAGCGGAAGCTCTTCTCATCCAGCGGGAGTTTGGAAATCGGATCTTTCTTGGCTGTTTCCACATCCAGCTTTTTGGACACAGCTACCGTGGATGCTTTCAACTCACCCAATAGATTAGGACTAATCGTCAGGAGATCACATCCCGCTAACTCCAAGATCTGGCCCATATTCCTGAAACTTGCACCCATGACTTGAGTCGGATATCCGAATTTTTTGTAATACGCGTAGATCTGTTTGACCGATTTGACCCCAGGATCCTCGGCCCCAACATACTCCTTCCCCGTGCTCTTCTTAAACCAGTCGTAAATTCGTCCCACGAAAGGGGAAATCAGTCGAGCCCCTGCCTCCGCACATGCCACCGCCTGTGGAAGCGAAAACATCAAAGTCAAATTACACTGGATTCCCTCCTTCTGGACAATCTTCGCCGCCTGAGCCCCTTCCCACGTGGCCGCAATCTTAATCAAAATTCTCTCACGATCGATTCCTGCCGCCTTGTACATGCCGATCAGGTGCCGTGCTTTCGCAACCGTCGCATCCACATCAAAGGAAAGCCTCGCATCCACTTCCGTCGAAACCCGACCTGGCACGATTTTCAGAATCTCACACCCAAAGAGGATCAGAAGCCGATCGATAATCGCTTTTGCCCGCTCCTCCTTCGAGCCCGAGCCGCCCTTACCATCCGCCACCGCTTTCTCCAGCAAGGCCTGATATGCAGGCATCTCCGTCGCCTTCTCAATCAAAGTCGGATTGGTCGTCGCATCCTGCGGGGCATACTCCTTCATCGAGGCAAAATCCCCTGTGTCTGCCACAACCGTGGTCAGCTTCTTCAACTGCTCTAATGCATTTGTGCTCATCGTCATTTTTCCCCCAGATGTTCCTTTAGGATAGGCATCAACCTCTCCACAACGCGGTCTATCGTATCCATTTTGTCCGCTTCGACAAGCAGTCGCACCAAGTTCTCCGTCCCAGAATACCGAAGCAAAATCCGCCCCTTTGTTCCAAGCTCCTTCTCCACTTCCCGTACCGCACCCGCCACAGCAGGCACACTCTCCCACGCAGGTTTATGTCTTACCTTTAGATTGGTTAGCTTTTGGGGATATCGCCTCATTCCCCTCTTCAAATCTGCAACTCTTCCCCTCTTTCGCTGTACTCGATCCAGAACTTTCAGCGTAGAGAGCAACCCATCCCCTGCAGGGGATGCATCGTGAAACAGCAGATGTCCCGACTGCTCCCCACCCACCAAATATCCCCCCTTTCGCATCGCCTCTGCCACCGCACGATCCCCTATCGCCGTCCGAACGACCTTTCCCCCTTGCGCCATGACCATCTCATCCAACCCTAAATTACTCATCTGGGTGACCACCACTGTCTTTTCAGGCAACTTACCGCGCTCAATCGCATCCAGCGCCACCATCCCAATCACCTCGTCCCCATCCACTCTCTCCCCATCCTCATCAATCAAGACCATTCGATCCGCATCCCCGTCATGGGCCAATCCAATCCATCCCTTCCTCTGCTTAACCGCTTCGATCAACTTCTCTGGATGCTCCGATCCACACTTCTCATTGATATTTTTCCCATTAGGTTGATCCGACATCACCTCCACCTCTGCCCCCATCTCCCTTAAAATCTTTGGAGTGGTATACCAAGCCGCTCCATGCCCCGCATCCACCACGATTCGAATCCCTTTTAAAAAGGGTTCACTTCCAAAGATCTTCCGCAAACGCCCCTGATACAAATCGAAAGCCTCTCCCGTACACGTAAAACCTAGAGCGTCGACAGCCTTGAGCTCAGGTGCAGGCTTCGTTCGGTCCAATCCTTTTTCAATCTCCGTCTCCGACTCCTCCGTTAACTTCGCTCCGTCCGATCCACAAAACTTCACCCCGTTGTCACTCGCTGGGTTATGTGATGCACTCAGAATTGCTCCCGCACATGCCCCCTTTTCCTGCACCAACATCGCCAACGCCCCGCTTGGTAATACACCCACCGATTCAACCTCCAATCCCGCCTCTTTCAGTCCCGCACATAAAGCAGCCTCGAGCCGCGGTCCCGACTCCCTTGTATCCCGAGACACAATAACCCGACCCCTAGGACTCTTCTTGGCAAAAAAACTTCCTGCCGCCCTTCCCAACGCCCAAACAAAATCCACCGTCATCGGCTCCGTCCCTACCCGCCCCCTCACTCCATCCGTCCCAAACCACCTCCTCTCCACTTATCTCCCTCCCGCCCGCATACCTGCCACCACAACCCCCATGATGCCCCACACCACCAGTGCCAGCCCCAAACAGATCCCGATCCGAACCAACCGTCGCCCCAACGCCTTCGGTCCTACCGTAGGCCTCACAAAACCTTTCACAAGTCCCTCTGCCCACGAAACCCCCTCCCCACCCACCAAAACCTCCGTCAACTTTTGCCTCAACCGATCCACCTCTAGCGGCCTCTCCATCTTGCCCTGCTGACACAGGGTCAACTCCCCCGTCTCCTCCGATAACACCAGCACCAAGGCATCACTCTCCTCGCTCAATCCCAGAGCCGCTCGGTGACGCAGCCCTAAGATCCGGCTCATTCCTTGCTGACTCACGGGCAAGATACAGCCCGCAGCCACAATCTGATCTCCACGCAAAACCACCGCCCCATCATGCAAAGGGGTCTGATTAAAAAAGATCGTGGCCAACAACTCCTCGGAAACCTGCCCCCGTACCGGCACCCCTGAATCAATCAACCCCTGCGCCAAATCCGCCTGCTCAAAAACAATCAAGGCCCCATACTTCCTCTCTCGCAACGCCTCAATGGCCTTGATCACCTCCTCGATCACAAACGACTGCCGCTCTCCATGAATCGAAAATCCACCCGCCTTCCCAATTTCAGCCAAAGCCCGACGAATCTCAGGCTGAAACAGAATCAGAAACGCCAGCACCAAAACCGAAACAAAGGCCTGAAGCAAAAAACTCAAAACTCTTAATTCCAAAAAACGCGACGCCACCAAAGCCACAAAGAATACGAGAAGAAATCCGCTCAACACCTTGGCCCCTTGGGTTCGTCTCAACAGCTTGTACCCGTAGTAAAAAACAGCTGTCAAAATCAGGACCTCCAAAGCCCCCTGCCAACGCAAATCCCGATAGGGCTCCCACCAGCTGTCGGGTATCATCATTCGACCAGCAGACCAGAAACCACCGAAAGTGTCGATGCGGAGTGTGAAAAATTACTTCGACCGCTTCGAAAACTCCACCCGATCCAGCTCCCGCCCCTTTCGACCCAAACTCACCACTTCAACAGACTTTTTTCTTAACGTTACGATATTCACGTAGTTCTCTTGAGCATAAGCCTTACGCATCGGGATGGACTCTTGGCAAGCCGCCTCCCTTGGTTCGACCCCAATCGATCCGTTCCCCAAAACCATGACCTTCCGCCCCCCCTTTCCCTCACTTTCCACTCTCTGCATATCATGATCGTGGTGATTAAAAATCGCCGTAGCGTCCGACTTCTCGATCAGCGGAATCCACTCACTCCTTGCATATCCACTCATCGGCTGCGCGTTCCAGGTTCGTGCCGATGGATAACACGCGATATGCCATGAAACGAAGACCCACGGCACGCTCTTTCTCGCCGCCAGGTTTTTCTCCAACCACTCCGTCTGCCGCTCCATCGGTGTGATATGCCCCGTATCCAAAAGAAGAAGGGAAAGATAATTTCCAAAATCCATCCCGATAGGCTCATCCCTTTGATATAAACTACCAAATAAAGCAAAAAAGAATGGGGCCTTCTTTTTCATGTCCTCGAACGTTGCCCCCTCCTGCCAATACCCTCCTTGAACCTCATGATTCCCGATTCCGGGCACAAACGGGATTAACTTTCCATCCGTTCCATGGGCGACTCGATGCCACATCTCCCAAAATCGAATCTCTCTCGCAACATCCTTTCCGTCGCTATACGAAATATCTCCTCCAAGACTAAAGAAGAGGGGGTTTTTCTGGCAGGCCAGAGTCAACATCTCCTCCGCAGCCTGGGTGGAGTCGGAATCTCCTCCCTCCGCAAAGATCAGCTCTTCTCCCATGTCCAAAGGGGCGGTTCGAAAGCTCTGCTCGGGTGAATCCCCCACCTGAAATACATACTCTTTACCTGCCTCCAATCCCTTCCAACGGACTCTGGATAAACTCCACCTCGGCATTCCCATTTTTTGGGGATCAGGAAACTC
>JASGCJ010000010.1:0-38841 GCA_030054195.1 Minisyncoccota bacterium
ATAGAGCCGTGGCAGATAGGCGGGCGACTAGGTCGCGACGGAGGCGGTTGAGTTCAGATACAGGCAAAATGACGGGCTGAGGAAGGTCAACCGCTAGGTCAACGAGATGAAACGGGGTTCCGCCCAGTCGACTTAACTGATCCCGAAGTGACTCAGGGGTTAGAGGTCGGTTTCGGGCTGCAGCAAGGGGGATGGCAGACAATAACTTCACCTCTTGGTTTCCAGTCACGGCATGGATCTGAAGAGGTTGCCCAGCCAGGCCGGATATTTTTAAATGCAACGGAGTCGTCTTGGTAGGAGCTTCCTTAGATCGTTCGGCTTTTAACTGCTTTTCCAGTTGGGGATCCTTGGTTTTCCAGACTCGGTCGCCCGGTCGGGTGGAGTGAGGAGGAAGCGATCCGTGACGGAAGCTGATGCGGTTATCCAGAACGCCATAGAGAAAACCACCGGGTTCGTTGTCGGTATCGGAGCCCCGATCGATGACGACTCCGTCGCCAGGATGAAGTGGGGTGAGCATTTCTTCGAGCTCGATCCAGTCGGGTCCAGTCCGGGCTATTTTTCCCGCGAAAGGGCCCCGCTTTTTTCCAAAGCGGGCGTGAACGAGTTGCTGATGGTCGACGCCATGAAACCAGCCTGAGAAAAGGCCTCGGCTGAATGTCATCTCGAGTCGGTATTTGTCTTCCTTAGACGCGGGGGAGGGGTGATTGGCTAAAGCCCGATCGATGGCCTTGCGATAGACTGAGGTGACCGCCGTGATGTAGTCGGGAGATTTGAGTCGTCCTTCAATCTTGAAAGAGTGAAGACCGAGTTTGATCAGTTCGGGGATTTCATCCACCGCGGCGAGATCTTGGGGAGATAAAAGGTAGGCTCGATCGCCGAGATCTTTGGGTTGTCCATCCACCTCAATCCCATAAGGGAGGCGACAAGCTTGGGCGCACTCCCCGCGGTTGGCGCTTCGGCGACCGAGGACTTCACTGGTGAGACACTGGCCTGAGTAGGCAACGCAGAGGGCTCCGTGGACAAAAACCTCCAAGGGAAGGCCGGAGGGTTCTGTAGGGGATGGGAATTTAGCGAGTTCGCGCAGGGAAAGTTCACGAGCAAGAACCGCAAGGGTGATGCCTTGGCGACGGGCAAAGGCGACCCCTTCGGGAGAGGTGAGGGTCATCTGGGTGGAAGCATGAATCTCCACTTGAGGGCAGACCTCCCGGGCCAATCGAACCAGGCCGAGATCCTGAGCGATGATGGCATCCACCTTGGATTCCCCGACCCAGCGAAGCAGTCGTTCGGCTTCGACGAGTTCAGAGGGGAAGATCAGTACATTGAGCGTGAGGTATCCGCGACGTCCACGGGCATGAAGGTAATCCATGACAAGGGGAAGATCGGCTTCAGTGAAATTTTCGGCTCGGAGACGGGCATTGAACGCGGGGAGTCCGAAATAGACGGCATCGGCCCCTGCGGTAACGGCAGCTTTGAGGCACTCCCAATCGCCTGCCGGGGCTAGGAGTTCAGGTTTATGTGGCGAGGCCATCCCCAAGGGTAGCCTCATTAGGGAGGGGAAACGAGCGGAGAGGTCTTAGTTGAGGAAACGGACCTTGCCAGTTTCCACGTCGTAGACGGCACCCATGACCTGCAGTTTGCCGTCTGCCTTGGCTTTTTGCAGGAGCTCACTGTTCTTGATGACCTCGATCATCTGATAACGGACGAGAGCTTCGACGGCGTGATTCAGCTGATCTTCTTTAGATAGGTCGGAGTGTTCCTGATGGATCTTATCAATGCCGGGTTGGAGGGCTTTGGTTAAAATGGAAATGTTTCCGGGAACGGGTTTGCCTTCAAGAGTGGCGGTGACGGCGCCGCACTTCGAGTGGCCGAGGACGAGAATGGTATGCACGCCAAGGGCGGCCACTCCGTATTCGAAGGTGGCATTGACTTCCGGGGTATCAAAGCCTCCTGCGTTTCTGCATACAAAAAGGTCGCCCACACCGAAATCGAAAATTACCTCCGGAGGAGTACGGGAATCAGCACAGGTCAGGACGGCAACAGAAGGTGTTTGGCCAAGGTTACCCGTTTTCGCTACCATGCCCTTTTGCCAGTTATGGGCGAGTGCAGTTCCCTCCGTGAAACGTTGATTCCCTTTTTCGAGAGTGGCTTTGGCGCCCTCCATTTTGATTTCAGAGAAACCGAAGGAAGTAGTTGCCAGAACAGTCATCAGCGTAAGCAGTAGTTGTTGCATGAGATATTGATAACAAGGGCTTTCCGTTGAGGCAAGGCGGACTGGTCGTTAGGCATATATTTGCTAGGATATTTCGATGGAACGCAAACCCCCTTGGCTAAGGGCTAAGATTCCCGGAGGACCCGGCTATACTAAGGTTCGGGATCTGGTTCAGGAGAACCGGCTACATACAGTTTGCGAAAGTGCGCACTGTCCAAACCTCGGAGAGTGCTGGAGCCGAGGAACTGCCACGATCATGATTTTGGGGGAGACCTGTACCCGGAGTTGCCGCTTTTGTGCGATTGCAACTGGCAAACCTGGGGAGGTGGATTTTGGAGAACCCGCGCGGGTGGCGGATGCAGTGAGGATTATGGGGTTGAAGCATGCGGTGATCACCTCGGTGGCACGGGACGATTTACCCGACGGGGGGGCGGAAATCTGGGCAAGAACCGTCCGAGCGGTGAAGCATGTGAATCCTGAGACTCATATCGAAGTTTTGATTCCTGACTTCAAGGGGCAGGAACACCCCCTGAACACAGTGCTGGATGCGGATCCTGATATTTTGAATCACAATATGGAGACGGTGCGGCGATTGCAGAAGCCGGTTCGGGTGCAGGCTCAGTATGATCGGAGCATGGAAGTATTGCGCCGAGCCAAGGCCAGGGGGTTTGTCACGAAGACCGGGCTGATGTTGGGGATTGGAGAGAAAGAGGAGGAGATCGAGGAGACCTTGGGAGATCTGGCCGCTGAAAAAGTCGATATCCTGACTTTGGGTCAATATTTGCGTCCGACTGAAAAGCACTTACCCGTCGACCGCTGGGTGACTCCAGAGGAGTTTGCTAGCTGGAAAGACAGGGCGTTGGCTTTGGGCTTTGGAGTGTGTGAGAGCGGACCGCTCGTACGGAGCTCGTATCACGCGGAAGAGCAGTCGGCCAAGTTTACGGGAGTGAGCTAGTCGCGTTGATTAAGAGCCGGGGGGAAGCCAGTTGAGGGTGATATCGCGCTTTCCTTCAGGGCCGCGAAGGTTGAGGGTGAGGCGTCCTGCGGGCGGGTTGTAGACGGCACGGATTTCACCTTCCGAAAAACCGTAACTGCGAATGACACCGAGGGCTGCGCGGGCGGAGCCTTGTTTGATCCAGTTCCAGTCGGATGGAATTCTGTCTTCGGCGGCTTGAAGGGCGGGAATATCGAGTCGGCCACCATGATGGAAGGAGATGGTTCCGTAACCGCCACGGATGTTTTTGCCTTGGGCGTTCACATTTACCAGTGCGTCGACTTTGGACCTAAGCTGAAAAGTCCCAGGGGTGAGAGCATCGGTAATGACACGGCTTTCCATATTAGAAGTGGAGGACCAGGCGGACCAAGGGAGGTCGGGTCGAAATTCGAGAGAAAACCCACCATCTAGAGAGCCACCACCCAGGAGGGCGTTGGCACGTCCGTAGATTCCATCGGAGTTAACGGTGACAGCGACGGAAAGGTTTTGGGCAGTGAGTTTGCGGTAAGTGATCTGATCGGCGAATAAGGTGGGGACGACATTCTTTGCGCGTTGGCCTGTGGAATCTTGGCCGAGGCTGAAGAAAAGATTTCCTCTGAGGTTAGTTACAGAAAGGTCGTACGCGGGGTAATTGATATCGGAGGAGGGGATCGTAAAGCGGGTAGAAAGCTGGAGTTGGGTGAAGTCGGTTAGCTCCAGGTTCTTTTGTTCGGCGGCAAAACGGACGGGAAGAGGAAGGACGGGTTGTCCATTGATCGAGACGGACAGTTGGCCATCGTTCAGGCGAAAATCGCCGATTTTATAAGGAGCGGAGTTGGGTTGGGGATCAGATTTTCTTTGTTGGATCCGATCGACAAAAGCAAAGAGATCATCGCCAAGATAAATGGTGGGGTGGGTGATGATGAGAGAGCGGATGCGGTGTTGGATGAGTTCGTCCCAGGTAAAGACAACATCAATCTTGGGGAAGGAGAGAACGGGTGCGAGGAGATCATTGGGGGAGTAGAAAATGAGTCGTTCGATGGTGGCACTTTGTAGCGTGGGGGTAGTTGTTTTTTTCGATGAGCCAAAGTGAACATCGGTAAAGAGCAGGGGGGTGGTGTCCCCAAGACGAAGTGGGGTAGTTGGGATTCCTGGGCCCAGATTATCGAGATAAAGGGTCGAGTCTGAGACAAGGAGGTGATCGATGTGAATGGGCAGGCTTTTTCCACTTTTGGTCGGGCTTTCCAAGCGGCTCAACCAACCCTCTGCCTCATAGATGCGCAGGTTGGCAAAGTGTCCTCGAAGAAAAGATGGCCCGAGGCGGATCGAGACTGCTTTGATGCGCAAGGCCGAACCGTGTTGGATGCCTCGGACTTCAATCTCCCCGATTCCGCACCAACTAGCTGAGGAGAAAGAAGTGGGGAGATTGGCGACAAAGAGAAGAAGATGGAGGGGGATCGAGGGGAGGGCCAGAAAGAGGAACAAAATCGTTCCTAAAGAGATGAGAAGGTGGCGACGGATCACATCAAGAGTTTAGGTCAGAAGCGGGGGTGGGACGAGAGATTCCCTGTCCCACCGCCTTGTGGATTGAGGGTTAGGGGATATCGGATAGAGTAATCGTATGAGAAGAGGATTGATTCTAAGTTTTGGGGTTTGTTTGGGGGGGTGTGCCTCGGTGCAGTTGGACACGCCTGAACCATTGCAGGTGGATATTCATATGAAGGTGGATGTGGAGCAGAAGGGCGGAGACGGTGAAAAAGGCAAGAATGAGACTCTCTCGGTGGCGGAGGAGAGAAGAATGTTGTCCCATCAGGTGCAGGTGTTGAAAAACGATCATCGTGTGGGTGAGGCAGCGGATGGAACTTTAATCTTGAAGGAAATTCCAAAAGACGAGGCTTACGCTGATTATGCCAAGACGGTGGTGACGAAAGAGAATGGAACACGGGCGAGGCTGTTTCAGGAGAAAGCGGCTTTGGAGGGCAAAAGTGAGGCTCAGTATGCAAAGGAGTTTGCGGAGCGGGCGCGGCAGGCGAGTTATCCCGGGGAGTGGGTGCAGGATGAGAACGGGAAATGGAGAAAAAAGTAGCCTGACTAGATGAGGAGAACGAGATGAAGTTGGAGGAGAAGGATCTGGTAGAGGAGTTTTCGCGGTCGGGGGGTCGGGGAGGGCAGAATGTTCAAAAAGTGGAGACCCGAGTGGTACTACGGCATCTTCCCACGGGAATTACCGTGGTTGCGCAAGAGGAGCGGTTTCGGGAAGCGAATCGGGTTCATGCACGAAAGCGAATGGTGAAGGTTTTGGTCGAGCGGGAGCGACGGATTCGATTGGCGAAGGCTGCGGAGAGGTCGCGAGAGCGGAGTCGGAAAGCGCAAAGAAGCTGGGGTGCGACCCGGAAGTTGGTGGAGGGGAAAAGGAAACGGGCGATGGTTAAAGCGGGCCGGGGAAAGTGGCGGGGTGAGGGGTGAGCGCTTGGGTTTACGTTTTGCGCTGCAGGGATGGATCGTTTTATACGGGTTGGACGAACCAGCTTGAGAAGCGTGTTCAAACCCATCAAATGGGGCGAGGCGGCAAGTACACGCGGAGTCGCTTACCGGTTGGTCTGATTGCAGCGTGGAGAAAACGAAGTGCTCGGGAGGCGAGGCGTGCGGAGGTGTTTTTCAAACAGCTCAGCCGAGAGGCGAAAATGGTGAAAATAGGTAAGTGGGAGCAAACGAAAGCCGCCGCCCGTATCCGGTTACGGACGGCAGCCCTCGTGGATTAGACTCCAGATTTCTTAGGTGTGCTGTCTGCTTTCTTTGCATGACGCTCGGCCTGAGCGGCTTTCTTTTCCTCAGGGTTGAGGCGACCATCCCCGTCTTTGTCGAATTTTGCGACCATGGCTTGCTTTTGGTTCGCCAGATCAGACCGACGGGCGGTTTTCTCCGATTCGCTTAATTTGCCGTCCTGATCGGTGTCATACTTCCCGTGGAGTCTTTGAAAGAGCTCCTGGCGGGATTGATCGGCGGCTTTCTGCTCTTCGGGATCGAGCTGACCATTTTGGTTTGCATCGAAGCGTTTGAGCAGTTTTGCGCTTTTGTCTTCGTCTTGGCAGGCTTGAGCAAGGAGACGTGTAGTGGGGTTGAGTAGGGTGAAGGCGAGCAAGCCGAGGGCGAGCGCGCCACGATAGGTGAGTTGTGTATTCATACAGGATTAAACTGGGGAATTCGGAAAAGGGTTCGGTTTTTTTCTTATAACTGAAAAAAATATCGGATGAACCTAAATCCCTGATATGCGTTCAATGTGCCGGTTATAATCATTCCGCAATCTGACTCGACCCCTTTGCGAGCTTGAATAGAACTTTTAGGACTGTTTTATTTTTTCAGAAACTTACTAAAGAGATTTCCTGGTTTGGCTGGGGTTGCGCCAGGTTGGGGTGTTGGAAGAGGGGTAGGTTTTACATTGAGAGAGGGAAGCGGAAGAGGAGATTTTACTGCGTTAGCTGGGACGGCCAAGGGGCTAAGGGTGCTTGAACTGCTGGGGTGGCCAGGGGTGGAGGGTTGCCTAGGAGTATTTCCGAGGGTTGCGGCAATACCCATTTTTGGGGCTAAGGTTGGATTGAATTTTTCAGCGTGTAGAGTGGCAGTGGCAGGAACTGGCATTTGTGGGGCGCGCACGGCCATACTTTTTTCCAGCGCTATAGCCATTTTTTCGACTGTATTATTTAGCTGGTCGACTTTTTGAAGCAGATTTTGAGCCCAGAGAGGTTCTGAGGATGGGGCGGTTGATATTGCAGGCGAGGAAGCATCCGCTGCTTTAGAAGCGGAACTTGGGGTTGCGGTACCGGAAGGTGATGGGGTTGTAGAGAGAGTGGAGTATGCAACCCAATCTTGACCTCCCTCGAGGACAACAAGGGTGGAATCTTGGATTGTTCCCGCGGTCCGAAGGTTCTGTAGGTCAGTCCAAGCAACGGGACCGGCGGCCTGATTCTGGACGTCGACGTAGTAGTAGCGGGAGGTGGTGGTCATCGGGCACAAGATTGAGCGGAATTTTTCGGATTGGCTAGAGGAGAACTGGAAAGGGCGGTGAGGAAGTCGTGAGCTTTTCGATAACTTTTGGATTCGAGAAAGTGGTGGAGGCGGGGGTTGATCTGGGATGCGAGTTCAGCTTCTAGCTGTTCGAGTCGCAGGCAGTGGTTAATGAGATCGGGAGGGTTGGGCTGTTTTTGTGCCGAGACAGCCAAAAGGTACTCTTGGAGTGCTTGGAGGATCAGATTTTCTCCTTGGGAAAGGGCCATACGGGAGGATAGAGGAGGTACGGTTGTGGTGTCGAATGCTTGAGTCGCCGGGGACAACGATTTAGCAATAGAGGATGGCTGCAATGTTAAATCGGATCGCGGTTTTGACAGGGGATGGCATTGGGCCCGAGGTAATGGGGGCGACGATGCAGGTGGCGAAAGAGGTCGAAAAGAGGCATGGGCTGGCTCTGGAGTGGAAAGAGGGGTTGGTGGGGGGGGCGGCGATTGATGCGAAGGGTAAGGCGCTTCCTGAGGAAACGGTCGAACTGTGCCGGTCGGCCAAGGCAGTTCTCTTTGGAAGTGTGGGGGGACCGAAGTGGGAGACCCTGCCCCCGAACGAGCAACCGGAGCGGGCTGCCCTGCTTCCTTTGAGGAAAATCTTCGGCCTTTATGCAAACCTTCGACCTGCGGTTTTGTATCCCGAGCTGGTCGGATGCTCTCCATTGCGGGCGGATCGGGTTGCGGGAGGATTTGATGTGCTGGTGGTTCGCGAATTGACCGGAGGTCTCTACTTCGGTCAGCCGAAGGAGACGACGAAGACGGCGAAGGGGGAGCGGTCGGTCGATACAATGGTGTATGAGACACACGAGATTGAGCGGGTGACAGAGGTGGCGTTTCGGGCGGCGGCCTTCCGCAAGAAAAGTGTGACCCTGGCGGATAAGGCGAATGTTTTGGAGACGAGCCTGCTATGGCGAAAAGTGGTGAAGCAGGTGGCTGCCAAGCATCCGAATATCACGTTGGACTTTATGTATGCCGACAATGCAGCGATGCAGTTGGTGCGGGATCCGGGGAGATTCGACGTTCTTCTTTGTGAGAACCTATTTGGGGACATGTTGAGTGATGAGGCGGCAGCGGTGGCGGGTTCGTTGGGAATGTTGCCGAGTGCTTCGTTGGGGGAAGGGACCTTTGGCTTGTACGAGCCAGCTGGGGGATCGGCTCCTGACATTGCAGGGAAAGGAATTGCCAACCCGATCGCGCAGATCCTGTCCCTTGCTCTGTTGTTTGAGATGAGTTTAGGGCAACCGGAGGCGGCTCAAACGATTCGTCGTGCGGTGGCAGGGGCGATCCGGGATGGATGGAGGACGGCGGATATTGCGGCGTCTGGTGAGAAAAAGGTGGGGACTCAAGAAATGGCAAAAGAGATCGCTCGAAGAGTGGCATTGGGTGAGGAAAGGAGTTAGAACGAGGTATGCCTTCCACCTTACTTGAGTTGATGCGTTTGGGTGGCCCGATCATGTGGGTTATCCTCGGAGCGAGCATTGTGGCGGTGGCTGTTTTTGCAGAAAGAATTCTGGAATACCGGAGGATGGGAGTACCGCTGGATCCTTTTTTAGATGGCATAGCCTCTCTGGTGAAAGAGAAGAGATTTCAGGAAGCTTTGGAGAGATGTGATGAGGCGCATGGGCCTGCAATCCGTGTCATTCAAGCTGGGCTACTGAAACGAGATATGCCTCTAGGTGATTTACGGGAGTCCTTGCAGGAAGTCGCCCAACTGCAAGTACCGAGACTTGAGAAGAACCTTCCCATTTTAGCTACTGTTGGATATGTCGCGCCACTTTTAGGTCTTTTGGGAACGGTGACCGGAATGATTCATGTCTTTCAAACGGTGAGTGGTGCGCGTGGTACCGTGCCTGTGGGGGAGTTGGCAGGAGGAATCTGGGAGGCTCTTCTTACAACAGCGGCGGGGCTAGTTGTGGCGATTCCTGCGTATGTTGCCTACAACTATCTGGCATCTCGAATGGGTTCGGAGGTGAACGACATGGAGCGCGCAGGAATTGAAATGATTCAAATCCTGAAGGAGGGAGGACGCTCTCGCCCTGCCACAAAGGTGAGTACTCCGGTCACGACTGAGTTGCGTTCGGAGAAGCCCAAGCCATGAGGGTCCGGACTTCGGTCCGGATTTTGCGGGGCCCTTTGGATATGGCTCCGTTGATCGATGTAGTCCTCCTCCTCCTGATTTTCTTTTTGCTTACCTCTACCTTTGTTTTTCAGCCTGGAATCGTGGTGGATCCTCCCTCTCCAGGGCAGTCGAAGGGCGGAGTCAGTGATACTCGATATGTGATTACTGCGACGGCTGGGGCGACTCCCCAGATCTTTTTCAACGACCGCGTGACGGATCTTGTGAAATTACGTGGAGAGATGGTGCGTTTAGCGAAGTCTGAGCCTCGGGCTGTCGTGGTAATTCGAGCGGATCGGGAATTGCGTCATGGAGTAGTTGCCCAGCTATTGGATTGCGTCGTCCAAAATGGTCTATCCGCTGTCTTGGCATCGCGTTCGGGTGCAGTGGAGCCATGAAGTGGGGTTCCTCATCCTCGATGGGGCGCAGATTGATGGGCTTCCTTGTACTTTCATTAGGGGCACATGCGGCCGCTTTTTCCCTGTTTCGGGATCCAGGTGAGACCTCACCACTTTATCCGCAAGGAGCGGGTAAGGTGATTCTATCAACTACCCTTGGCGGGGATACGGGTTTGGCAGATCTTTTTGATCCGTCTGCGATTGTGCTTCCTGCAGATCAAACGAAGCAATTGGCCTCTTCTGTGACCCTGCCATGGCAAGGAATGGCCTGGCCTGAGAGGCCGATCCCCCCAGCACCTAAGTACAGACCTAATGAAGTGGGCCAAGATGTACCCTTGGCAGTGAAAGCAACAACTGCGAGCCCCTTTTATCGGATCAAGAGCTCGACTGCACATTTAAGAAAAGGGGATGGAGTTGCTAAGACTTGGTGGGAGCTAAGTGGAGACTTGCGAAAAAGAAAGCCCACCAAGACGATTGAACTGTCTGCCATTAAAAGTGCGAACGCTTTAGAGCCGACCACGGCAAGGATCGGTGTGGATGAAGATGGGGCGGTACGTTTTGTGTTTTTAGAGGGATCGACAGGAGATGCTTCGGTTGATCGGGAGGCCTCGAGCTTGATTCGAACATGGCGTTTTCAGCCTGCCCTAGGCCACTGGATTGAGTGGGGTAGGGTACGGATTTTATGGGCGGTCGAACCTCCTGATGGGGGGAAATTATGACGCTGACTGGTTCACAACTTCTTCTTCTCTATTTATGTCTTTTTCTTGGCATCGTATTTATTTTGTGGATGGTTGGAGGATGGAAAGCATCGCGTGCACAAAGAAGGGCAATCGAGAGGATAACCTGTCCTGTTTGCGGAGCGCAGACCCCACGGGGTCACGCATGGTTTTCTTTGCGTTGTGGCACCTGTGGTGCAAGGCGTCGTTTTCAACCTGAATTAACTGAAAGGAGCTAATCATGGGCATGTGGATCGGACGAAATCGTAAAGCTAGGGTGACCTATGGGTTTGATGAGATTGCTCTTGTTCCTGGGGATGTGACAGTCAACCCGAACGAGGTGGATTGCAGTTTCTCGATCGGAAAGCATACCTTCAAGGTGCCTATTTTAGCTTCGGCAATGGATGGTGTGGTGGATGTGAAGTTTGCTGTAGCGATGGGCAAGATGGGGGGCTTGGCAGTTTTGAATTTGGAGGGTGTGCAAACCCGTTATGAGAATCCTGCCCATGTCTTAGAGCAGATTGCCAAGGCGGATAAAGATGCCTGTACGCATCTGATCCAAAAGATGTATGTGCCTCCGATTCGTGAGGAACTCATTGCAAAACGAATTAAGGAGATGAAGAAGGCGGGCATTGTGGTTGCAGTGTCCGCGATTCCCCAAAAGGCGGAGAGGTACGGAGCGATCGCACAGAAGGCGGGCGCAGACATTTTTGTGATCCAGTCGACCGTATCGACGGTTCGTCACGTTTCCTCTGAGTATAAAACCTTCGATTTGGCGAAGTTTTGTAAGACGATGAAGATTCCTGTAATGGTCGGAAATGCAGTCACTTACGGGGTGAGTATGGAGCTGATGCAGGCAGGAATCTCGGGTCTCCTTGTCGGCGTAGGTCCTGGAGCTGCTTGTACCACACGGGGAGTCTTAGGGTTAGGCGTACCACAAGTAACAGCAACGGTAGACTGTGCGGCGGCTCGTGATGCGTATCACAAAAAGACAGGTCGTTACGTGCCGATCATCACCGATGGTGGGATGAACAAGGGAGGAGATATTTGCAAGGCGTTCGCGTGCGGCGCGGATGCGGTGATGATTGGAAGTGCCTTTGCCCGGGCTCAGGAAGCTCCGGGGAACGGGAATCATTGGGGGATGGCCACACCCCATGCGAATCTGCCCCGTGGCACCAGAATCAAGGTCGGAGTGACGGGTAGCTTGAAACAGATTCTCTTTGGTCCGGCAACGCTTGATGACGGTTCACAGAATCTGGTCGGTGCAATTGTCACTTGTATGGGCAACGTCGGGGCGAAGACACTCAAAGAGTTTCAAGAAACTGAGATTATTATCGCCCCTTCTATCAAGACCGAGGGGAAGCTGTTCCAGACGGTTCAGGGTGTCGGGATGGGGACGCGCTGATTCCGGTAAGTGTAATTAGGCCATTCTCGGAATAGGTGAAAGCGGGGAGTGGCTACAGGTTGTAGCCTAGAGACAGCTCAAAGCGGGAGGGAAGGAGTCCGATCCCTCAGCCCTTGTGTGAGCCATCGCAGAAGGGGGAGTTCTTTGTTTTGCCGCACCCGCAGGCCCAGATCGGACCGTCATTTTCTATCGTAATCACTTTGGGGGCTTTGCCTGACCCTTTGTGGGAGCCGTCGCAGAAGGGAGGGTTCTTGCTTTGTCCGCAGGTGCAAAAAGCGAGGGTTTGACCGGATTTTGCATCGATTTTGAAGGGAGAGGTTTGCCAGCTCATGGAGCGATCATCCAACGTTGCTTGGAAAAAGGAAGCGTAAGTTGGGGCAGGTGGATGGTGAAAGGCGGGAGGGCGTGTCTTAACGATTCTTCTTATACCAATCGAGAAGGATCCGGGTGGGGGTGTTGAGATTGAGTTGGTAGCACTCCTCTAGTGTGCACCAGCGGTACTCATCGGCCTCGGCATTCAGGGTCACCTGGGTGTTTGGGGTGTAGGCGATGTAGTTTAAGAGGACAAAATGAGCCGGTTTGTAGAACTCCTTCGAACGAATGCAGTCTTGAACAACGGCAAAATCGACATCCTTTATAGGAAGGCCCGTTTCCTCTAAAATCTCGCGTCGCAGGGCGTCTTCGGAAGATTCCCCAGCCTTAATCTTTCCTCCGGGAATTCCCCAGAGACCAGACCATTTTAGGGTATGGACCATCAGCAACTTCTTGTCTGGACCGATGATCAGGGCTCCAACGGTTGGGGTGGGAGGGATTGCCTCGGGTTCGGAGTGGCGGCGAAGGATCTCCATAACGGCAAACATGTCGGGGGCGACGTGGTCGGGAAGGGCTCGCTGCAGTTTCTTGAGTGAGTCGTAGCCTGTAAGTACGGCACAGGAGCGGATATTGCCGTAACGAGCAGTTTCGATGTCGTGCTCCATATCTCCTACAAAAAGGGTCTCGTCGGCGCGCAGATGGTGGTCGGCCAGAATCGAATGAATCGCCTCCCGCTTATCCAAGATACCTGCATACGCCTTGTGGAAGTAGTGATCGACCCCGAGACGCTTGGCCTGATGAAGAAAATCCTCATGGGTGACCGTGCTTAACAGAAACGTCGGAAGCTGGTTGTCGTGACAGTATTGGAGAATCTCTTTGGCTCCAGGTAGGAGGGAAACCGTGTGGTGGTGCTCACGAAAGACTTTGCGGAATATCTTTTCGAGCCCTTCTAGGGCAACTCCGGGAAGATGCTCTTCGTAAAAGCCTTGATAAGGGAGGTAGAACTTTTCACGAAAGGTTTCCCGGTTAAAGAGAGGCTTACCGTGTAGTCCGAAGACGTGATTGGTGGCGGTCAGTACGGGTGTGAGATCGTCGACGAGAGTTCCGGACCAGTCAAAGATGAGATTTCGGATCAATGGAAGAGACGATAAAAAGAGAGTTCTTAAGCGTGGTAATCTTGCAGCGCTTGAACGGAGAGGCCATGGGCACGGATCGACTTAATACCTTCAACGCTAGCTTCGGCGGCGGCCACTGTTGTCATAACCGGGATCTTGTTTCTTAAGGCGGATGTCCGAATCAGGACCTCCTCTGACCGCGCGATGGCTCCCGCCGGAGTATTGATCACGAGTGTAATTTCCTTGTTTTTGATAAGGTCGACGACATTGGGACGTCCCTCCGAAAGCTTCAGCAGGGGAGTGACAGGAATCTTTGCGTCAGCCAATTTACGGGCTGTTCCGGAGCTAGAAACAATCTTAAAGCCGAGTTCATGAAGGCCTTTGCCGATTCTGACCGCAGACTCTTTGTCTATATCCCGGACGCTTAGGAAAACGGTTCCAGAGGTGGGCAAAGGTGGTTGGGCGGCCATTTGAGCTTTGGCATAAGCGAGGCCAAAGGAGCGGTCGATCCCCATGACTTCTCCAGTGGATTTCATTTCCGGTCCGAGGAGGATGTCCGTTCCTGGGAACCTGGCAAAAGGAAAGACTGCCTCTTTGACGGAGAAAAACTCTGGAATGATTTCTGAGGTGAATCCAAGCTCTTTCAGAGTTTTGCCCGACATGACTCGGGACGCGATCTTGGCAAGGGGCTTCCCGATCGCCTTGCTGACAAAAGGAACGGTTCGTGAGGCACGTGGGTTAACCTCCAGGACGTAAATCTTATCCTTCTGAACGGCAAACTGTATATTCATGAGGCCGTGGACCTTTAACTCTCGTGCAAGGGAAAGTGTGGCCGTACGAATTTCCTCCAGAACCTTTTTGGATAAGGAACGGCTGGGGATGACGCAGGCGCTATCTCCTGAATGAATGCCTGCCTGTTCGATATGTTCCATCACAGCTCCGATGACGGCATCTTTGCCATCCGACACACAGTCGACATCCACTTCTGTGGCGTCTTCAAGAAAGCGGTCGAGGAGGATGGGGCGACCAGGAGCAACTTCTGTGCACTCTTTCATGTAGGTGCGGATTTCATCTTCCGAGTACACAATTCGCATGGCTCGACCTCCCAGGACGAACGAGGGGCGAAGCAGGAGAGGAAATCCAATCTCCTTTGCGGCTACCAGTGCCTGGTCCGTTGTGGTGGCCGTACCATTTGGGGGTTGGCGAAGTCCCAGCTTGTCCAACATGGCGGAAAAGAGTTTTCGGTCTTCGGCGCGTTCGATCGATTCGACGGAGGTTCCCAGAATGCGGACTCCGGCTGCTTGAAGTTCAGCGGCCAGGTTCAAAGGGGTTTGTCCCCCGAACTGAATGATGACTCCCTTGACTAGATCATCCTGATTTTCAGCCCGATAGATATTTATGACATCTTCGGCCGTGAGGGGCTCGAAATAAAGTTTGTCGGAAGTGTCGTAATCGGTGGAGACCGTCTCAGGGTTGGAATTTACCATGATCGTTTCATAGCCGTCTTCCCGGAGGGCGAAGCTGGCGTGGACGCAGCAGTAGTCGAACTCGATTCCTTGACCGATTCGGTTTGGGCCTCCTCCGAGGATGAGGATCTTCGGTTTCTTGGTTGGGCGGGATTCGTCGTCTTCCACATCGTAGGTGGAGTAGTAGTAGGGGGTATAGGCCTCAAATTCAGCCGCGCAGGTATCAACCAAGCGATAGGAGGGGTGAACCTTCATCTTTTCGCGCCATGCCCGAACTGCGCGGGATCGGGTCACCAGCTCTTCGGCGGGTCCTGGAAGAATTCGGGCGAGGTCGATATCCGAAAGACCTGCCTTTCGGGCTTGTAGAAGAAGGGGGAGGGAGGCCGGGTTTCCCAGCCAACTTTGTTTTTCGATCGATTGAGCGACTTCTGTGATCTGTTTCAGATTATCTAGGAACCAAGGGTCGATTTTTGTGACTTCGTGGACTCGTTCGACCGACCAGTCTTGGTTGAAGGCGTGGCTGACATACCAAATTCGTGCTGGATGAGGTGTGCGGAGTTGAACGGTTAACTGATCCTCAGGGACAGGGGGTGTGCGGGTTCCGAAATCGAGGCGACCTTCCAGACCTTTAATGTCCAGAGATCGAAGGGCTTTCATGAACGATTCTTGGAAGGTTCGGCCAATACCCATGGCTTCGCCGACACTCTTCATCGAGGTGGTCAGAACGGCTTCCGCGCCAGGGAACTTTTCAAAAGTGAAACGAGGTATCTTGGTTACCACGTAGTCGAGGGTGGGCTCGAAGGATGCAGGAGTATTGCGGGTAATATCGTTTTTCAGTTCGTCGAGGGTGTAACCGACGGCGAGTTTTGCGGCGATTTTGGCAATGGGATAGCCGGTGGCCTTGGAGGCGAGGGCGGAAGAGCGGGAGACGCGAGGATTCATTTCAATGACGATCATCCGTCCTGTCTGCGGACAAACGGCAAACTGGATGTTGGAGCCACCTGTTTCCACCCCGATTTCCCGAATGACGGCAAAGGAGGCATCGCGCATCCGTTGATACTCTCGATCCGTAAGAGTTTGGGCAGGAGCGACGGTGATACTGTCGCCCGTATGGACTCCCATTGGATCAAAGTTTTCAATGGAGCAGATAATGACGCAGTTGTCCGCGTGATCTCGCATAACCTCCATTTCGTACTCTTTCCAACCGAGAAGGGATTCCTCCACGAGGATTTCAGAGGTGGGGGAGGCGTCGAGACCTGAGGCGGCAAATTTTTCGAACTCTTCGCGGTTATAGGCGATGCCCCCGCCGGTGCCTCCGAGAGTAAAGGCGGGACGAATGATCAGGGGGAAAGTGCCGATCTTTTCCATCGCTGCCCGGGACTCCTCCATAGTGTGAGCGGTGGCGGACCTGGCGCATTCAAGACCGATTTTAGCCATACACTCCTTGAAGAGCTGGCGATCTTCCCCTTTGCGGATGGCCTCGACTTGAGCCCCAATGAGCTTCACCCCGTGTTTAGTGAGGGCGCCCGACTCATGTAGAGCCATAGCGGTATTGAGAGCGGTTTGTCCTCCGAGCGTCGGAAGGAGGGCGTCGGGCTTTTCCTTAGCCATAATCATTTCCACCACGGCAGGAGTGATGGGTTCAATGTAGGTACGGTCGGCAAACTCCGGATCGGTCATGATCGTCGCTGGGTTGCTATTCACGAGGATCACCTTGTAGCCCTCTTCGCGCAGGGCTTTGCAAGCTTGGACCCCCGAGTAGTCGAATTCGCAGGCTTGGCCGATGATGATGGGTCCGGACCCGATGATGAGAATTGATTTTAGGTCGGTCCGGCGTGGCATGGACTGGAGAATAAGGAAAAGAGATCGATCTAGAAGAAGGAATTACAGAATCGTGGCACGAGATGTGAAAAATTAGGAAGACAATGGGAACCAGTGGAAGAGGGCCTCGGCAATACCGGAGCCAGCTTCCTGAGTGGCGAGGTAGCCACCCTCTTTTTTGACCTGGGTAAGGACTTCTGAGACGGAGTTGGATGGGCAGGCGAGGAAGTGCCCGTATTTACGTTGGAGCATGGGCAGATCATTCAGATTATCGCCCGCAATAAAGGTTGAAGAGGGGGGGAGATCCAGAAGTTTTTGGATTTCTGCCAGGCAGGAACCTTTATGGTAATCCACATGGGCAAAACGAAAGTATGGGCCGTTCCTGACGGTCGAGATTTCGGGATGCTCCCGAATAATTTCGGTCACCAATGCGTGGGTACGGTCGATGCTTTTTTGAGAACCCGCGACTAAGCCAATGGCTCCTGCGTCTGGAATGACGGTGACTTCATCGGTTGATCCGATCTCGCGTTCGATCCTTTCCAGAAGGGCGCCGTGGCGACCGAAGAGGGCCTGATGAGTCTCGGTACAGCACTTGTTCCAGGCTTCGAGGGAGTGAGCCTGACCTTCCTTAACTTGGTGAATTTCCCTTTCGACGGTGACGATCCAATCGGGCATGACGGGAGCTTTGTGGAACACAAGAGCTTCGCGAAGGCTCTCCCAAGATCGGCCCGTGGCAACTACCCAAGATATTTCGCCGGCTTTTCTGGAATTGCTCAGCCAGCGAAAGAATTCGGGTGCAAGCGGCGCATCCGGGTTTTCTCCCGCAAGAGTTCCGTCGAAATCAGTGCAGACGAGTTGCGCCTTCAATGGGGGAGATTGAACTCGTAGTGAAGGACGGACGCGAGAAAGAGGGAGGCGGTTTCGGATCGGAGGACGAGGGGTCCGAGTGAGGCGGGTTGAAATCCGGCCGAGCGGGCACGACCGATTTCGGCGGGGGTGAAATCTCCTTCCGGGCCGATGAGAAGATCCAAGGCCGGGGGGTTTCCTGCTTGTCGAGCTGTCGCCAAAAGAGCGGGCAGAGGTTTGGCTTCAGGTTGGAGTGAGCCGATGATCCTGCCAGAAGGGGGGGCAGGATTGGGGGCAGAGAGAAAGTTATCGAGAGGGCCGGCTTCGTGAATCTTTGGGAGCCAATTTTGTCCCGACTGCTTACAGGCAGATAGGGCGATCGCCTCCCAGCGTTGCGATATTCGCTTTTCTCCCGATGGCTTGGAGACGGATCGTTCCGACGCGATAGGCCAGATTTCACTCACTCCCAGTTCGGTCAACTTCTGGATCAGCAGATCCATTCCGACGGGCTTGATGAGCGCCTGACCAAAGCGGATCCGACATGAAGGCGGGGGGGTGCGAGCGGTGGAAAGGGTCTCGTAGGAGACTTCGTCGGCAGAGACTTGGGTTAGACGAACCCGTGCTTCCGTACCTTTTCCATCAAATATTGCAGCCGAATCGCCTGACCGGAGACGGAGAACATCCACAGCGTGGTGGGACTCCTCCGGGAGGAATTTGCCCGAAGAGAGGTTGGGATTGTAAAAGCGGTGGCCAGGCATGGAGTTTAGCCCTTGAACAGTTTCTTTGCTTTTTCGAGAAACGAGTGGCCCTCGGGGTGAGTATGTTCGTCGCACAGTTTTGCAAATTTCTCCAAAGCCTCTTTTTGCGCCGTGTTCAAGTGTTTAGGGATTTCAACCTGGATTCGGATATGAAGATCGCCTCTTGTACGTCCTGAAACGGAGGGGACACCCTGACCGCGAATCCTGAAAACCTTGTCGGATGAGGTCCCAGCAGGAATCTTGAGTTTCATCTCCCCATCCAAGCTGGGAATGCTGATTTCAGCACCGAGAGCTAACTGGCTAAAGGAGATGGGAATATTGCAGGCGAGGTCATTCTCCTCGCGATCGAAAACCGGGTGGGATTGAACGGAGAGGACCACATAAAGATCGCCTGCTGGACCACCCCTCGAACCCGCCTCGCCTTGTCCGACCGATCGTAGTCGTGAGCCTGTGTCCACTCCTGCAGGTATCTTTAGTTTAATACGCGCATTTTCCTCAACGCGCCCTTCTCCCCGGCAGGATTTACAGGGGTTTTGAATTGTTTGGCCTGAGCCGCCACACTTTGGACAGGTTTGGGCGATAGAAAAGAAACCCCGACTGACAGCGACCTGTCCTTGTCCACGGCATGTGGAGCAGGTTGTGGCTTTCGAGCCAGCCGCGGCACCTGTGCCTTGGCAAGGGGAGCAGGGAACAGGACGACGAATCGTGATCTCCTTTTCACAGCCCCGAACGGCTTCCATAAAATCGATCTCCAGATCGTACCGCAGATCGGAGCCCTGGTTGGAGCGAGCCCCGCGTCGACCGCCTCCTCCACCCCCGAATGCTCCCTCAAGGATGTCTCCAAAAATCCCGGCCCCACCACCCCCTGAGTTGAAGACCTCGCGGAAGACCTCGAAAGGATCATGAAAGCCGCCTGCGCCACCCATGCCTGATCCAGGGGCAAAGGCTCGATGTCCGTACCGATCATAGGCATCCCGTTTTTGCTGATCTGATAACACCTCATACGCTTCGCCGATCTCTTTAAACTTTTCTTCGGCCTTTTTGTCTCCCTTGTGTTTATCGGGATGATGTTGAACGGCGAGTTTGCGGTACGCCTTTTTGATCTCCTCGGCTGTGGAAGTACGCGAGACGACCAGAACTTCGTAATAATCTCTCTTTGTAGACACGGCTTACGATGTAGGTGGCGCTGCAGTGATCACACTGGCAGGGCGAAGAAGTCGATCGCCGATTTTAAACCCACGGCGTCGCAGGTGGAGAACGGTGCCTTCTGGTTTTTCCGGAGCAGGCTCTTGGCCAAGAGCTTCATGCCAGTTGGGATCGAAAGGTTTGCCCAAGGCATCAATCGGGGTGACTCCATGCTCGGTCAGAAATCGCTCAAACTGGGTTTGAATTAGTTTTACTCCATTGACAACGGAGGCCGCATCTTTGGCGGAAGTAGCCGCTTGGAGACCAAGCTCGAGGTGATCGAGAAGGGGAAGAAGATCCGCAAGGATCGATTGGTTCGCATAACGCAAAGATTCCTCTTTTTCGCGAACGAGTCTCTTTCTGCTGTTTTCGAAATCAGCCCGAGCTCGAAGAAGTTGATCTTTAAGAGAAGCGATCTCCGCTGCCGTTTGCTCGGCAGGGGATGGAGCGGGAGCAGGAACTGAATCCTGAGGAGGGGTTTCCGGTTCGGGTGGTGTTGGCTGTGGGCTTTTTGACTTCATTTGTGAGTGCCTAACTATAGCAGATCTATCGCTATTTTGAGCAAAAAGTACTAATCCAAGATTGTAATTGTTATGAAATCTACTTTTGAGACTAAGCTTCTATTGGGTTGGCTGCATGGAGTGTGGGATCGGTACTTTTCCTAAAACGTTACTCTTCGCTCCATAGAAAGTGGCGGTTTCGTAGGTCTTCGATCTTACGGGTAAAGGCGAGTTGGCTGGGGCCACCCGCCTTTTCAAGGATCCGATAGATAGAGAGTGCTCCGCGAAAGTCTCCCCGTTTTTCTTGAAGGCGTGCTGCTTCGGCCCCTGCGCGAGCGAACCAGAGATACTCGGGTTGCGCAGGTCCCGATGTAGGCGAGGCCTGTTTTGCATAGAGAACGTCGAGGTAAGCCTGAAGTGCATCCTCCTCACGCCCCAACTGCTCTAGGGATTTTCCGCGAATATATCCTGCCTCGTTCCGATCCGCCGAATCCGCGGCAGGGCTAGCGATCAGGCTCAAGGCAGTCGACGCAGCTCGCTCCAAACTAGCGCGATCCGTGCCACCGATCGCAAATTCACAGGCAAGGCGGCGTTTTGTGATCTCTACCCAAGCTCTCTGTTCAGGGGTTTTGTTTGCGAGAAGAGAGTTTGCGATTTGGAGGCCTCCCGAATAGTCGCCTGAGGTGCGGGATGCATCAATCTCTGCCAATCGTGCATCCAGCCGGAGGGGGGAAGTCTCTGAAATCGATCGAAAAAGCTTCACGGCTTCTTCCGGATTTCCTAAGGCAAGGGCGCTTAGGCCTGCGTAGTAACGGGCGTCATCTGCTAACGGATCCTTTGCAAATCGCTGGGCCATTTCACGAAAGCTAGAAAGAGCTTCCCCGTGGTTTTTCTCTTCGTAGTGAGTTTGCCCGATCTGAAAGGCCAAGGAGGGAGCCAAACTGCTTTCGGGAAAGCGCGCGAGGATCTTGGCAAATTCGGCACGAGATTGAGCTCCTGTAATTTCTTTTTGGCGTAAGCGAGCTTCGATTCCTGAGGCGAGGGCTTGGGGAAGAAGGGGTGACTTGGGAAAACTCTTTTCAAATTCAGCAAATGCCGCGATGGCGGCGGGATAGTCGCCTGTACGTAGAAGGGAGTTGGCTCTTCGCAGTGAAGCTTCGTCCTTAAGGGAATCGGCCCCAGGAAGTTTCGAAACTTCCGCTAGTGCAGAACGGCTCGCAGGTGAGTCCCCTTTATTCTCGAGCATTCGACCGCGCTCCAACGCCAAGGCAGCTCGACGACTACTTTCTGGATATTTCTTTGTAAAAAGCTCCTCGAGCCTTCCGAACTTTGCTGGATCGGGTTGGCGTGCGGCGGCGAGCGTTGCGTTGAAGTAAGCCTGTTCGGCAAGATTTGCCTTTGGAGCAGTAAGGGCTGCCTCCTCCCAAAGGGTGCTGGCCTCCGAGGCTTTTCCCTCTTGAAGTAGGATGTCGGCAAGGGCTGCTCTGCCCTGATAAATAATTTCCGAACTCAGGTTTTCCCGTTTGAGAAGGCTTTGAAGCTGCTCGCGAGCTGTGGTGAGTTGCCCCTGCTTGACGAGTGCCTCTGCAAGCAGGAGTTGGGCTGATGGAAGTGCTGGGGAGGAGGGATAAGTTTTCATAAGATTATCCAGATCCGCCACGGTCGCCTCAAAATTTTCCGAGTCCAGGGAGTTGGAAGCTAAAAGGAGAAGGGCGGGGGCGTATCTGCCGCGCTTCTCATCGTCACTTTCCCGGTCTCGAACTGAGTCACGAAGCCGTAGAGATGCAGCAGGGAGGGATTGCGCTGTTTTCGCGGCTGCGAGGTACTCCCGAGCCGCAGTCAGGTAAGATTCAGGATTTCCTCCGCAATCGAGAGCTTTTTCAAATGCGCTCGCAGCGTCAGCGGGTTTATCGCGGGCACGATCAATCTGCCCTATCGCAATCCAAGCTTGGGAAATTAAGTCCCGGGTTGCGCTTTTTCTGTCCTCTATGACTTTCTCGAAAAGGGTGCGCGCTTCGTCCGCTTTTCCTCGCATCGCGAGAAGCCTCGCTTTCCAGTACATTGCTTCCGCAAGAATGGGCCCTGAACTTTTTGGCGAGATCTTTTCCAAAGCATCTGAGGCCTCATCGGATTTTCCTTCCGAGAGAAGAACTTTAACGAGAAAAAGCCGAGCCAAATCGTGGGATGGATTTTTCGGATCATCCAGAATTTCGACTAGTTCACGGATCGCAGCAGTAGGATTATTTTCGTGGAGCCAAGTCTCGGCTAAACCCAGCCGAATCTGAGTTTTGATTTCAGAATTCTGCGCCTCTTTCTTGGCTTCCTGCCATTCGAGGACAGCATCACTTGATCGACCGACCTCGGCCAATGCGGCGGCCCGTGTTAATCTTTGGCGTATCAGAAGTTCAGGGGGGCAAGTTTTAGGTAGTGAAGAGAGTGATTCAGCGGGTCGGTGATCCAGTAGCAGAGCCTCCGCAAGCATCACTTGAGCCAATGGTTGAGGGGAGGAGTTATTCTTCTGTAGCCAATCCTGAATTCTTGTAGCGGCATCACGTCCTAATCCATCCTTCATCATCTCCTCCGCCACCCGAAGTTCCTTAGGAATTTCGCCAGGTGCTGCGGCGAGAAGGAGGGGGAAAAGCGTGAGGAGAGCGAAGAGTTTCATCGGGCGGAAAGTATCTTTCCAGTGGCGCTCTGGTTATTGCGAGCGACCTCTTGTGGGGTTCCCTTCGTCACTACCTGTCCTCCTTGATGGCCGCCGCTGGGGCCCAACTCCACGATCCAATCCGCATGACTCATAATGTCAGGGTGATGTTCCACGACAACGAGTGTATGTCCTGATTTGCATAAATCGAAGAAAACCGATAGCAGATTTTCAACTTCGGCTAGGTGCAAACCCGTTGTGGGTTCATCCAGCAGGTAGAGAGTGGGTCCATGTGTTCGTTGAGCCAGGGCCGTCGCAAGTCGAACTCGCTGGGCTTCGCCTCCTGAAAAACGATCGGCCGACTGACCAACGGGGAGGTAGCCGAGCCCGACTTTTTGTAGCGCTCCCAACGCATTGGCAAGGGGTGGAATGGCTCGTAGAAGTTCTAGGGCGCGATCGACGGGCAGTTGCAAAATCTGCCCAATCGAGTGTCCTCGATAGGTGATCGTTAGCGTTTCGCGGTTATATCTTTCACCACCGCAGGCGGGGCAAGGAGCGATAGCCTCTGGAAGAAGCTGTAACTGAACGGCAATTTCGCCTAGGCCGGAGCAGGTTTCGCATCGGCCACCTCGGACGTTAAAGCTGAATCGAGATGGGCCAAAGCCGCGCGCTTTGGCAGAGGGAAGGGAGGCGAAGAGTTTTCGCACCTCATCCCAGACCCCAAGAAGAGACAGGGGATGAGAGCGGGATTGGCGAGACAACGGAGATTGATCGATGACGACGGCTCGAGTTAAAGAATCTGTTCCTACCAGAGATTGATACGGTCCTGGAGGGGGAGCAGAGGAGGGAGTGCCAAATTGTCGTAGAAGGGCGTTCGCCAAGGTATCAAAGACGAGGGAGCTTTTGCCTGACCCGCTTACGCCTGTCACGCATGTGAATGCACCTAAGGGAATTGAGAAGTCCACTTTCTTTAAGTTGTGAGTGGCAGCTCCTTTTAAGTGAAGCCAATCGGTGAAGGAGCTTTTTCTTGTAGGGATTTTGATTTTACGTCGACCAGAGAGAAAAGCTCCCGTTAAGGATTGGGGAAGG
Source organism: Minisyncoccota bacterium (assembly GCA_030054195.1). Lineage (GTDB taxonomy): Bacteria > Verrucomicrobiota > Verrucomicrobiia > Methylacidiphilales > Verrucolacustridaceae > Verrucolacustris > Verrucolacustris abundans. Next base: position 23,609 of record JASGCJ010000010.1, read on the forward strand.
GCAGAAATTTCTTTAGGAGTGCCTTGGCCTGTGATCTGGCCTCCTGCGGTGCCGGCTCCAGGTCCGAATTCGATCAGGTAGTCGGCACGCCGAAGAGTTTCCTCGTCGTGTTCGACCACAATCAGGGAGTTGCCGAGATCGCGAAGTTGGAAAAGGAGGTTGAGGAGGCGGGAGTGTTCAGATGGGTGAAGGCCGATACTGGGTTCATCCAAGACATAGAGGACACCTGTTAATCCTCCTCCAATCTGAGTTGCGAGTCGGGTGCGGCGGTATTCACCTCCTGAAAGTGTGTCCATGGTGCGATCGAGTGTGAGATAGCCCAGTCCTAGCTGCTCGAGAAAGGAGAGGCGTTGGGTAAGGGCCGTCTGAAGAGGGACGAATGAGTGGGCGACTGGTCCAGAAGTGGGTTCGAGATGGGTAAGCCAGTGGAGAGCGTCTGAGGCGGTTAGTTGGCACAGGGAGGCGATTGAATGGGTTTCGCCTGAGGGGGAGGTCAAAGTTACGGATTGAGCGGAGGGTTGAAGGCGTGTGCCAGAGCAGAGAGTGCAGGTACCAGTAGAGAAAAAGCGCTGAAGCCGATGTCTGGCTGAGTCGGATTTGGCTTCGCCAAGTTGGCGAGAGAGTTCGGGGATCAATCCTTCCCAAGGTTTTTTCTTAAAGAGAGGTCGACCTTGAGATCCATGAAGGAATATCTTTTTCCACTTTTCCGGCCATGACATGAGAGGCGTGAGGGCGGGAATCTTTGCGTGCTGAGTGAATTCGCGTCCGAGAGTTCGGTAGAAGGTTCGCATCTTGGGATGAGCGCGATTCCATGGGGCGATAGCATCCTTTTCGATGGGTAGCGCGGTGTTGGGGATAATCTTTTCTACGTCCGGGGAAAGTGAGGTGCCTAAGCCAGAGCAGTTGGGGCAGGCGCCCTCGGTGCTATTGAAGGAGAAGTGTCTGGGGGTGAGGCGTGGAATGGCGGTGCCTGTATCTGGATCGTGGGGTTGCGTGGAAAAGGAGAGTTCGGGTTGAGGCAGGACTTTGGAGAAATCGTTATTGGTAAAGGCGACGCGTACTTTTCCTTGTCCAAGGCGGAGGGCGAGTTCAACGGAGTCGGTCAAACGACCTCGGGCGGAGGGGGCAAGAGTGATTCGGTCGACGACTAGTTCTATGGAGGATTGGGTGGAGTCTGCTTGAAGTTCGACGATCTCTGTTTTTTGACGGACACGCAAAAAGCCCTCTTTTTTCAAGCGAGCAGGGTCGGCATGTGACAAAGGTGCGAGAAGTACGACGGGACGATCTTTCCCTTTTTCAAGAATCTGATCAACGATCTGTTGGGGGGAAAAAGAGAGAAGGGCTTTTCCTGTTTTCGGATCGTGAGGGGTTCCGTGAGTGGCAAAGAGAACGCGGAGATGATCATGGATTTCGGTAGCGGTGGCCAGGGTGGAGCGGGCGGAGCCTCCAGCTTGGCGCTGTTCAACGGCGAGGGTGGGGGAGAGACCTTCAATCGTATCGATGTCGACAGCGGGAAGCTGTGCGAGGTGATGCCGAGCATGGGAGGATAGGCACTCGAGGTAGCGGCGTTGTCCTTCCGCATAGATGGTATCAAAGGCGAGAGAACTTTTCCCTGACCCTGACGGACCAGTAAAGACGACCAGCTTGTGGCGAGGGATATCGAGGGAGAGATTGGCGAGATTGTGTTGGCGTGCGCCTCGGATTCGGAGGAGATCGCCCGTGGGACTCACTGGAAGGGCCAAGGGGGGCCCGAGGGGCGGCTTAGGATGCCGCGGCGGGGGACGGATCGATATGGATGCGGCGGTTTCCCTTATCAAAGCGGACCCGGCCGTGGGAGAGTGCGAAGAGGGTGTGATCTCGGCCCATACCGACGTTTTGACCTGCCTGAAATCTTGTTCCGCGTTGACGGATAATGATGGAACCGGCGGGGATGGTTTCGCCGCCGAAACATTTTACTCCGAGGCGTTGGCTGCGGCTATCGCGACCGTTGCGTGTTGATCCTTGACCTTTTTTATGTGCCATGACGGTTTCCTCGGTTATTTGCCGGCTTGGATCTTTTGAATTTTGATGCGAGTCCGAGCCTGACGATGGCCGACGGTGCGGTGATACCCTTCCCGGCGACGATATTTGAAAGCGATGACTTTTGGGGCGCGATCATGGGTGACAACTTCGGCGACGACCTTGGCACCGGCGACCGTGGGTTTGCCTACTTGAACCTTGCTGTCTTGGACAACGAGGAGGACGTCGGAAAACTCTGCTGAGGATCCTGGGGCAGTAGTAAGGCGTTCAATCTCAAGGGTCTCGCCTTCGCTGACCTTGTACTGTTTGCCTCCTGTACGGATGACGGCGACGTTTGCCATAAGAAGTAAGAGTATCGGAAAAAAAGGGGTTCGGCAAGAGCAGGATTAGGCAGGGGGCAGTTTTGGGGCTTTCTGGAAGGCGGTACGAACGAGAAGCACGTCTTCGTGGCGGGCCCGACGGCGTTGATAGCGTTTATCGACCTCCTCAAGAAGTCGCTCCCATACATCGGTCGGAAGAAGTTTTGGGGTTTCCCACTTTTCCGCATCTTTCTCTTTGCGTTGCCAGTGGACGACACCCGAGAAAAGGGAGACGCGGTAGGTGGTGGTCGGACGAGTGCCGTCGGACTTATCAGTCCACTCCATGCAGCGACGCATGGGGTGTGTTTACAGTTCGCCGCGGTCGACGGCCTCGCGGGCGAGACGTTCCGCCTCTTTCACTCGCTCTTTTTCGGCTTTCGTCGTCCAGTCGTCCCAAGACTTGCCAAATGCGGTGTCTTCGCCCGTGAAGTGAACGGCGGTGACATCATTCGCTGGGAACGTTTGGGGAATCGAGTCTTTGCCTTGAGGAATGTAAATATGAACCACTCCAGGGGATTCGTCGTATCGAAAAACGAATCCGACGATCTTCTTGCCGCCGCCGATATCCAAAGTGACGTCGCCACGGTAATCGAAGGCCGTTTGAAGGGCATGTCGACGAGATGCGGTGTCGGAACAGGTTAGCGTCGTGCCCTCGATCGAACCCGGCTTATGAGTCGGTAAAGCGTGTTTATCGGCCTGAGGCATAGTGTTGAGTAGAAGTGACGGAGGGTTCAGGTCCCGTAGGCGATGGCAGCTTTCACCGTGCGGGCGAATCCAGGGAGAGAACCGAAGGTATCATCGACCGAACTGGCTTCGTAGCCGCAGTGGACCATGCAGTCGCGGCACTTCTCGTTGCCGCTCTTCTGGCCGTAATTTTCCCAAGCGGTGTCTTCCATCAACTGTTTGAAGGTCGGGACGTAGCCGTCTTGGAGTAGGTAGCAGGGTTTCTGCCAACCAAAGACGTTGAAGGTGGGGTTGCCCCAAGGTGTGCAGTCGTAATCCACGTTGCCTTGGAGGAATTCGAGGAAGTTGGGGGAGAGATTGAATTTCCAGGATTTTTTTCGTTGGTTGAGAATTTCTTGGAAGAGTTTCTTTGTGCGTTCACGGCCTAAGAAGTGTTCCTGGTCGGGAGCTTTTTGGTAGCTGTAGCCTGGGGAGAGCATCATGCCCTCGACCTTTAGTTTCATCATTTCATCAAAAAATTCACGGACGCGGGCGGGGTTGGCTCCTTCAAAGAGGGTGGTGTTGGTGGTAACACGGAATCCACGAGCGACGGCTTCTTTAATTCCTTCGAGGGCGGTTTTGTAGGTTCCATCGCGACATACGGCGGCGTCGTGTTCGGGTTCGAGTCCGTCCATGTGGACGCTGAAGGTGAGATATTTGGTGGGTTTAAAGAGATCGATTTTGCGTTTGAGGAGGAGGGCGTTGGTGCAAAGGTATATGTATTTTTTGCGGGCGACGAGGCCTTCGACGATTTTATCGATCTCGGGATGGATCAGGGGTTCACCGCCGGGGATGGAGACCATAGGGGCCCCGCACTCATCCGCCGCGTCCCAGCACTGTTGGGGTGTGAGTCTTTTATTGAGAACGTGATCGGGATACTGGATTTTGCCGCAACCTGCGCATGCAAGGTTACAACGGAAGAGGGGTTCGAGCATGAGGACAAGGGGATAGCGTTTGTTGCCACGGATTTTTTGTCCGAGAACATAGGAGGCAACTGTCCAAGCTTGGCTAATAGGAACTGGCATAGAAGAAGTAGTGAGGCTACAAATACAATCGCATATGTCAACGGAACCCGATGGAAGATATGGATTGCTTAAGTATCTGATGGATAGATTTATATGAAGATAGGCACCTTGCAGTTAAATTTTACTGTTGGGGATTTTAGTGGAAATAGTGAAAAATTAGTGTCTGCGTATGAGAGGGCGGTTAGGGAGGGGGCGGAGTTGTGTGTGGGATCAGAGCTAGGGTTGTGCGGGTATCCGCCCCGGGATCTTCTGAATCGGCGGGATTTTGTAGAGTCGCACGAGCGGGCATTGCGTGAGGTGGCAAAGAGGGTAAGCAAAGTACCGCTATTGATCGGGGGGATTGAGAAAACAAATCAAAAGACGGGTAGGCCGTTATACAACACGGCTTTTTTAGTGCAGAAGGGCAAGATACGGGCAGTAGCACGGAAGATTTTGTTGCCGACTTACGATGTATTTGATGAGGACAGGTATTTCGAGGCCGGAGATAAGGTGGGGAGCGTGAGGATCGCAGGAAAGCGGGTGGGGGTAACGATCTGTGAAGATATTTGGAATGATGAGGACCTGTGGCCTGAGAGAAGGTACCGGATAGATCCAGTGCGAGAGTTGGCGAAAAAGGGCATGGATCTGCTGATCAACTTATCGGCTTCACCTTGGAACATTGGAAAGGAGAAGGTGCGGTATCGGCTTTTGGCGGAGGTGGCGAAACGGGAGAAGATTCCTGTGATTCAAGTGAATCAGGTGGGAGGGAATGATGAGCTGGTGTTTGATGGTCAGAGTTTGGGAGTGGGAGTAAAGGGTGGGTTGCTAGCGCGAGGGGCGGCGTTTATGGAGGATGTGAAGGTGGTGGATATCGGAGGAAAGGAGGAGAAGCCGGTCTGGGCGGGGGATGAAGAGCAGGTGTTTCAGGCATTGGTTTTGGGGACAAGGGATTATTTGCAGAAGTGTGGATTTCAGGAGGTGGTGCTGGGATTGAGTGGAGGGATCGACAGTGCGTTGGTGTCGGTTGTTGCGGCGGAGGCGCTCGGAAAGGACAAGGTGTTGGGGGTAGCAATGCCGAGTCGATTTTCGAGCGCTGGAAGCTTGGCGGATGCGGAGGCGTTAGCGAAGCGGTTGGGAATTCGGTATAAAGAAATTCCGATTGAGGACACTTTTTCAGCGATGTTGCGATCGATCGCACCTGCCCGAGAGGGAAGAAGCGGGGGATTAACGGAGGAGAATCTGCAGTCGCGAATTCGCGGCATGACGCTGATGGCAATTTCGAATGATTCGGGTCGGCTCCTGCTCACGACAGGAAATAAGAGTGAGATGGCGGTGGGGTACTGCACTTTGTATGGCGACATGTGCGGGGCGTTGGCAGTGATTGCGGATGTACCCAAGACGTTGGTGTACCGGATTTCGCGATGGATCAATCGTGAGCGGGAGATTATTCCCAAAAACTCGATCGAGAAGGCGCCGAGTGCCGAGCTGCGACCTGACCAGAAGGATCAGGATAGTTTACCGCCGTATGAAGAGTTGGACCGGATTTTAGAGAGCTATGTGGTGAATGAGGGTTCGATCCAGGGGATGGTGAAAAAGGGGATTTCCAAAGTGTTGGCGGAGGAGATGGTGCGGAAGATCGACATTTCGGAGTACAAGCGGAGGCAGGCAGCGCCAGGGCTGAAGGTGACGACGAAGGCGTTTGGTGTGGGCCGGCGGATTCCGTTGGCTCAGCGGTTTGATCCGCGGGGGGCGGTTTCGGGTGGAAAAGGAAATTTATAGCGCTTCATGAGGCCGCCGACCTCCCTTCTTATCCAATCCCGATTGAGGCCATATTCCATAAGGGTGTAGCGGTGCGAACTTTTGTATTCGAGGGCGCGCTTGGTTTCGGTCTGGATTTGGCGTGCCGCGCGGGCAGTTAGGGGAATTCCGAAATGATCGTAAATCGAACGGGCGACTGAATCGGGCTTTCGAACAAGATCGGTGTAGAAAATGCGGAGGTAGGATTCGGATTTTGATGTGATGTCATATTTTTCCAAATGAAGAAACCAGGCGGCGGCAAGTTCGGCATACTCCATGGATTCAGGTCCATCCTTCTGAATCTTGGGATCGACCCAGTTCCAGACGGTATAAAAAACGCTGATATGGGACGGGATGGATTCCACTGGGTTTCGTAAGATATTAATGATTCGGGCATCGGGAAATTCGGCACGAATGGATTCGATCGATCCGGATAGCTGGGTAGCTTTGGAGAGAAGAATCTTGTCGGGACCATTGAGATAAAGGTGTCGCTGAAGGCAGGAGCGGTAGTAGCGCATGAGGCGGCGGCGTTGGCGGGGTGGAAGGTCGTCTGCAAAGCCAGCCCCCCAAAGTGCGCGGACGTAGGGGAATAGGAGGTAGATGGCCTCTGTGACGAAGGTGTAGACGAAGAATCCGTCGTCTTCTTCAGGTTCGGCGAAGCGCATTTTGTGCATTCCGTCCCAACCCCCAAAGCAGTGGCGTTCGATCCATGAGGAGATGTCGAACAGGAGTCCGCCTTTTTGGCGACTCGCGGCGGCAACGGAGTGAATGAATTTCTGAATTGTGATGCTGGGAAAGATAGTTTGGTACATAAGGACGGGGGCGAAGGTGTTACGGTTTTTGGCGAGGAGTTTTTGAAGAAAGGTGGTGCCGCTGCGGGGAGGGGCGATAATAAATACGGGCTTGTGAACCTTTTGCCTGCGAAAGCCAGGGTAAAGGATATGGTCAAGGGAGCGCCCAATGACTACGACGACCCAGAAGCAGCAGAGTAGAAAAAGGAAGAAGGTGACGATCACCCAGCGTCTGAGTTGGAAAGGGCGTGCCAGGTAGTTCAGATAAAGAGCTTTGGCGGTAATGCCTAAATTCAGGTACATAGGGATTAGCTTTTTTTAGTGAAAAAGGCGTTAAGGACAATCCAAACCCCCTAACTACAATGACCCTCGACTTTCTGATCAGTGCGATCTCTGACTTTCGTTATCTGGCGATGTTTGGAATTCTTTTTGTTTCGGCCATGGGAGTGCCTCTTCCGGAAGAGCCCTTGCTGGTGGCGAGTGGGTTATCGGTGGGTTGGGGAACGTCTTCTTACTGGATGACGTGTCTGGCTTGTTTGGCGGGAATTCTATCGGGGGACTTGTGGGTTTATTTCTTAGGGAGAAGGGGTGGAGAGTGGTTTTTGCGAACGCGTTTGGGCTCGGTGGTCTTTTCACAGAGCAGGCAGAAAAAGATTGAGCACCTGTTCGAGAAGCATGGGATGAAGACGGTTTTTCTGGGGCGATTTATTCCTGCGGTCCGGTTCGGGGTTTTCTTTTTTGCAGGGAGGCACCAGATGGATCTGAAAAAGTTTTTAGCTCTGAATGCGGTGGGTGCACTGGTGTATGCCCCTTTATGGATCTGGTTGAGTGCGGTTGCGGGGGAACGATTTGCCCGAACGCCTGCGGCTGCGAGATTAGCGGAGCAGTGGGTGGGTCAGGGGAGTTTGGTTCTGATTGGGCTAGTGGTTTTGATAGTCGGCGGTTTGATTTGGGGAGCGGGCAAAAAAAAGGAGTGATTTAGCGGGAGAAGTTCCAGTCGTTTTTGGCGTAGCGCTCTTTTTCAAGAGAGTCGGCGAGTTGGAGTTCGGCTGAGGTGAGTGAGGAGGGAGTGGAATTTTCGCCCAGGCAATCGGCGAGGAATGTGGGCAGGAGATTAAAAAGGATTGGAGGGATGGATTGGGGAAGAAGGATGCTGCCTTGGTGAAGGCAACCCTGTTTGGTGCGTCGTTGGGCGGCTCCTGCAAGCTTGTGGCCTTGGGGATTGAGGATATCGGCTGGAACAGGTTTAAGGAAACAAGCGGGGTCGTCCTGTTTGGGTTGAGCTGTGGCGAGCTGGCAAGGGACGCCGCTTTTCTGGAGGGCATGAGCGATTGCAGAGTGGATTTTTTGGTAAGAGGGGAGAGTGCCCGAGGTAGTGAGAGGGTGAGTGGGGGGAAGGACGAGAGTGTAGGTAAGGTCTTTTCCGTGTTCGACGAGGCCTCCTCCCGTAAAGCGGCGAACGATAGGACGGTCCGTGGGGGCGAGCTGGGCTTTTTGAAAGTATCCGATTGAGACGCAGGGTTGATCCCAGGAGTAGATGCGAAGAACGGGGGATTGGACGTGGCGCAGGAGGGATTCATCGATGGCCATATTGCGAGCGGGAGACGCAGCGGTGTGAAGGAGTAGGCGAAAGGGCATGAGGGTACGATGGTGAGAAGAAGAAGGGCGGGCAAGAGTTGCCAGCGTCTCGGGGTTTGCTAGGGAAAGGGGATGAAATTTATTCTGTCGATGGGTGGTGCAGCTCTTCTGTTTCTGGCGGGTTGCGCAAGTTCGGGGAGTCGAGATGCTGGGATGGCAATGATTTTGTCCGACGTCCCGTTCAAGGAAGCAGGGCCGAACCAGGTGACGCCTGCCACATCGACCCTACGGAGGGGTGATCGTGTGAGTGTGAGGAGAGTGATTGGGGATTATGCGGAGGTGGAAACGATGGATCATCGGCGGGGATACGTTCCGACGGCAGTTTTAGAAGACCAGTAAATTGGAAAAATAATTGGCGTTGGGGCAAGGGAGGTTTATGTTTGCTTTGTGGGGAGTCTGGACGGCCGGGCTGAGAGTCGGGAACCGTGGTCCCGAGACCCTTAAAACCTGATGCGGGTCATGCCGCCGTAGGGAACAGGGACGACCCTTTTTCCACGGCAGCGCGCAATGGGGAAAGGACTCAAGATGAGCAAGAATGTAAAGACGCCGAAGATTGAAGAGTTGGAGGATTTGGAGGGGATGAAGCGGGTGTATGTGAAGGGTTCCCGCCCTGATTTAAAAGTTCCATTTCGCGAGATTGAGTTGCAACCCACGCGCCAGCCCGATGGAAAACTCCAAGCGAATGAGCCGGTCCGGGTGTATGACACGAGTGGACCTTGGGGAGATCTGGATTTTCATGGAGATGTAAGGCGAGGGTTACCTGCGCTGAGGGATGCGTGGATTCAAGAAAGGGGGGATACGGAGACTTATGTGGGTCGTTCTGTGCGTCCTGAGGACAATGGTCATTCGGGTGCGGTTGGGGCAATTCTCGAGCAGTTTCCTGGGGTTTCGAGAAAGCCTAGACGTGCAAAAGCGGGTTCTGTCTCTCAGTTGAAGTATGCGCGCAAAGGCGTGATTACCCCAGAGATGGAATTTATTGCGATTCGGGAGAACATGAAATTGCAGGCGGCGAAGGAGGCGGTGGAGATGTCGGTCCAGGCACCACGGGATGATTTGCGGTTCCAACATCCAGGCCATTCATGGGGTGCAGCGATTCCTAAGGACATCACGCCGGAGTTTGTGCGAAGTGAGGTGGCGCGTGGGCGGGCGATTATTCCCGCCAATATCAATCATCCGGAGTTAGAGCCGATGGTCATTGGGCGGAATTTTCTGGTGAAGATCAATGCGAACATTGGAAACAGCGCAGTGGCGTCGTCGATCGAGGAGGAGGTGGAGAAGTTGCGATGGTCGATTCGTTGGGGGGCGGACACTGTGATGGATCTTTCCACAGGAAAGAATATTCATCAGACGCGGGAGTGGATCTTACGCAATTCGCCTGTGCCGATCGGAACAGTTCCGATTTATCAAGCGTTAGAGAAGGTGGGGGGCAAGGCCGAAGATTTAACATGGGAACTTTTCCGCGACACCTTGTTGGAGCAGGCGGAGCAGGGGGTGGATTATTTCACCATTCATGCGGGAGTTCTGTTGAGGTTCATTCCGATGACCGCAAAGCGGATGACGGGAATTGTGAGTCGAGGGGGTTCCATTATGGCGAAGTGGTGTCTATCGCATCACAAAGAGAACTTTTTGTGGACCCACTGGGATGACATCTGTGACATCATGGCGGCGTATGATATTAGTTTTTCGATCGGGGATGGTTTACGACCCGGATCGTTGGCGGATGCCAATGATGAGGCACAGTTTGGGGAGTTGAAGGCCCAAGGGGATTTAACCAAGAGGGCGTGGGAACGTGGGGTGCAGGTGATGAATGAGGGGCCAGGTCATGTGCCGATGAATCTCATTCAGGAAAATATGGAAAAGCAGTTGGAGTGGTGTCATGAGGCGCCCTTTTACACGCTGGGACCGTTGACGACCGATATTGCGCCCGGGTACGACCATATTACGTCCGCGATCGGAGCTGCGATGATTGGTTGGTATGGGTGTGCGATGCTTTGTTATGTGACGCCCAAAGAGCATTTGGGTTTGCCGAATCGAGACGATGTGAAGGCGGGTGTGATTGCTTACAAAATTGCCGCTCATGCAGCGGATTTAGCCAAGGGCCATCCTGGAGCGCAGTATCGGGATAATGCCTTATCGAAAGCGCGATTTGAGTTTCGTTGGAGGGATCAGTTTAACCTCGGATTAGATCCCGTGACAGCCCGTGAATATCACGATGAGACTTTACCTGCGGAGGGGGCGAAGAGTGCGCACTTCTGTTCAATGTGTGGGCCTCAGTTCTGCTCGATGAAGATTACGGAGGATGTGCGAAAGTATGCTGCGCAGCAGGGGTTGAAGCAGGAGGAGGCGTTGGAGAAAGGTATGAAGGAGAAGTCGAAGGAGTTTGCGGAGAAGGGGGCAGAGGTTTACGGGTAAAGGTTTGCGTGATAGGCGGGGTTCTCTTGTAATTAGGTCCCTAATTTAACGATGGCAGAGAAAAGGTTGGGTGGGATAGGCATGACAGAGAGGCGGGATTGGCGAAGAAGCAGCAGTTCGGAAAATCTTTTATCTGCTTTGAGTTGATCGAGGGTGACAGGTTTGGATAGGACCCGTGTTGCCCCCAGAAGCACGGAGCTCCACTCCTCTCCTTTGGGTGAAGCGGGGTCAGGGAACGCGGTTTTAAGAACTTGGGCAATTCCGACGACGGCTTTTTCATCCACGCTGTGGTAGTAGAGCACTTGATCTCCTGCTTGCATGGCGCGAAGGAAATTGCGGGCTTGATAGTTTCTAACTCCGTCCCAGATCGTCTTCTTCTCCTTTAGAAAGAGGGAGAAGGGGTATTTGGAGGGCTCCTGTTTAACCAGCCAGTGGTTCATGGGGGAATATTGTTAGTGCAGATCAGAAAAAAGTTGAAGACTAAGTTGAGGTTTAGGGTTTTGGGTATTCATAGTTTGGGGTAAGGCCTGCTATCGACGGTATCTTTCAGACTCCCCCTTTTTGCGGCATTTGATATGCTATGCCAATGCACGGTTTCCAGAGAAAAGGAGGAAAGCTTTTTGCCGAAGGAGTCAGCCTTGATGGGTTGGCCGATCGGTATGGCACCCCTTTGTATGTGTACTCTGCAGGCACGATCGTGGATCACTATCGCAGGTTGCGAGGGGTGCTGCGTGCCGTGAACCCCTTGATCTGTTACTCGGTTAAGGCGAATAGCAATTTGGCTATTTTGTCGATTCTGTCCCGTTTGGGTAGTGGTTTTGATGTGGTGAGTGGTGGGGAGTTGGAGCGAGTGCGCAAGGTCGGGGGCAAGATGGATCGATGCGTCTTTGCTGGGGTGGGAAAAACACGGGAGGAGATTGAGCTAGGGCTCCGTTTTGGAGTGAAGGCTTTCCATGTGGAGAGTGAGGAGGAGTTGGAGCAGATCGCGGCAGTAGCAGGCCGTAAAAAGGGGCGTCATGCTCCGATCGCCTTACGGGTGAATCCTGATGTTGAGGCGGGTGGTCATGCCAAGATCACAACAGGAACGTACGCAAATAAGTTCGGCATTCCCTATGAGCTGGTAGCCGCGGCTTATCGGAGGGCTGGGGCGGATCCGCGTCTTCATCTGCGTGGAATTCAGATGCACATAGGGTCGCAGATCACGCGCGTGGAGCCTTTTCGTGCGGCCGTTCGCAAGATGATCCCCTTGGTAGAGCGTTTGAGGGATCGGCACGGGTTGGAATACTTCGATGTCGGGGGTGGATTGGGAATTGTATATGAAGATGCGCTGGCCAGTGGGCGGGATGGTTGGTGGAAGACTTTGCGTTCTGAAAAGGCGATGACCCTGAATGAGTATGCCACTTCTCTTGTGCCGATGTTGAGGGATCTCAAGATGGATATTCTTTTGGAGCCCGGACGTTTTCTTGTGGGAAATGCAGGAGTTTTGGTTTCCGAAGTTCTCTACCGGAAGTCGACAGGGCAGAAGTACTTTACGATTGTGGATGCCGGAATGAATGATCTTGTTCGACCTGCTCTGTACGAGGCTTACCACCAGATTGAACCTGTCGGAAAACCGCGACCTGGAGCGATACCGACCGATGTAGTGGGGCCTGTATGTGAGTCGGGCGATGTGTTTTGTCACGACCGATCGTTGCCTCCTTTGGAGAGGGGAGATCGTGTGGCCATCCTGAGTGCGGGGGCATATGGGTTTTCAATGAGCTCGAACTACAACACCCGACCTCGCCCGGCAGAAGTTCTGGTCACAGGTTCACGGGCAAGAGTTGTAAGGGCTCGGGAGCGGGTGGCTGGTTTGTGGCAAGGGGAGAGGAAGTAGTGAGCCGTGCCGTTCGTTTCTGGAAGTTAGAGGGAGCAGGTAATGATTTTTTAGGGTTTGATGGAAGATCGAAAGCGTTCCGACTATCTCGTGCGGAGATTGCGCGCTTCTGTGATCGCCGACGTGGGGTAGGGGCGGATGGAGTTCTCGTTGTCGAAAAACCTAGAAGTCCAAAGGCTGATTTTCGGATGCGTTACTACAATTCGGACGGGGGTGAGGCCGAGATGTGTGGAAATGGAGCACGTTGCTTTGCTTTGTTGGCGCGTGCCGTTACAGCCCGTACAGGAAAGAGTCTGCGTGTGGAGACACGCGCGGGTTTAGTCATGCTCGAAATTTGTGGAAAAGATGTGCGTGTCTCGATGACGGAGCCTGGCTTGCCGAGATTGGGGAGAAAGATTGTTGCGGCGGGCAGAAAGGTGGCGTTGGACAGCATCAACACTGGGGTACCCCATGCGGTGGAGTTTGTGCGGTCGTTGTCGTCGGTGGATGTTTTAAGAAGTGGACGTGCGATTCGTACTCACTCGGCTTTTGCCCCAGGTGGAACGAATGTGAATTTTGTACAAATTGGGAAAGGTGGGAGGATCGAAGTAAGGACGTATGAGAGAGGGGTGGAGGGGGAGACATTGGCTTGTGGGACAGGAGTTGTGGCTTCGTCGATTCTTTCGAGTCTGCGCCGTGGAATCAGGCCCCCGATACGTGTAAGGACCCGAGGAGGGGATCTTTTAACTGTGGATTTTGAGTTAGAGGCGGGTCGTGCCAGAAAAGTAACCCTGCAAGGACCCGCCCGAATCGTGTATACGGGAGTGCTGTATGTTTAACGGAACTTATACCGCGCTGGTCACCCCGTTTCGCAACGGGCAGGTAGATGTGAAGGCTTTTGAGGCTCTGATTGATCGGCAGGCCGCGGCTGGGATTGAGGGAATTATTCCTGTCGGAACGACAGGTGAATCTCCCACTTTAAACATGCAGGAGCATGTTCGAGTAATTGAGTTGGCCGTGCAGTTCGCGAAAAAGCGGATGAAGGTGGTGGCGGGTACGGGATCGAACAGCACCGCGGAGGCGATTGAACTCTCCACGGGAGCCCAAAGGGCTCGGGCGGATGCCCTTCTCCTTGTTGCGCCTTATTACAACAAGCCAAGTCCTGAGGGAATGTTTCAGCACTTTCGTGCGATTGCGAAGGAGGTGGATCTGCCGATCATGTTGTACAGCGTCCCCGGTCGTTGTGCAGTTGAGATTACCGTCGAGACGATTGGGAGATTGGCGGAGGCTTGTCCGACGATTGTTTCGATCAAGGAGTCGGGTGGAAAGCCCGAGCGTGTGGACGAAATTCGGAAGGTGGTGCCGTCGACTTTTGAAACTGTCAGCGGAGATGACAGTATGACGGTGGAATTCATGAAGCGAGGAGCGGTGGGTGTAGTGAGTGTCGCCTCGAATCTAATTCCTGCGGAGGTTAGGGCTTTGGTGAATGCGGCGCAGAGTAAGGATTGGGAGAAAGCGGAGGAGCTGCACCAAAAATATTCGGGAATATTTCGGGATCTATTTATTGAAAGCAATCCAGCCCCAGTGAAGGCGGCGATGGCAGCCAAGGGTTGGCTTGCGGAGGAGTTACGGTTGCCTTTGGTGCCGATCACTGAAGGGAGTCGGCGGAAGCTTTTCGCTACTTTAAAAGAGGCAGGATTGTCGTAGGGTGGAGTAGTTATGGCGACCCAGTTACTCATGGTTGGTGCGAAGGGCAGGATGGGGCAGGCCATTTTGGCCTTAGCCCGGAAGGACAAGGGTTTTCACATCGTGGGGGAGGTGGACAAGGGGGATGATTTGGGTGGGTTAGTTGAGAAGGCGGATGTGGTGGTGGATTTCAGTCATCGATCGGCGACGGAAGGTGTTCTTGAGAAGGTATGTGCCGCGAAGGTGGCTTATGTATGTGGAACGACGGGTCAGACTGATACGGATCTGAAGTTGATTCAGGCTGCTTCAAAAAAGGTGCCCTTGATTCACTCGCCAAACTTTTCTGTTGGGGTGAACCTGCTTTTTTATCTTACGGAGCAGGCGACCAAAGCTTTGCCTGAGGGGTACGATCCTGAGGTGATTGAGATCCATCATCGCCTTAAGAAGGATGCCCCGAGTGGGACGGCTAAGCGTCTCTTGGAAATTATCGCTCAAGCACGGGGAGCCAAGGTGGATCAGGTTACGAAGCATGGGCGTTCTGGTGAGCCAGGAGAGCGCACGGGCAGTGAGATCGGGGTGCATGCGGTACGGGGCGGTGATGTGGTGGGGGATCATACCGTTTTGTTTGCAGGAGAGGGGGAGAGAATTGAACTGGTGCATCGGGCGAGCTCGCGGGACGTGTTTGCCCAGGGTGCGTTGCGGGCGGCGATGTGGTTGGTGGGAAAGCCAGCTCGTGCCTATCAAATGGTGGATGTGCTTGGGTTGAGCTGATGCGGATTGGGATAGGGATGGGTTCGAATGTTGGGGATCGAGCGAAACAGTTGGCTCTGGCTAGGCGTTGGTTGCGTGGTTTGGATGTTGGGGCACGGTTCTCATCGGAATACGAAACTTCTCCTGTGGATTGCGCTCCAGGAACGCCTCCGTTTTGGAATCAGGTTGGAGAGATCAACTG
>JASGCJ010000010.1:38941-41879 GCA_030054195.1 Minisyncoccota bacterium
TGGATTGCGCTCCAGGAACGCCTCCGTTTTGGAATCAGGTTGGAGAGATCAACTGGTCAGGAAGTTTGGAAAATCTTTTACAGTGGATGCAGGAGTATGAGAGGTCTTGTGGAAGGAAAACTGTTCGCGGAAAAAATGAGCCTAGAGTTTTGGATTTGGATCTACTTTATGCGGGGCGGAATTGGGTTCAGAATCCGAGATTAGAGATTCCTCATCCTCGAATGGGGGCGCGACGTTTTGTGATGGAGCCTTTGGCGGAACTGTGTCCGGGGATGAGAATTGCGGGCTTGCCTGGAACGGTTTGGGAGACGGCTTGCTGGCTCCGCAAGCAGGGAGAGGGGTTATGCCGACGAGTCGGGTGACGCCAGAACAGTTGCGGAGTTGGCCGAAGGGGCAGACGCTCTTGGCACTTACGGCGTACGATTATCCTTTGGCACGGATTTTAGACGAGGCAGGGGTGGATCTAATTCATGTAGGCGACAGCTTGGGGATGGTGGTGTTAGGAATGGCGGATACGACGGGGGTGATGATGGCAGATATGGTTCGGGCAACACAGGCGGTTGCGCGTGGTAGGACGAGGGCGATGATTTCGGCTGACTTACCGATTGGAACTTATGATACAGCAAAGGATTGCGTGAAGAGTTCGAAAATCCTTTTGGAGGCGGGTGCAGATGCGGTGAAGCCGGAAGGGGGAAAGGAGAGTCAACCCCAGTGGGAGGCCTTACAGAAAGCTGGGATACCGTGGATTGGACATTTAGGGATGCTGCCTCAAAAGGTGCGTGAGGAGGGTGGGTATAAGAGGAAGGGGAAAACTGTTGAGGAGGTGGATCGAATGAAGGCAGATGCCCGTGCTATGGAGAAGGCGGGGGCGTGTGCAATTGTTTTAGAGCTCTTGACTCCCGAGGCAGGGTCGGAGGTGACGGCCACGTTGAACATTCCGACGATTGGGATCGGAGCGGGTAAGGGTACAACAGGTCAAATTCGCGTTACTTATGATCTCTTAGGACTGACGCCTTGGAATCGGCCTGGGTTTGTGAAAGAGGATTTGGGCTTTGCCCAGCAGATCCGCAAAATGGTGGAGGGAATTAAGAGGAGCGGGCGCGGCGAGCTTGGATAAAAGAGCGAACTGCCAGAATGATGTAAAGCAGGGACAGCCCCGCGTTGAGCGATTGGGTGATGATAGAAGCAGGTTTTTCGGCGGTGCCGTTAAATAGTTCTGGTAGGTGGGGGAGGGATCGAGCCGTGCCAAGAAATGCAAGAAGGGCGATGAGCACGGCGGCATGCATCACGTGCTTACGAAGGTTGTCTTTTCTCGCCAAAAGACCAAAAACGAGAAAGAAAATTCCAAAAATGCAGGGGATGAGTGCGGTTTTATGGGTCGAGCCCGTAAAAACAAATCCAGCGATCCCTAGGACGAGATAGGCAAAAGCAAAAGTAAGTGTGGTGGAAGACATGAAGGTTTTCTACATCTTGGAGGGCGGGATCAAAGGTAAATTTGGGATGCCTTGAGGCTAGGATTTGAAATACGATACCCGCTTGATGAAGTGTGTATTCAAATTGTCTCTTTCTATCTATTTTTGTTTTTCTTTTTGTAGTTGGGCGGTTCCGAGCGCAGGGGTAGCAGTTGCGACGAATAAATATACTGCGGAGGTGGCTAAGTTTGCTTTGCAACCTGTTCCTGCTCCCGGAGGAGTGCTTCTGGTCGGAAGTAGCACATTCAAGAGATGGACAAATGCGGTCCAAGATCTCGCGCCCCTACCTGTCACGAATCGTGCTTTTGGTGGATCCCAAACTTCCCATCAGCTGATGTTCTTTGATCAAGTGGTGTCGCCATGCCATCCCAAGCTGATCGTCTGGTACTGCGGTAGCAACGACGTCAAGGGAAAGAAAGAACCTCAAAGTATTCTTCAAAGGACCGAGGAGTGGTTGGACAAGGTTATGAAGTACGATTCTTCAATTCAGGTTTTGCTGGTCTCGATTCATCGGTGCCCACAAAAACATCGGGATGGCCAGATCGATGTGGTGGATGCGGTAAATCGTGGTTATGAAGAGATTGCTCGAACAAAAGAGGGAGTTTTTTATGTGGATGTTAATCCGGCTCTTCAGAGCCCGACAGGGGAATCAAGAGCGGAGCTCTATGTTGAAGATGGTCTTCATTTGAACGTGGAGGGGTATCATCAGATGACCACCTTTCTGAAACCCGCGATCGAGAAAGTCTGGGGAAAGAATCCGAATCGATGAATTGGATCGCAAAACTTATCGGACACCGATGGGCTGTATGCGCACTCCTCTTTTTCGCTACAACAATCAACTATATCGACCGGCAGATCCTTTCTCTCCTTAAGCCGATCCTCGACGACCAACTTCACTGGACTAATGCGGAGTTCGGTATGGTCAACTCCGCTTTTCAGGGAGCCTATGGGGTAAGTTTGTTGATTTTCGGATGGCTGATCGACAGATACGGGACGAAAATCGGTTACGCCATTTCGATTGCTGCGTGGAGCTTGGCCGCCATGGGGCACGCTTTGGTGGGAAGTGTAGGGGGTTTTCTTTGGGCGAGGGTGGCCCTTGGTCTTGGGGAAGGGGGGAACTTTCCCGCGGCTATCAAGGCCACCGCCATCTGGTTTCCAAAAAAGGAGCGGGCACTTGCAACAAGTCTATTTAACTCAGGAGCCAATGTCGGGGCCATTCTGGCTCCTGCGATTGTTCCGTGGCTGGCCTTTAAGTTTGGCTGGCAATCTGCTTTTTTAGCGGCCGGAGCTATTGGTTTTCTTTGGCTTTTTCTCTGGATGCCATGGTTTGAGACTCCTGACAAAAAGCCGGCCCTGTCCAAGGAAGAACTGGCTTGGATCCAATCCGATCGAGAAGAGGTGCAGGCACAGAAGATTCCGTGGGGGCAGCTTCTGGGATATCGGCAAACGTGGGGTTTTATTTTGCC
>JASGCJ010000011.1 GCA_030054195.1 Minisyncoccota bacterium
CCGTGGCCTGGAAGAAGAAGGGTCTCTGGTGGCAGGGTAAGAACACCTGCCCGAATTGCCTCGAGGGCAGGCTTATACCGGGATCGGATGCCGCCAATGGATCCTGCAAAAATGACATCTCCAACAACTGCGATTGGGGTTTCCACTCCCTTAATTTCGTAGACTGTCCCGCCTGTTGAGTGACCCGGAACTGTGTGAGCCACGATGGTGAGGGAGCCGATCTTTATCTTTTTGGAATTATCGACGGACTTACATCCCTGGACGGGTTCAGATTCAGGAGCGAATGCCTCGGCTTTGGTTTTCTCAAGGATCCGGTCGAGTTCGAGAATGTGGTCCCCATGGGAGTGAGTAAGAAATATGTGGGTGAGTGTGAGCTTATGGCGTTGAAGAGCCGCAAAGAGGGGATCTGCATTTGTGCCGGCGTCGAAGGCAACTGCTTTTAGGGTTTTGGGGTCCCATACGAGATAGTGATTTACCGTCATATCGTCGAAAGGAGTAGTGAACAGAAGAACGTGCGGAGGCAAAGCGGCGGCGGGAGCAAACCAGCTTCCATTGGCAAGATCTGCAACGGCTTGAGGCCGAAGATTCAAAGTTCTGGCAATTTTCTCAATCGCCGTAGGTTCCCGTTTTCCTGCGCGAAGATTGTTGAGATCGGGCACGGATATTTCGGAAAGTTTAATGAGGTCACGATCGGTGATGCCCAGGGCTTTCTGAGCTTTGAGAAGGACGTCGAGATGTGTGTCTTCGAGGTTCATGAAAGAAGAAGAGCTGTTTGGCGTGTTTGTTCGGTTTCAGGAACGACAGACTCTCGAACCGAAGTGGGAGGGGGAGGGAGATCAAACCAAGACCGGCACCCTCTTAGCTCTGCGGAGGAGGGCAACGGCCAAATGGGTTGAAGGAGAAATGGGCGAACAAGTGCGAAGTGGAGGAGCTTCTGATCTCGTGAATCGAAGTGTTCCCGAATGGTCTTGGGATTGTAGGCGGTGAAAGGGAGAAGCTTTTCGATTTGAGACCAGTCAAGCAGGTCGCCGGATCGCAGAACATCCACGCGGACGGAGATCTCAAAATCGGCTGTAGGGCCTTTTGCATCCTTTTCGTGGTAGTGGGTGGGAAGCAGGTAAAAGGATTTGGTTCCAAACCCGCTTTCTGAAGTGGTCTCACGAATCCCTGCTTTTCGAAGGAGAACCGATTGCTGGCCTGTCGCGATGGCCTGACAAACGGATGCGAGTTCTTTAAATCCTTGGATCATGGGCGTCGCACGTGGGAAACGATGAGGGGATAGTTTTTGGCAAGGTAGTAGAGGCCTGAGACTGCCGTGATGAGAGCAGTCACGATAACAGCAACATCCAGAAGGGTGCGGCCTGCGGGCAGTGATGGGTCAATCGCGAGGAGAAGCAGAGCCAGAATTGCGGTAACCATCTGAGTAACTGTTTTGTGCTTTCCCACTTTTTCCGCGGCAAGGACGATGCCCTTTTGGCCGGCGACAAGGCGTATCCCTGTGATTAGAAATTCTCGGGCTACGACAAGAGAGACAAACCAGACGGGAAGAAGACCCGCACCGAGAAGGCCGATAAAGGCGACGGCAACGAGGAGTTTGTCGGCAAGAGGGTCGAAGAGACGTCCAAAGTCCGATTCGATTTTCCAGCGCCGTGCGAGGTGGCCGTCCAGCCAATCGGTCAATGCGGCGGCTACAAAGAGAGTAAGGGCAAGCCATGCAGTCCAAAGAGGGACAGGGGGGTGAGCACACGCTTGAAGAAGGATGAGTAGGATAAAGGCCGTCACGACGCGTGCCATTGTGAGCCAGTCGGGAAGAGTCATCCCGATTAGAATAGGTTGAAGACGAGGTTGAAGAAACGGTGAATTTTAGGGTTCGGGGGGCTAGAAAAAAGATGTGTAAATAGGGTTAAGAAAGGAGTTTTGAGTTCGAGGCAAAAGTTAGGCGATTAGATCGTAGATTTTGTGACCCGTGATGGTGACTTCGGCAAACTCACCTGGGGTAAGTGGTTTTTGGAGTAGGACTTTGCCGTCGACGTCGGGGGCGTCAGCTTCCGTTCGCGCAACGTTTGGTGTGTCGACCAAGACGCGCACTTTTTTTCCTACGAAGGAAGCAGCACGTTCGGACGCGACCTTCTGCTGAGCTGCCATGGCTTTTCGATAGCGTGCCTTTTTGACTGAAGCGGAGATCTGACCCTCCATTTTTGCCGCGCGACTTCCTGATTCTTGGGAGTAGGTGAAGACGCCCATTCGATCGAACTTTGCGCTTTGAATGAAGCCAAGGAGAGTGTCGAACTGTGCATCCGTCTCTCCTGGAAAACCCACGATAAAAGTTGTGCGAATGGCTAGGCCGGGGATCCCTTCACGGAGGCGGGTGACAAGGTCGCGAATATGGGCTTCGGAAGTTTCCCTGCGCATATCTTTGAGCATGCCCTCTTGGATGTGTTGAAGAGGCATGTCGACGTAACGAGCCACTTTAGGAAGCCGTGCAATGGCGGTGATAAGTTCATCCGACCAGTGAGCAGGGTGGGTGTAGAGGAGACGAATCCAGAAGTCGCCTTTGATGGAGGATAGGGCTTCGAGGAGGTCGATCAGGCTCTCTCCACGAGAAGCGGTGACTTGAGCGCGGGGACCGCGACCTTCGGTCCAGCGATCCATTCCGAAGTAGGTGGTATCCTGAGAAATGAGCAGAAGCTCTTTGACTCCCTCCGAAACAAGTTGTTCGGCTTCACGACGAATCGATTCGATTGTCCGACTCCGATGTTTTCCGCGCATTTGAGGAATGACGCAAAAGGAGCAGGGATGGTTACAGCCCTCGGCGATCTTCACGTAGGCGAAATGTTTTGGGGTCAGACGCCAGCGGGGAGTGTTGAAGTCGGGGATGTAGACGGGAAGATGGTCGGGCACGAGATCTTCAGGTGCAGCGCCGGCGGGGCGGGACAACACACGGCGCACGATGGGGGCAACCTCCTCCAACTGGTCGAGGCCAATGAAGGCGTCGACTTCCTTAAGTTCGCCTGTGAGTTCAGAGGAAAAACGTTGTGACATGCAGCCGGCGACGATGAGGCGTTGATCGGCGTGGCGTCGGTGAAGACCACGATCGCGGTGGGCTTCGAGAACCGCGGTTATGCTCTCGGTTTTTGCGGAGTCGATAAAGGAGCAGGTGTTTACGATGAGGACATCGGCTTCGGCCGAGTCGGCGGTGAGATCCATCCCGGCCGAGCGGAGGTGGCCGAGCATGATTTCGGAGTCGACAAGATTTTTGGCGCAACCCAACGAGATGAGACCGACTTTGGTGGCCATAAGGAGGCAGTCAGGCGCGGGGACAGCGCGTTAGCGACCGGCGGGGAGACGGAAGGTTTGCGGGCCGGGCTTTTCGTACGGGCCGAAGTTAGAGTCGTTGAAGATAATTTCCGCATCCGAGGCTTCCCGAGTGGTTACGATAAAAGCTTCGCCGGACCATGCGGGATCATCTTTGGCAGGCACGATATCATCCTCGTCGATGGTATCCTCGAAAAGCTGGACCTCTTTGCCGTCTTGAATGGCAACGATGCGGACCCAAGTGTCTTTCTTCGCCTTAATGCGAAGTTGCTGAGGGGTGGACGATTTGACGGCGGGAGCGTTGTCGGATGTTTGAACCATGGGGAGAGAGGAGACGGGTAGGGCCTGCTTTGCGGATGCTGTGCTTGCGTCGGCTGGAACTGCCGTTGCTTGGCTTGCTGTGTTGGAGGATTCTTTATCCACAGCACCGATGGGGGCAAGTGTGGACGGGTCTTTAGGAGATTTCACAGGCCAAACCCGGTAGAGCTGAATTCCAATGACGGAGACGACAAAAACACCCACGAGGCCGAGAACACCCATGCCAATTCCTCGGGTCGTTAAAATGGGTTCAGAGGCGCGGGTGGGAAGGGCTTCTAGCATTTCGGGACGGATATCCAGAATGGAGTCGTCCGCATCGTGCTGAGGCTGAAACTCACGAAGGATTTTTTTGGGATCGAGACCGAGTTCACGGGCGTAGATGCGGAGAAATCCACGGGCGTAGGCGATGCTTGGAAATTTGTCATAGTCGCCAGCCTCAAGGCGCCGGATGACGTTTAAGTGAAGGCGAGTGCGAGCCGAGGCTTCCTCGATAGTCCAACCTAGGCGAAGACGGGCTACTCCCAGTTGGGAGGCAACGGGGTCGGTGGTTTCCGCAACCTCAGCTGTAGCAGACGTATTTTTCTTCATAATTGGACGTTATCGAGATCGACCAAGATCTCCCGATCTTTGGCTCCATCGCGAGGTCCAATAATACCGCGGGTTTCGAATTGATCAATCACCCATGCAGCCCTTCCGTAGCCAAGTCCTAACTTCCTCTGCAGCAACGATGTAGAGGCTCGCTTTTCTATTTTTACGACTTCCAGAGCGCTGTGGAGGAGGTCCTCGTCTTTTTCGGAGAGATCGGAATCCCCTGATGAAGGTTTTGTAAGTTTGGCGTGAATTTCCTGCTCGTAGAAGGGTTTGGCTTGGGCGGCGATGAAGTCGATCACGCGCGAGACTTCCTCATCTGAGACGAATGCCCCTTGAGCTCGGATCAACTTGCTGGCGCCGGGGCGAAGATAGAGGAGGTCTCCTTTGCCGAGCAGGTTTTCGGCGCCCGATTCGTCGAGTATGACGCGGGAATCAACTCCCGAGGGAACTTGAAAAGCGATTCGGGCAGGAACGTTGGTTTTGATCACCCCGGTAATGACGGCGGCGCGAGGAGTTTGAGTCGCGATGACGAGGTGGATCCCCGCGGCACGAGCTTTAGCGGAGAGGAGAGCGATGGCGTTCTCAACTTCGGCGGGAGCGACCTGCATGAGGTTGGCGAGCTCATCGATGATCACGACGATGTAGGGGAGGCGATCAGGAAGAGGTTCTTCGGATGAGATGGGAGGGGGAGGAGCGGGGTCTCCGTTTTCCATCTGGGGAGCGAGGTCGAGTTCCTCGACCCGATGGGGCACTCGGACGCGGGTATTAAACGTGGCGATATTGCGAACGCCTGCCTTGGCCATGTACCGGTACCGTTTTTCCATTTCAACAGTGACCCATCGGAGCGCGAGAAGAACTTTTTTCGGCTCTGTGACAACGGGAACCACGAGGTGGGGAAGGCGATTGTAGACTTGGAGTTCGACGACCTTGGGGTCGATCAAAATAAGACGGAGATCGTCTGGGCTGAAACGATAGAGAAGGCTCAGGAGGAGAGTATTAATACAGACCGATTTGCCAGAGCCGGTCGTGCCCGCAATGAGGGCATGGGGTAGATCGGCCAGATCGTCGATCAGAGTGGCGCCATACACGTCCTTACCTAAGGAGATGGGAAGGTGGGCAGAGGAGGTGTTCCACTCAGGGCATTCAATCAGGTCGCGGAGGAGAACTTTGACTTTGGAGGGGTTAGCGACCTCGATGGCGACGGTGTCACGTCCAGGAACTGGGGCGAGGATGTTAATTCGTTCTGCTTTCATGGTGCGGGCAAGATCGCGCTCAAGATTACAGATGCGTTCCACCCGGATTCCGGGGGCTGGATAGAGTTCGTAGCGGGTGATGGTGGCCCCGCGGGTGATGTCGCCAGGACTTACCTCGATATCGAAGTGGGAAAGAGTCTCAATGATGCGTTGCTGGTTGGCCTTGAGTTCGTCTTCCGAGAAGGTAGGGCGAACATCCTTCTCTGATTTTTGGAGAAGATCGATTGGGGGAAGTTTGTAGGTGTCGTAGGTTGGGCGGGTGGAGGCGGGGATCGGAGTTGGGGTGGGCTTGGGGGCGGGTTTGGGCTTCGGGGTTGGCTCAGTGGAGGGGAGAGGATTGACGGGAGTACCGAGCTCTTTGATTGTGGAGCTGGAGGAATCTGGTTTGGCAGGTTTCTCCGATTTGGCTTTGGCGGGTGTCGGTAGGGAGGAGGAAAGAGGGGTGACGGTGGTATCGAGGATTTTCGGGGTGGGCCGGTTAGGTGCGGGGGTGGGAGTTGGGGTGGTGGGGCTGGAGGATGTTTGGACGGCGGCTTTTTCTTTGGCCAAGCGCCGGCGGAGTCGCTTTTGCTCAATCTCGAGTTTTTTCTGTTCGAGCTCAATTCGCTCCGAGGGCTGAGCCTTGCGGATTCGGTAGTCGAGATAGTGGTCGACCAAGGCGCGGCCAGCCTCCCCGAAGGCGCGGGCAAGTTCAGCGGGGCGAAATTCAAAAAGAAGGACGAGTACGACGAGGTACGAGAGGCCGAAGACAAGGACAGCGCCTACTTGGCCTAGGATCGGAGCAAGGAATTTGTCATTCAGGAAGTAGCCGATGTAGCCCCCGGGCATCTTTCCTGCTGGGGAGGGCGCGACCTCGAGCCCACGAGCACCTGAAAAGAGAGGGTTGGCGAGGGAGGGGCCGAAGGCTGGGGCGGCGAGTTGAAGCAGGCTGGCACCTGTAACGAGAAGAATGCCGAGGAGGATAAATTTTTGGGAGTAGCGCACCTCTTTGGCGAAGAAGAGGAGGAGACCGCCGGCGATAAAGACAACGGGAAAAAGGTAGGAGCCCAGCCCGAAGAGTAGAAAGAGGATACCGCCGAGGTAGGCGCCGGCTGGGCCGACGAGGTTGGCTTTTGGGTTTTGAGGAGGTTGGGAGTAGAAAGATAGGTCGCGAGGATCGAATGAGAAGAGAGCGAGAAGAAGGAGAATGCCGGTGCCGAGAATGGCCAAGGCGATGACCTCTTGGCCTAGCGTGGGACCGGTGCGTGTAGGTTTAAGTTTGGCCATAAGGGGCGAAGGAGTCTAATTGAGCGTAAGGATGGGCTTTCTCAAGGTAAGATTAAGATTTTTTTGCTTAGGTGCGTGGGTACTCGCGGGGGTGGGGTGTGGGGTGGATCCGCGGGGTCAGTTTGAGGGGGAGGTAAGAGGGATGATTGAGGTGGCGAGGGAGGGAAAATATGGGGAGTTAGAAGAGGTGATGTCGGAGGGGTTGAAAGGGAAGGTTCGTGCTGAGGGATGGGAACCCAAGGCGGGTTTGGCTTACGTGGCGCGGCGGGACCGGGAAGAGCGGGCGACTTATTTTTTGCGGGATGTGCCTAAATTTGAAGGAAGTTACGCCGAGGCGGAGATTGGAAGGGTGACTGGGGAGAGGGAGAACAGGATGGTTATCCCGTTCGTGCGCGAAGAGGGAAAGTGGAGGGTGGGAGCGGCCTACAAGGATGGGAGATCCTGGGAGGCGGATGATTTTTAATTTTTGATGTTAGATTTTCAATGCGAGTTATAGTTCGGGATGGCGATCTGGAAATTTGAGCCCATAGCCCAAGAGAGAATCTGGGGAGGGCGCAATCTGGAGAGGTTTGGGAGAGTTTTGCCCGAGGGCAGGAAAATTGGAGAGACGTGGGAGTTAGTGGATCGAGCGGAAGCGCAGTCGCGGATTGAGGGCGTGGGGCAGACTTTGGGATCTTTGTGGTCGGGAAAGGAGCGGAAAAAGATATTTGGAACTCGATCGCCCGAAACGGAGCACTTTCCGATTTTGATAAAACTTTTGGATGCGGAGGAAAAACTGTCGCTTCAGGTTCACCCTCCTGCGGGAAAGGCAAAGGCTTTAGGGGGCGAACCGAAGACGGAGATGTGGTTCTTTTTAGAGACGAAGCCGGAGGCGGAGATTTATGTGGGCTTCAAGAGAGGGGTGGGGAGGGTAGAGTTTGAGAAAGCGTTAAAGGAGGGGAAGGTAGCCGACTGTTTTTATCGGCAAAAAACGGAGCCCGGGGAGGCTATGTTTTTACCGTCTGGCAGAGTGCATGCGATTGGGGCAGGAAACGTGATTTTGGAGATTCAGCAGAATTCGGATACGACGTATCGGGTGGATGATTGGGGGCGAAAAGATGAGCAGGGGAAATCGCGGGCGTTGCATGTAAGAGAGGCGCTGGAGTCGATTCAGTGGAGTGATGTGGAGCCGGCGTTCGTTCAGCCGAGGGGCGAGAGATTGTTGGTGTGTGATTTTTTTAAAGTGACGCGCTGGTGGCTTGCGCGGGAGGAGGTAAGGGAAATTGTTCCTGATCGGGGCACATTTCGGTTTCTCTTTGTGGCGGACGGCAAGATTCAGACCGAGGGAGGGGAGGAGTGGGGAAAGGGTGCGGCGCGTTTTGTGACTGCGGATGAGGATTCCGTAATCCTGCGGGGCGTGGAGGAGAGCACCGTGGTACAGGTGGAGTTTGTTTAAGGCAGAGGGGCTACAGAAGATTTTCCTGCGGGGTTGGCTTTGTGTTGCCGCGTCCGAGGGGTTTTCCGTGAAAGCAGTGGTGGCAGGACTTTTCGTACACATAGTGGGGGTGGGTAAGATCAGAGGCGAGGAGGGGCATTTCACAGTTGTAGCAGAGAACCGAGTCGGTCTCTTGGAGGTGGCGATCGACCCCAACTCGCTCATCGAACACAAAGCATTCGCCTTGGAAATGATCGCCCCCTGTTTCCTCGAAATACTTTAGAATGCCTCCATCTAGCTGAAGAATATTTTTGAATCCCTGCATCTGCATGTAGGGGCCAGCCTTTTCACAGCGAATTCCTCCTGTGCAAAACATCACGAGGGGTTGATTTTTGAGGGCGGGATCGATTTTTTGGGCGGCTTGAGGAAAGTCGCGAAAGTTCGAGATCTGGGGGTTGAGGGCGCCTTGGAATGTTCCCATGCGAATTTCGTACTCGTTGCGGACATCGAGAAGAGTGAGGGGGCGTTTTTCGTCCAGCCACTGTTTGAGTTGCGTGGAAGAAATCTTTGGGGATGGGTAGTGAGCGGGGTCGACGCCCGGAACCCCAAAGCTAACGATTTCTTTTTTAATTTTGACGAGCATGCGTTGGAAGGGTTGGGCCGAGCCGGGACTCTCTTTGGGGCGAATCTGCGAAAGGCCTGGTGTGGAGCGGAGGAGTTGAAGGATGGGATCGAGTTGGGAGCGAGCTCCTGAGAGGAAAAAATTAATGCCTTCGTGAGCAAGAAGGATGGTGCCTTTGACTCCGAGTTCGAGGCATTTGGATTTAAGAACGGATTTTAAATCCTCCAACTGGTTGAGCGGGGTGAAGTGGTAGCAGGAGAGGTTGATGATTTTCCGATCCACGAGGAAATCTTCGCAGGAAGAGAAATAGGGTGGCAAGGGCGGGCTAACGTTTGCGGAGCAGTTCGAGCCTGCAGGCAAAGCCGCCGAGGTCGACGGTTTGTTGGAATTCGATACGAAGAGAGGAGGCGGGAGGTTTGATTTTTAGGGGGTTGATCCATACCATTCTGCCACCGGGGCGGAGCGCGACGGAAGCTACGGTGAAGAGCTCTTCCAAAAGACCCCTGAGGTTGGGAATGGGGACACGTTTTCCAAGCGGGGGATTGGTGATGAGAAGAGAGATGCTGGCTGGGCCGTAGTTGGGGATCTTTTCAAAATCGCGAAAGTCGCGAAGAACAAAATCGGCTGAAACGCCAGGGAAGCGGGCGGCCTGCCAGTTGGCGCGGGCAGCTTGAATGGCGTCTGGAGAGAGGTCGGTTCCGAGAATTCGACGAACTCCGGTCAATCGAACTCGTTCAATGAGTTCGAGGGCGGAGCCGCAGAAGGGGTCCCAGACAGTTTCGTCGGGAAAAGGGCCGGCGAGGCGGGCCATCGCGGCGGCGAGGGGAGGGTGGGAGGCGGCGGGAACATCCTGTTGTCGGTAGGGGAATCGGGGATCGGGGGAGAGGCGGGGACGGAGTTCGACAAAATCGCCTATCGGGGTGGGGTGGATTTCGATTGCCCAGGGGGCTTCGCGGGAGTCGTTGAGAAGATCGGGGCAAAGGGAGTACACGCGTTGGGCGATTTGGCGGACAGCCGAGCGCTGGTGGCCTTTTCCCATCCACTCGAATCGGTAGCGGATGGGGCCATCGGTAAAGGTTTGAAGGAGGGAACGGCTGAGGGGGGAAGCAATCAGAGTCGCAAGGGGTTCCACCACGGAGGGAGATTTTTGTAGAGTTCCCAGAAGGAAGGATGCGGTTGAGAAACAGCGAAGAGAGAAAAGATCGTCCAGACGAAAGGGAGCCGTAGGGGCCAAGGTGAGAAGCCCTGGACGAATCTCCACAATCCGAAATGGGGTTTTCGAATCTTTGACTTCTTGCGAAAGAATGGGTTCGAGGCCAGTTCGGCAACGGAGGTGGATACGGAGCTGGGAAACGTCGGAAAATGGAATCGAGAATCGAATGGAGGAGGGTTTTTGTTGGCGAGCGAGGTTGGCTTTCGCTCTCTGTTCATTGAGAAGAGGCAGGGAGATGCCTTGTTGGCGGATAAGATCAAGAGTGGCGGAGCCGCCGATTTTCTCGAGGGCTTTCCCAAGAAACTTCTTCTCACGATCTGCGGAGGTTTTGGAAAGGAGGGAGAGCAACTGGCGTTCTTCGGTGCGACCCGCTCCGATTTTGGGAAGGGCGGTCATGGCGTAGCGCCGAATCTTTTCGGCAGGATCGGCCAGGAGAGAGAGAAGCCATTGTCGGACGGGTTCTTTGAGAGAAGGCTGAGATGCCTCGGTAAATCCAGCGCCGATAGCACGGATAAGAGCGACGGTCCGGAGCTTTTCGTCCGGAGAGGCCGAGTTGAAGCGGGGGACTTCCTGTTCCCAAAGGCGGAGCCAAGGGATGGCGCGGAGTTCCCGATACAGATCTTTCACGGGATGAGCGGACTTCTTGGGCATAAAGGAGCATCGGTTTGGAGGGGGAGAAACTCAAGCCCCGCCTAGGAAAGGACATGAGAAGAAGTGGGTTTTAAAATATATAAAAAAGTAGTGATCCTAGGACAGCCAATGTCCTTTCTAGGGGTTCAAGATTCTCGCATGACAAAACAAGGTGGCTATCGGATCTGTCTCCGCGGGGCGGGAGGTCGGGCTTGGCAGGGCCAAAAAACGAGTATGCTAGGCAGGGTGAAGATTGAATTGATCACAACGGGCTCGGAGCTTCTTTTGGGGCAGGTGCTGAATTCTCATCCCGGATACTTGTCGGGACGGTTGGCGGAGTTGGGGTTGATGTTGTCGAGACAGACGGCGGTACCGGATGGAAAGGACGCAATCGCGGCTGTGCTGAAGGAGGCGTGGGGGCGGAGTGATTTGGTGATTGTGACAGGGGGATTGGGGCCGACTTCGGACGATGTGACACGGGAGGCTGTGGCGGCTGTATTCAAAAAGGAAATGGTGTTTCATCCGGAGATTTTGGAAAAGATTTTGGGATATTTTGCAGCACGGGATTTAAAAGCCCCTGAGATGGTTAAGGTTCAGGCAATGGTGCCTAAGGGAATGGAGGTTTTGCCGAACGAGAGGGGGACAGCACCCGGGCTGATGTGGGAGGAAGGGGGAAAGATGTTGGTGATACTGCCAGGGCCTCCGCGGGAGTTAGGGGCGATGTTTGAGGCAAGGGTAGAGCCGAAATTGCGGGGTTGGGCCAAGCCTGGGGTTAGGACGAGAGTTGTGCGGGTCTTCGGGATTGGGGAGTCAGCGGTCCAAGAGAAGTGCGAGGAGGCGTTGAGAGGGATTGGGATAGAGGAAATAGGGTATTGCGCGCGACCGGGTGAGGTGGACGTGAGATTGCGGGGTGTGGAGGAGAAGGTTTTGCAGGCGGGTGTGGATAAGTTGAGAGAGTGCTTGGGGGTGGCGGTATATGGGGAGGGGGTGGAGACGATGGAGGAGGTGGTGGTGGGGTTGGCTCGGGCGGGAAAGATAAAGTTGGCTACGGCTGAGTCGTGTACGGGGGGATTGGTGGCGAGCCGAATCACGGATGTGGCAGGGGCATCGGAGATTTTTGTTGGAGGTTGGGTGACGTATTTGAATGAGGCAAAAGCGAGAGAGTTGGGGGTAAAGAGGGAGAGTTTGGAGAAATATGGGGCGGTGAGTGGGGTAGTGGCGGGGGAGATGGCGGTAGGGGCGAGAGAAAAATCAGGGGCGGACTGGGCGGTGGCGGTGACGGGGATTGCTGGACCTGGGGGTGGGAGTGCGGGAAAACCGGTGGGGCTTGTCTATCTTGGAATCGCGGGGGCTGGAGGGGTGGAAACTATTGAGAAGAAGTTGGTTCCAGAGAGGAAGACATTTAAGGCGATGGCTTCCCAGGCAGCCCTCAATCTGCTTAGAGTAAAACTTTTAGCGAACCCTTTTCACAAAACGGAGGTTTAATCCATTATGGCAATCAAAACATCAGCAACCGACAAAAGCGAAAGAAACGAAACCCAAGCTCACAAAGACAGCGCGAAAGCCTCGGAGCGGCGAAATCTCGATTTAGCTCTGCAGTCGATCGTCAAAACGTATGGGGAGAACGCGATCATGCGGCTGGGGGACGCGGCGGCGAAGTTGAAGATCGATGTCGTACCAACGGGATGTTTCGCAATTGATCAGGCTTTGGGGGCGGGGGGATTTCCGAGAGGGCGGATCATCGAGATCTTCGGGCCTGAATCATCGGGAAAGACAACCCTCACATTGACAGCGATTGCGAATGCACAGAAACAGGGTGGAACGGCGGCCTTTATTGATGTGGAGCATGCGTTGGATCCTGCCTACGCACGTAAGTTAGGCGTGAATATGGATGAGCTACTGGTTTCTCAACCCGATTCAGGAGAGGAGGCGCTGAACATCGCCGAGACTTTAATTCGGTCCAATGCGCTGGATGTGGTGGTGTTGGACAGCGTGGCGGCGCTCGTGACCAAACATGAGTTGGAGGGGCAGATTGGGGATGTGACGGTGGGTGCCCAGGCAAGATTGATGAGTGCAGCGATGCGAAAGTTGACGGCACTGATTAGTCGTGCCCGAACGGTGGCGATCTTCACCAACCAGATCCGCGAAAAGATTGGGGTGATGTTTGGGAGTCCGGAGACAACTCCGGGAGGCCGAGCCCTCAAATTTTACTCGAGCGTGCGAGTGGATATTCGGCGCGTTACGGCAATTAAGCTTCCGGATGGGACGGTGGTAGGGAATCGTACCCGAGTCAAGATTGTGAAGAACAAGGTGGCGCCGCCCTTTGCCGAAGCGGAGTTTGATATCATGTATAATGAGGGCATTTCTCGAACGGGATCGCTGATTGATGCAGCGATTGAGCATAATGCAGTTGAAAAGAAGGGTGCTTGGATTGCGTTTGAGGGCAAGCAGTTGGCCCAAGGACGAGATGCAGCAAAAGAGGAGCTTCGAAAAGATCCTGCGCTCTACGCTCGTGTCGAAAAGGCCTTAAAAGCAAGGCTTGCTGGTGAAGGGAAGGAGCCTGACAAGAAAGAGTCGGAAAAAAGCAAAGAGCCCATGGTTGTGGTAGGAGGGAAGGAAAAGTAGAGGAGGGCGAGCGGGCGGTTTTTAGTTCTAGAAGACACGACTAGGTGCTAGAGCAAGAAGATGAGTGAGGCAGGAGACCGAGGCTTTTTGTTCCGAACCTCGGGGTTGGCGCTTCTCATCTTGGCAGTTTGGCAACTGGGAGAGGCCGGGGGAGTTTTAGCCGCTAAAGGACAGCTGTTGGCAAATCGGGAGGCGATGGTGAAATTGGCGCCCCTTTTTTTGCTGGGCCTTTTTTTTCTACGGGGGCCGCTTCCTATGAGGCGAAGCGTGGCGCGGGTCGCTGGCTTTCAATTTCTGAATCTTGGATTTTTGGTGGCGGCAGCGATTTATGGGTTGGCGGCAGTGCCTCTAGGGGTGGAGTTTCCTGTCGAAGGACAGGGGGAGGGTATGGGTGAGACCAGCTGGGCATTGCGGGATCGTTTGCAAGATGTGGAAGGAAAAATGGCGCAGTTAGATCGTGACTCTGTCCAAGCTGGGGAACTTTCTGAAGGAGCTACGGATTCGAGACGGCGGGACGTGGAAAACAAAAAACAGGAAAGATTGCGCCAAATGGAAGAGTGGCGGGTGGAGCGGGGAAAATTGATGGCGGAGTTAGATCGCCGAGTGAAAGTTGTGGAGGAGCAAAAGGGAAAAGAGAGAAGTGTGATGGCGGAGCGGTTGAGTCGGGCTCAACGGGGTTCGGGGGGAGTGGCGGTTCTTTTTGTTTTTCTAGGACTGCATGGACTGTTTGTTGGATTCATCGGGCGAGGCGGGCCTTCGACAGGCGGATTCCCCGTGGTTTCGAATAGCGTTGGGAAAGTGGAAAATTCGGTTCCCGGGGCACTTCGGCCGAAGCGAAGTGTTACGTAACAGGCCTATACCCCTTTTGGGGAAAAGGTGGGCTTCAGTTGTGCGAAAGTGAAAGAAGTATCATGGCTGGGCTGGCCTGGGGCCGTGGGTTCGTCCAGATGAACATAGAGTAAGCGAGATCCAAGTGCGGGCAGGGAGAGGCGCGAGGCGGTCGCGAGGGGCCCCGTACCCAAGATGGCAAGCCGCATATGAGAGTGAGTCAAGAGGGGTTCCGCTAAGGCCCGCACATCGCGACGGCGGCGTGCCAATCCAACGATTTTATAAACGCTGGCACGGGTTTTTCGGAATTGAGTCAGAAGACGGCGCAAGCGAAGGGGGGTTAGTTTTCTCCTAAGCGAATGAGAGGAGAGAACTAGATCCCGTTTTGTTTTGCGAACCATCCGCAAAACACGTCCTAGGCGAGGGAGATTTGTCAGTTCCAAGTCGACCGCATCGACAAAGGGAATGAATTTAAGGAAGAAAAGAACACGTTGGCGGGAGCGCCAGTTGAAATTACCCCCCTCATCCCTTGTGCGAAGGGTAAGCAAAGCGGGAATGGTGCGTTTCGCGAGGGCGTCTTGAATCTTATCAGGGGAAACCCCTTTGGAGAGAAGTAGGTCTAGGCGAATTTCAACAATATCAACGCCTGCAGGTGCATCGAGTAAGTAAGCAAGACCTGAACTTGTAGAGATCGTGCCAACCGTGAGAGGCGCACTTTTCCACGAGATCGGCTTCTTGGCGGGGGGCCGGATATCAGTCGTGATATCCGAGGCTGTGGGTGTCATTGGCATATAAAAACTGTTTATTAACCTTTAACTAGTGCAATGGATTCCATTATTGAGTTGCAAGTGAATTGCTAGCAATACTTTGTAAGGCATGTCCTAAAAGTAACATATATTTAAAAGTTGTCAAATTTAAAAATTAAAATTTAGGGAAGTGTATCTAAAGGTTTTGGAGGAGAAGACGTAAGCGATCGGTAAGAGCGGCTGTTTGCAGAAGGGTTTGGCGGATTTTAGGGTCGCGAAGAAAGCAACCTGCGATGAGATCGACGAAGGCGTGGTGGTCTTCTAGATGACGGATAAACTTTTTTACATCTTCGAGAGGAGGACCCATAGGATTTTCAATTTTTTCAACTTTTTCGAGGATTTTTGCAACGAGGGCCTCCCGGGTAACAAGGTTGGCGGGTGTATTTGGCTCTGGATCCTCGAGGGGTTCTGGGGAGGCAATGAGGTAAGGATTCGTTTGAATTAGATGATCGACGCGAACTCGAGCCAGACCTTGTAAGACAAGGTTTGAGGTGCCGTCGGGTTGTTGAACGCAGGAGCGAATCACGCCGAGGCCTGCAACGCGGGGAGCAGGTGTGGAGGAAATCGCTTCATTTGTCACAGCGAACATACGGGAACCTTCAAGGGCTTGGTGAAGCATGGTCCGGTATCGTAGTTCAAATATGTGGAGGGGAAGGAGGTGGTGTGGAAAGAACACGGTTTGGGGTAAAACCATAACACCGACCTGTTCGGGCAAGTTCATGTAGTCATTATTACACTGAGTGGAGCAAAATGGTAGGGGGAGGGGGTAAAATGGGGTCTTTTGGAGATTGACGAAAAGGGGAACAAAGAGGAAAGTAGTTTTTACTTGTTTATGTTGAGTAAGCTTTTCCCTTTTCTAGAGAACGACATGGGTGTGGACCTTGGCACGGCCAACACACTGGTTTACGTGCGTGGTAAGGGGGTGGTCTTGCGTGAGCCATCGGTTGTGGCGATGGATCAAGCCTCGAGGCGTGTTTTGGCGGTGGGTGACGAGGCGAAGCGTATGTTGGGCAGAACCCCAGGCTCTATTATTGCGGTTCGTCCATTGAAAGATGGTGTTATCAGTGATTTCGAGGTTACAGAGGCAATGTTGAAGTGCTTTATTGAAAAGGCCTCCAAGTCGCAAAATCGCTGGAGACCTAGACCCCGACTTGTGATTGCAGTCCCCTCAGGAATTACGGAAGTGGAGCGTCGGGCTGTGTGTGAATCAGCAGCTCACGCGGGTGCAAGAAGCGTGCGATTGATCGAGGAGCCTTTGGCTGCAGCGATTGGGGTGGGTCTTCCTGTACAGGACGCTTCGGGAAATATGATTATTGATATAGGGGGTGGAACCACCGAGATGGCGATCATTTCTTTGGGGGGAATTGTTTTTAGTCGCAGCGTGAGAGTCGCAGGAGACGAGTTGGATGAGGCAATTATGAATTACCTCAAGAGAGCCTATAATTTGATGATCGGGGAAAGAACTGCTGAGGATATCAAGGTGAAGATCGGTTCTGTGTATCCCATGGAAAAAGAGATTTCGATGGAGGTGCGAGGGCGGGATTTAGTGGCAGGTCTTCCTAAAACCCTAACGATTACTTCACAAGAGGTTCGGGAGGCTCTGCTTGAGCCCGTACAGATCATTCTGGAGAGCGTGAGGTTGACCTTAGAGAGATGTCCTCCTGAGCTGTCGAGCGACCTGGTGGAGCGAGGAGTTGTGCTGGCCGGAGGCGGAGCGTTGCTGAGAGGATTTGATCGGCTTTTGACTGAGGAAACGGGGCTGCCCATCCATGTGGCAGAGGACCCGCTGAGCGCAGTTGTGGAGGGCACAGGAAAGGTGCTCGATGAACTGGAGTTTTTAACGAAACTAACGACTTCGGATGGACGCGGGTAACCGCTTCTTGAAGAAATTGTTTCGCAAAAAATAAAAAATGTCGCGGAAGTGGGTTTGGATCGGGGGAGGCCTCGCCGTTTTGGCGGGGGGTGCGGTTATCTTTTTCGCGCCTGTGACTTCCCGTAACACGGAGAAAGTAACGATCGAAACGATCTCGCCCCTGGCGAGGACGTGGAGCGAGTTCAAAATTCGCATCGAAGATTTTAGGCAAAGCCTTCGACGGGCAGATGCGCTGGACGAAGAAAATCGCAATCTACGAGCTGAGAACGTTCGCTTACAAACCGAAATTCGCCAGGT
The DNA here is from genome assembly GCA_030054195.1 of Minisyncoccota bacterium. Classification (GTDB taxonomy): domain Bacteria; phylum Verrucomicrobiota; class Verrucomicrobiia; order Methylacidiphilales; family Verrucolacustridaceae; genus Verrucolacustris; species Verrucolacustris abundans. Next base: position 17,052 of record JASGCJ010000011.1, read on the forward strand.
GGATTATCTAAGGACGGAGAACGATCGGTTCCGGGAAATGTTGGCCTTCCGCGACAAGCAGTCGTATCGGTTGTTAGCCTGCCGCGTCGTAGAGCGGGATTCATCGAATTGGTGGAATTCGGTACTGGTAGATCGTGGATGGAATGACGACCCCAACTTAGCTCAGGACCAACCTGTGGTGACGCCTCGTGGGGTGATTGGAAAAACAGGAACCGTGGGAAGAACCACGACACGCGTGATGTTGATTTCCGATGAGAACTGCAAGGTGAGTGTTTTGACGGAAAGCACAAAAGCACAAGGAATTCTTCTTGGGAATACGCCACTGAATGGGGGAACGCCTGTCTGTAAAATGACATTCGTCACCCGAGAATCCAAATTTGAGATTGGGGAAAGAGTTTTAACAACAGGTTTGGGAGGAACCTTTCCTCCGAATCTTTTGGTTGGAACGGTGAGTGAGGCGCCTCCGCTAACGGCTGAAAAAAACTCCGGTTTATATCGGGAGGGAAGTGTGACCCCTGCGGCGGATTTAAATGATTTGAGGGAGATGTTTATTTTGACAGGTGGAGCGCCTGCCAAGAAATGAACACTCTTTTTGGAAGATTGATTGGGCTGGCCTTCGGGGTATGGCTCATTCGAGCTGCAGGACCTGATTGGCATGGGGTGGGAGCGCTTGGAACGAACCTTCTTGCGGCCGTGGTCGTGCAGGCTGGGCTGCTTCTTTCGGTTCCTGCGCTGTGTGTCTGGGTTTTTACGGTGGGGTTGTTTTGGGACTTTGCGACGTTTTCCCCCTTGGGGCATCACGCGTTGGTGATGGGCGTGACGGCAACCTTGGTTCGTACACAGAGGGGTTGGTGGGTGGGGGCCTCGTGGGGGGAGCAAGCCGTCGGTGCGATTTTGGCTGGAGTAGGTTTTTTTGCGTGGGACCGATTTTTGCACTGTTGGGAATTTCGCGAATGGGCTTGGCCTTTCTCCCTTAGCGTGGCCTTGGTGCTTGCTGGAATCCTCAACGGGCTTGTTTCCGTGCCTCTTGGGCTTTGGCTCAACTCACGCGCAGAAAAGGTGCGAGTGCGCGTCGCGGGAAGGAGGCGGTGATGCTTTTGGCGCGACCTCAAGCAAACGTACCCAAACGGATGGGGGCGGCGATGGTTGTTGTTGCCTTGGCGGCGCTTATTCTTCTACAGAGGCTTTTTGTCGTCCAAGTGGTGGAGGGACAAAAACATGCCCAGACGCTGATTCAGCAAACCACCATTCCGATTTTGTTATCCCCACCCCGAGGATTGGTGCTGGACCGGAACGGGTTGCCCCTGGCTGAAAATCGTGCGCGATATGATGTGGATTTATATGTCAGGGAGTTAACAGGAAATTATGCAAGAGCGCATCGGGGCAGGTTGCCCATGACATCGGTCGAGGTGGGGGTGGGAGAAAAGAGAAGAAAACAGAAGCAAGTGGACATTGCGAAAATCGTGGATGAGACCTCTACGGAGCCGTTAAGAAGTTTGGGCATTGTGCCTAACTATGAGGTGGATGAGCTCAGAAAACATAATCAGCAAAGGCCCAATACGCCGTTTCAGTTGGCCACTCAGATCGATTTTGCGACGTTGTCACGAATGGCGGAAAGAGATCCTCGAATTCCCGGGGTGCAAGAAGCGGCCCGGCCCGTCCGCTGGTACCCATACGGGGCTCTGGCCTCCCATATCATGGGGTTTGTCGGAGCTCCTGAGGAACAAACCTTGGAGACCTTTCAGCCTGAGGTAATTGGCAAGGAAGGCATCGAAAAAGGTTTCGAGGCGGATCTGGAGGGTGTTCCTGGCGGAAAGATCCTGAAGAAAAATAATTTAGGGTTTATTATGGAAGAGCAGGGATATCAGGCTCCTGTTCCGGGTCACAATGTGTATCTGACCCTAGATGCTAGGGTGCAGACGATTGTGGAGGAGGTAATGAGGCGTGTGGGTCGAGGTGCGTGTGTCGTGATGGATCCAAACACGGGCGATATTTTGGCGATGTGTTCCGTGCCGAATTTCGACCCCAACAGCTTTGTGCCAGGGGGGACGGGCAAATCTACAGATTGGAAACAGTTGATGACGGCAGAGACGAAGCCGATGTTGAATCGGGCGTTAGGAGCCTATGCGCCTGGATCTACTTTCAAGACCTTGACGGCACTGGCGGCTCTGGAGAATCCTGCGGCGAAGTTTACCCCGCAAACAATCATTCATAGCCCCGGATCGATTGAGATGGCCGGGAGGACATGGCATGACTGGAATCCAGATGGGCAGGGGAGCATTGCCTTGAAGCGTGGGTTGGCAATGTCGTGCAACACGTTCTTTTATCAGTTGGGCGTGCGAACGGGGATTGAGTCCATGAGTGAGATGGGAAGGCGAATTGGGTTTGGGCAAAAACTTCTCCTGCGTTCGGATGGGGAATCGGTGTTGGCGGGAGAGGATCCTGGAACGATGCCAGGGCGGGAGTGGATGGAGAATCGAATGGCTCAAAGAAAAAAATCGTACAAAACGAAAATCGAGACTTGGGTGGCGGAGGGAAAGAAAACGCCGCGTCCCGCTCCTCCAGCTGTAGAGCGTTGGAGTGATGGACATACGGCCAACACTTCGATTGGGCAGGGATATGTGCGGGTGACTCCATTGCAAATGGCCGTGATGCTCTCTGCGGTTGCAAACGGAGGCACGGTTTATCAACCACGGTTGGTTCAAGGAGTGGGTAGAACGACGGAAAAGGGAACGAAGGCGACGAAGGAGTATCCTGTAGCTGTGAAGAGGGGTGATCTGGGCGTGAAAGCTGAAAATCTGGCTGCGGTGAAAGAGGGGTTGCGTGCGGTGGTAACAGAGGGAACGGGAAAAAATGCAGCCGTGAAAGACATCGAGGTGGCGGGAAAGACGGGCTCGGCGCAATTCGTGACAACGATTGGAGGAAGTACGGTGAAGGACACCCGAACTTGGTTCACCGGCTTTGCGCCGGTAAAAGATCCTAAGTATGTGGTTATCGTTATTGTCGAAGGTGGAGTTTCCGGGGGTTCGACTTGTGCCCCGTTGGCGTCCGAAATACTTTTTAAACTTTTTGAAATGGAAAAGGGAGTGCCTCCTCAGTTGGTGTACCAAGCTCCTGTGACAGGTCACTTTCACGGGGTAACGGCATCGGACGGATCTTATACTCCGGGCGGAGGGCCGCAGGCTGATGGGGATGGCGATAACGGGGGAATCGGAGGATTCTTTAACTGGTTGGACGAGGGGTTTGGCGGTGGAGCAAGCAGGGGATTACGACGCCGATGAAAGCCAAAAGAGCTTGGAGGGGGATGCACTGGCCCAGTCTATTTCTGATGCTGGGGCTCTGCATGTTTGGCGTGATGGTCATTTATAGCGCCACGCACACGAGTGAAGCGGCCGACTTGCGCAATGCGGCCATCCAGCAAGCGGCATGGGTTGGGTTAGGGCTCATCTGCTTTTTCGTTTTTGCCATGGCGGATTATCATCGGTGGGTAGATCAGGGATGGTTCTGGTTTGGAGGCGGGTTACTGTTGCTTTTGCTTGTGCTGGTTTTTGGGAGGGAAGTGAATGGAGCGAAAAGCTGGATCCGGGTTGGGCCTGTTGGATTCCAACCTGCCGAAGTGATGAAACTGGCGTTTTTAGCTGGGGCCTGTGCTCTGATGGTGAGCATGAGGGAGCGAATTGAGAAATTTAGCACTGTTTTAGCCTTGGTGGGATTGGCGCTTATTCCGGTTTTTCTCATTTTGAGGCAACCGGATTTGGGATCGGCTGCTGTTTTTTTGCCGATGTGTTTTGGGTTGCTCTTTGTGGGAGGAACACGATTGCGGTATCTCTTGGTGCCAGCGGGGTTGGGCTTGGCAGCGGCGTGTGCGATCTATTTTTATGTGGGGCACCTCAATAAGGAGCTGCCTTTTCTTAAGACGTATCAAAACAACCGAATCCGAACATTTTTCGACCCGAATTTGGATCCCCTAGGCGCAGGCTGGACGATACGGCAATCTATCATCGCGATTGGTTCAGGGGGTTTGACGGGGAAGGGATATTTGCATGGAGATCAAAACCTGTATGGATTTTTGCCCAAGAATATCGCGTATAATGACTTTATCTTTTCCGTTTTAGGTGAGGAGTGGGGCTTTATGGGGGGTGCGGCTCTCATTTTGGGTCAGGCGGGTCTGCTTTTGTGCGTTGCTTGGATCGGATGGAGGGCGCCTGATTTTACGGGAAGGCTGCTGGCTGGGGGAGTTCTGGGAATGCTTTTCACACATTTTTTCATCAACGTGGGAATGACAATCAAGGTGGTACCCATCACCGGCATTCCCCTGCCCTTTGTCAGTTACGGAGGAACCTTCCTGGCCGTTTGTATGGCCGCGATGGGGTTGGTGCAAAGTGTATGGCGACAACGGCACTTGGGCTGAGCTCAAGACCTATGTCGCAAGAAAGGTAAATCATATGATATTGGAAACGATCAAACGAATCTTGGGAATGAAAAAAAGGGAGGAGCGGCGTAGTCTGCTCCTTTCCGTTGAACCTCTCGAAAAGCGGGTGGCTTTGCTGGAGGGAGGGGTGGTGGAGGAGTTCTCGATTGAGCGGGATGGAGACCGAAGCATCTCAGGAAGCATTTATAAGGCGCGAGTCCACAATGTGGAGCCGTCTTTAAAGGCTCTCTTTGTCGATATCGGTTTAGAAAAAAATGGCTTTCTGCACTTCTGGGACGCAGTGCCGGCGGCTATGGATGAGCAGATCGAGGCGGTGGAACGAAAGGGTGGGCGTGGTCGGCAACCACGAATTACAAGCAACGATATTCCGCGTTTGTATCCTCCGGGTGCGGAGGTGATTGTTCAGGTCAATAAAGGACCGATTGGGACAAAGGGGGCGCGGGTAACCACGAACCTAAGCCTGCCTGGTCGCTACCTCGTTTTAATGCCGTTTGGTGAAATGAGTGGAGTATCTAGAAAAATTGAAGATCCAGAGGAGCGGAAGCGGTTGAGGAAAATCCTGCAGGAACTGGATGTGCCTGAAGGAATGGGGGTGATTTTGCGAACCAATGGAGAAGGACTTCAGGCCCGGTATTTTGTCCGGGATTTAGCTCTCCTGCTGGAGCAGTGGCGCAAGGTAGAGGAGGGAATGAAGACAAAAACGGCTCCTGCCGTACTCTTGGAGGAACCCGATCTGGTTGAGAGATCTGTGCGGGATTTCCTGACGGAGGAGGTAGATGAGGTTTTGGTGGACAACGAGGACGCCGAGAAGCGGGTCAAGGATCTGGTGGGAGCCATATCGAAGAGATCTTTGCGCAAGGTGAAGAGGCATCTTGCTGCGGAACCTCTTTTCGAGGCTTTTGGTGTAAATCGGCAAATCGAGAGCGCCCTGCGAAGACAAGTTTGGCTGAAATCGGGTGCCTCACTGGTCATTGATGAAACAGAGGCTTTGGTCTCGATCGATGTGAATACGGGAAAGTCGCGCGGAGGAAAGGATCACGACGACACGATCCGTCGAACGAATTTGGAAGCAGCGGAGGAGATCGCGAGACAACTACGACTTCGAAATCTCGGTGGAATTATCGTGATCGACTTTATCGACATGCGAGCCCGTCGGGATCAGATGGCTGTCTACGAGAAGTTTAAGGATTGTTTGCGGAGAGATCGTGCCAGGACTCACACCTTGCCGATCTCCCCTTTGGGGCTGCTTGAGATGACGCGGCAACGGGTTCAGGAAAGCATTCGAAAAGCGGTTTATATGGAGTGCCCGGCATGCAGAGGCAAAGGCATGGTGAAGTCCTTTGAAACGATGAGCGTTGAGATTCAGCGCGAGATCAGTCGAGTGTTACGGACACACCCGAACGTTCATGAGATCAAAGTCTTGGTGCATCCTGGAGTGTTGCATCGGTTACGGACGGAGGATGATGAGCTTTTGATGCAACTTCAGCGCCGGTGCTCGGGAGCGTTTAGCTTTAAGACGGATCCAACTGCTAATGTCGAGGACTTCAAAATTCTCGATTCGGCTACGGATCAACCTCTGGAATAATGGAGGATCTGGCTTCTCGGTCCTTGGAGGGCAAACCCCCAAATATCGGTGGGGACGAGGATAAGGTTCCAGCCCGTATCCGTGCCGCTTTGGAGGGGATTCAAGAAGATAAGCCAGAGGAGTTAAGGAAGGCGGTACGGGAACTTCTTGATAAGGAGTCTGCTCATTGGATGGAGCAGGTGCGAGGAGGTGGAAACGGGTTGAGCGTCGCGCATCAACGATCCAACTTTTTTTCCATCCTTCTTTGTGAGTTGTGGAAGCGGGCGGGCGGAGCCAAGGCAGGCGAAACGCTTGTGATGGGGGCAGTGGGTGGATTTGGGCGGGGGGAAATGAGCCCAGCCAGTGATTTGGACCTAGTATTTATTCGAGATGGGTCGCAAGCGGAGGTGGCAGAGGAGGTGGTGAAAAAAGTCCTTTATGTGCTGTGGGATTTGGGATGCAAAGTGGGGCACGCCTGTAGAACCATTTCGGAGAGTATCGAGCGTTCGGAATCGGAGCCCATGATCAAGACGGCACTTTTGGATGCTCGTTATTTAGCAGGCTCCACTCTGCTTTGGGAAAAGTTTCAATCGGAATACAAAAAAAGAAGTTTGGAGCGTGAGGTAGAAAGGTATCTCTCGTGGCGGTTGGAAAATCAGCAGTCACGTCACAGCAAAGAAGGAGGGACCGTTTTTGTCCAAGAGCCGAACTTAAAGTCTGGGGTGGGAGGGCTAAGAGATTTTCATAATTTACGTTGGGTAGGCAAGGTATGTGGAGAGGGTGAAAGCCTGGACAAGCTGGTCCAAAGAGGTTGGCTGGGGGAAGAGGAGGCGCGACAAGTGAATCACGCCTTTGCATTTCTTATGATGGTTCGTGAGTGGCTTCACCATGGGCAGGGTGGCCCGGGGGATGTTCTCACGTTACGAAGACAGGGTGAGTTGGCCGAGGCGATGGGGTATCCTCAGCCGAATATATTACGCAAGAGCGAAGCCTTGATGCGTGAAGTCTATGGGCAGATGCGGATCCTGCATTTGCTGTGCAATTCGACAGCGACTCGACTTTGCCAGCAGCGCCTAGGCAAACCACGCGGGTTTTGGGGTTTTTTTGGTGGATGGAAGGGGGCACGGCGTGCGACGGACGGATTTGTCTTGGTTGGGGCTGAGTTGGAGGCCGAACATCCGAGAATCTTTATTGAAGAACCAGCGCGATTCATCCGGATGTTTCGAATTATGCAGGATCAAGGATCAGTCCCCGGGGCAGAGTTAAAGGCACTGGTTCGGGCTAATTATGGGCTCCTTACAGATGACTGGGTGAAGCAAAAAGAAACTCAAGAGACGTTCCTGCACATTCTGAGACAGAAAGGCAAAGTGGGGCGCATTTTGCGGTTGATGCATGAGAGTGAAATCTTAGGGCGTATTCTGCCTGAATTTGCTCCTTTGACCTGCTTGGTTCAGCACGAATTCTTTCACCGGTACACAGCAGATGAGCACACTCTGGGGTGTTTGGATCAGTTGGATGCAATGGTGGGGTCGAAGGAGCCCGATTTACGAAAATACGCTGAGTTGTATGCGAAAGTGGAGGTTCCTGAAATCTTGGCTTTGGCCGTTCTCCTGCACGATACGGGAAAAGCTGAGTTAACGAGACACCATGAGGAGGTGGGTGCCGCAAACGCGGCAATAGTTGCGAAAAGGTTCGGTTTTTGGGGTAGAGAGCTTCGGCAAATGACCTTTTTGGTGGATCATCACATGACGCTGGGAGTGTTTGCTCGCAAGAATCTTGAGGAGCCTGAAACGATCCGTGAATTAGCCAGAATTGTTGAAGATCAGGAGAGGCTCGATTTGCTCATGCTAATCTCTGCCGCCGATGTCCGTGCCGTGGCAGGAAAAAACAACTGGTCCAGTTGGCGGGAGTTGCTGGTGTGGGATCTTTACCAGAAAACGAAAAATATGCTGACTGGAGAGGAGGAATTCTTGCGTGGTGAGGAGAGGAAGCAGGCGGAGCGCAGGCAGGAGGTTCGGGAAGTATTGGCGCGGGAATTTACGGAGGATGAGGCGAGTGAGCATTTAGAAAGAATGGGTAAAGAGTATTTGCGAGTTTGTCCGGCTGAACTTGTCGGAAGGCATCTTGAAGCGGTGCATGAGTTTCTTGAAAAGAGGGTATCAGGTGCGGATGCACTGGTGCCCTTGGTAAAGTGGCTAGATCAACCGGAGGAAGGGCATACTGAGGTGATTGTGGTGACTTGGAATCGAGAGAGGCTTTTTAGCAAAATTGCGGGTAGTTTTGCCGTGGCGGGGCTCAATATTCTCAGTGCGAGTATTTTTACGCGTACGGACGACGTGGTGGTTGACACATTTCGCGTGTGCAACGAGAGGATGGAGGTCGTGACGCATCCAGTGGATCGTGCAGCTTTTGAAAAAACATTAACGGAGGCTTTAGGGGAAACAGAGGACCATTTGATGGAGCGAATTGCGGAGGTGGGGCCGACCCTTTGGCAGAAGTCGGTTGGAGAGGCGGAATTTCCTGCCAGTTTGCGGGTTGATCAAGCCAGTGAGCCAGGTCGGACCTTGCTGCATGTGGAAGCTCCAGATCGAGTTGGGCTCTTACACTCGCTAACGAGAGTCATTGCAGATGAAGGAATGCAGATTTCTGGTGCGCGAATCACGACAGAGAAGGGTGCGGCTTTGGATACTTTTGTGATTGAGGATAGGACTGGAGGGGCAATCACGGCGGAAGATCTGCTGGGTCGGCTTGTGCAAAGCCTTAAAAAGGTAGTTAGCCCGTGAAGCCGCAACGGAATGCTTTGGGTGTTATCCCGAGCGACCTTGCGGCACCACAACGATTCGCGCGTAAATTTTTACAAGTGGTACTGAAGCGCTTTGGGGTTGAGCGAGCTGCGCTCTATCTTTTTAATCCAAACCTCGGTGATTTGGAAATCGATGAGGCTGTAGGCGTGGCGGCGAAGTGGAAAGAGAGGAGAGTCGCTTTAGGGCAGGGTGTGGTTGGCTGGGTAGGAAGCCGGGGTGAGGCGGCACGTGCTGATCTTCGAAAAACGGCTGGTGGGTTGGGGCGGGAGGGAAGCGAGATGGCGGCACCTTTGAGCGAAGGGGAAAGTTTAGTAGGGGTGATTGTAGTTGGGACGAAGAAAAAGAATTATTTTAAAGAGGGTCAGGAGCAGGAGTTAGCCGATCTGGCGAAGGAGGCGATGGGTTGGTTGGCTTTGGCCTGGAAGGTGGCTGGGGCGCAGGAGGAGGGGGAACGTTCGGCGGCACTGGCGGGTGTGGGTGCGGCCATTGGGGCGGAGGAGACCTCTTCCGCTATTCTGGCAAAGGTGACCCGGGAGGCAGCGAGATTGTGTGGTGCGAATTTAGCCTCTCTCTTTCTGTTAGATGCAAAAAGTGAGACGTTGCGGTTAGAGGTTTCTGAGGGGGCTTCGAAACGCTACCAAGCGCAGCCTGTCATCCATATGTCGGAGACGGCACTGGGATATGTTGTGAGAAGGCAAAAGCCGTGGTCGGTATCTCATATTTCACAAAGCCCGCAAGATCCTCACACAGAATTGATTCAAAAAGAAGGGATTCACTCCTTTCTTGCGGTTCCCCTTGCTGAAAAAAAGGGGGCATTAGGAATTTTATGTGTAGGGACGCGGAGAGTGCACCGATTTTCAGATTCGGAAACGAGACTTTTCCAGGGGCTAGCAGGACTTGCTGCGGCTGCGCTTCAGAGAACGAAGTTAGCTGTGCAGTTGGGGCAAACGGAACTGGAGCTTCGGCAGCGGGAGAGGCTTTCGTCGCTGGGAATGTTGGCGGCTGAGGTGGCCCATGAGGTGCGTAATCCCCTCGCGGTGATTCGCATGCTTTGGCATACGGCAATTCGTGGATTATGCCCGACCGAGGAGCAGGGACGGGACTTGCAACTCATTGAAACCAAGTTGGGACAAATGAATGGAATCTTAGATCGCGTATTAAATTTAGCCCGATCGGCAGATCCTTTCATGGGGGAAGTGGACGCAAAAGACGTCATGGAGGAGGTAGCGCTGCTAGTAAGGATCAAGCTTTCTGCATCGAAGATTCGGCTTAGCCTGAATTTTCAAAAAGGAGGGCCGATTCGAATTCGGGGGGATCGTTCCCAGTTGGAGCAGGCTGTCCTCAACCTCGTTTTGAATGCTCAGGAATCGATGACAGAAGGTGGACAGTTACAGTTGGGTGCGGTCAGGAAAGGGGAGGAGGTTGTTTTTGTTGTGGAGGATTCGGGAAAAGGGATGAAAAAAGAGGTGGCGGACCGTTTGTTTGAGCCCTTTTTATCGGGTCGGCCAGAGGGAACTGGATTAGGAATGGCTTTAGTACGCAGGACAGTCGAGGCACATGGGGGGAGGCTGCGAATCAAATCAAAGCCGGGGAAAGGAACGAAGGTGGAGATGTGGTTGCCCGCGTGGGCGGATTCGAAGGCTAGTTAATCAGTTTTTCGAGCTCAGGATCTTTGGGAACGCCAAGTTCGAGCGCCCGTCCATAGTGGCGTTTTGCTAGCTCTTTTGCTGGAGGAGTCTGCGTAGCGTAGATCACAGCCAAGTTGAAGTGCGCGTCTCCATATCCTTCGTCGAGTTCGATGGCTTTGCGGCACTCCTGTTCGGCAGCTTCCTGAAGGCCTTTGCGAGAAGAGGAAATGCCTAGGTAGTTGCGAGTTTTGGCGTCGGCAGGGTCGAGGGCAACGGCTCGACTGAGGATTTGGATCGCATCGTCATACTTCTCTTGTTGGACAAGGGCGATGCCCAAAACGGAGTGCGAAAAGGCGTCGTTGGGTGCCACACGAATGGCTTCGCGCAGGGCCTTTTCGGCTTCGGGATACTTTTGCTGTTGGAAGCGAACGACACCCAAATTGGAGAGCGCGTAAATGGACTGGGGGTACTTCGCGAGGATTTTTTCGTAGGCTGCGGCGGACTCATCAAATTTTTTCTCGTTATACAAAGAGGTGGCCTGAGCTGCGGTATCCTTAAACTCATCCGGGATGCGTGGTTTTTCTGAATAGGATTCGGGACCGGCAGGCTTTTCTGTTTTACTGGAGAGAGTTGGAGTCGGTGCAGCAGCAGCGGCTGGTTCTGGAGCCACTAGAGTGGGCGCAGAGAACTTAAGCATTCCCTGCTCTTCATCTGTCAAAGACAGAAGTGGTGAGCTAAGGACTTCCATCTGGGTTTTCAGGGCATCGGTCGAGACGGCAAGATTTTTGAACTCATCCAAAACGAGACGACGGGCAGCCTCCCTTCGGGCTTGCTCCTTTAGCTGGCGATCCAAGATGGAGCGAAGCATGGTATTTTCTTTGGACAAAGTGCTGTCGGATTTCCCGCCGGTTCCGGCTTGTTGCAGTTGAGTTGTAAGGGAGGCGATCTTTGTTTTGTACTCTTCGTTGGCTCGTGCGAGTTCAGCCGATTTATTATTGGCTTCAGCCAACTTCTTTTCCAGCTGGTCCACTTGGCCGCGGAGAGAGGTCATCTCACCCGCAATTTCGCCACCTGCGGCTTTCTTGAGGCTTTCCTCGGCCGAGCTCAACTTTCCGCGAAGGGAAGCATTCTCCTCTTGAAGTTTTGCCACATCCGCGTCAGGAGCAGGGGACGCAGAGAGCTTTTGCTGAAGTTGTTTTTTATCGGCTACAGCGGCATCGAGGTCACTTTTGGCTTGGCGCAACTCCGTTCGAGCTGATTCGAGTTCGCCCGAAAGCGCGATAACTTTTTGGCGGAGAGCAGAGGGGTCGTCCGCAACCGCGGGGGAGGCCGCAGGTGCAGGAGCCGCAGGGATTTCAGCCTTAGGCTCAGAGGGGGTGGGTTTTTCAGCGGATGCGGGCTTCTCGGTGGTAGTCGGGGCGGGAGTGAGAGTCGCGGGTGCAGGAGCAGGCTTGGGGGCAGGGGAGGTGTCTTTTGCGGATTTTAGAGATTCTAATTTTTCGTTTAGATATTTGATCCGATATTTGACGATGGTGGGTTCCCATTCAGGATTTTCATTTTTGAGTTTTTCAAGGCGCTGGATTGCCGTTTCGTATTTTTCCCGCCCTTGGGAGTTCTGACCCCCTTGGGTAAGTTTGTCCCCCTCTTGAATCATGACGTAAATCTGGAGGTAATCGTCTTGGGGAGAGGCAGCTGAATGGAGATGGGTAGAAGTAGCCCACGCAAGGCAACCGATAAGGGCGATCCAACGTAAGAAGTTCATGGAAAGGGAAGTGAATTAGGCGATGAAATTGGATTTGGGGCAAGAGAAAATCAGCCCCGTTGACGATAACTTTTCTCCGTCTAAAGATAGAGGGTATGGATTTGGCCACACCTCAGGGGGTTTTAGTCCTTAACCGCTTTTGGCAAGCAGTGCACATCTGCTCCGTCCGGCGGGCCTTTAGTCTCCTGTATATGGGGCATGCCCAAGTGGTAGAGGGGAATGGTGCAGGGGATGATTTTCGGACCTTCGATTTCCATCGGTGGCAGGAGCTCAGCCAGGACTATGAGGGTGAGGATGCAGTTCGCACCATCAGCTTCCGAATCCGTATTCCACGGGTTATTGTATTGATGCTTTTTGACCGGATTCCGAAAAAAGAGGTTAAACTGACTCGGCAAAACATCTTCGAAAGGGACTCCTATACCTGCCAGTACTGCGGGGAGTTGAAGGATCGGCGGGATCTGAATCTGGATCACGTTATCCCGCGGGATCATGGGGGTACGACCACATGGGAAAATGTGGTTTGCTCTTGTATCCCGTGCAACACGCGTAAGGGAAATCGAAGGCCTCCCGAAGCCTCCATGAAGCTGATTCGTAAGCCGAAGAGACCCAAGTTGCGCACCTTCCTGAACGTTCAGATTTCACGAAACGGTCCTGAGACTTGGCGGCACTTTCTGGATTTGGCGTATTGGAATGTGGAGCTGAGCGACTGAACAGGCAGGGCAACTCCCCTTGGCCGATGGGGAAAGAGACGGGATTGGATCGCAATCGGCTTTTCCCTGTAACGAAAGAGGGAATTTTTCTAGCCCATGCGGCTGTAGCTCCCATCAGTGGCCCTGCTCAGGACGCCATAGCAAACTGGTCGGAGGCGGCAGTGCAAGGCCGTCAAGAGGGGGAAGAGGTATGGCGGAGGGTAAAAAAAACACGTGAGGTAGCATCCCTTTTTCTAGGTTGCGATTGGGACGAGGTTTCTCTGTTGGGGCCCACTGCGTTGGGATTGGGACTGGTAGCCCTAGGGTTGGATTGGAAGGAGGGAGATGAGGTGATTTACGATCCCTTGGATTATCCTGCCAATGTTTATCCGTGGAGGGATCTTGCGAAACGAGGAGTTCGTGCGGTTCCGATTGTGAGGCAACCTGGGCAGGAGATTCGGTGGTCCACAATTTTACCGATCATAACAAAAAAAACGAAACTGGTGACACTCGCCACTGCACACTATTTGAGTGGATGTATGCCAGAGTTGGCGGTGATCGGGCCCGAACTCAAGGCACGAAAGATCCTCCTTTGCTTGGATGGAATTCAGACTTTGGGAGTTGTGCCGACGGATTGGGCTGAGGCGGATTTTTTGGCGGCGGATGCTCACAAGTGGATGCTGGGGCCTGTGGGAGCGGGTGTTTTGATGGTGCGCCGAAGGGTATGGGAGCGGATGTGGCCCCCTTTGCTGGGTTCGTGGAACGTCCACAGCCCAGATTTCTTGGCTCAACCCAAGATAGTGATGGAGGAGGGGGGAAGAAGATATGAACCAGGCAGCTTAAATCTTCCTGGAATTGAAGGGATGAGGGCCTCGTTGGAACTGCTGGAGGGGTTGGGGCGTAAAAAAACAGCGGAGTACGTTTTGGGTCTGGCAGGGCAAATTCGGGAAGGAGCGCAGCGGGCTGGATTTACGATTTATGGGGAGGGAGAGAATCCGCGACCGATCACCAGCCTATGGGAACCGAAAGGTGGGTGGGGGGAGGCGGCTCAAAGGTTGGAGAAGGCTAAAATCCGTGTCTCTTGGAGAAAGGAGCACGGGGGCAAGATGCTTCTTCGGGTTTCTCCTCATGTCTCAAACGTTGCAGATGAAGTGGATGAATTCCTAAAAGTTTTGGGAAGAGCGGGTTGACTCCGATGGGATTCCTCGGCACGATTTAACCCTTATTCATCTTTTGCAATGAAACCCACGTATAACCCCTCCAAGCGCACCCGCAAACGCCAGTTTGGCTTTCGGGCGCGTATGAAAACTAAGGGAGGGCGAGCCTTGATCGCGCGTCGCAGGGCGCGGGGTCGTCGTCGCCTTCTGCCCAAAGGTGTGGAGCGCCACTACGCCCGCCACACCGGGGCGTGATCGGCGCCTGCCTCGGGCGCGCATTCTTCGTCGCCGGCCGGAGTTTCTGGCCATTCGCCGTGAAGGAGGCATTGAAAGTGGAACGCAGCTTAAGCTCAACTGGCGAAAAGGACCGCGTGGGGATCGTCGCATGGCCATCGTGGTGCCCAAGGTTTGTGGGAACGCGGTCGTGAGAAATCGTATCAAACGATGGGTGCGTGAGGGCTGGAGGAATTTTCAGTCGGATCTAGCTCCTGGATTGGATTCGGTTTGGATCGCACGACCCTCGGCGGGAAAAGCGGGAAGTGAAAAGCTACAAAAAGAGATGATTCGGTTGTATCAGAAGTCGGGGCTGTGGGTAGGGGCACTATGAAACAGTTTTTCCTTTTTCTCATTCGGATTCAGCGAGCTATGGCTCCTTTTTGGAGAAGTCTTTTGGGGAGCGCAGGGCCTTGTTGTCGTTTTCATCCGACTTGCTCGGCGTATGCGGAGGAGGCAATTGAGAGGTACGGGGTGGTTCAGGGCGTAAGGTTGGCCTTCGCTCGGGTTATACGCTGTCATCCGTGGGGTCGGTCGGGTTGGGATCCGGTGAAGGAGAGCGCATGAAAAAGGGTGGAATGGATCGAAAGTCTTGGATTGCGGCGGGAGCCTGTTTTTTACTACTCCTTCTCTACCCGAAAATTGTGGCGCACTTCTACCCGCCTGCTCCTCAAAAGAAACTCAGTTCGGGGGAAACAAATGCTGTCACGCGGCCTGAGAAATCAGTCCCTACTCCCGATCCGATTCTAACCCCCAAAGAAACATTAGCGCCTGGATCTGTGACACGAACCGGGGCAGAGCAAACGGCGATTTTAGAAAATAAGACCCTTCGATTGGTTTTGACCACATGGGGTGGAGGTATCCGTGAGATGGTGTTGCTTGAGCACGCGGCGGAGGGGGAGGAGAAGGTAAGGCTAAACCTAGGATCTCCGGATGCGGTTTTTGAATTACGAGGGTGGACGCCTCCAGGAGAAGGGTTGGCATGGAGTCTGGAAAAAGCGGATCCGAGCGAGGTTGTTTTTACGGCTCCTGCGCAGGTGGGGGGCGAAGTATTCATTCGGAGAACTTTTCGGTTGTCGGGGGAGTACGATGTAAGTTTTACACAAGAGGTGGAAAATCGTGGGGGCGTGCCTGTCGCTTTACCCGCGTATGCCTTGTCCGCAGGGGTGGGGGCGCCTGTTCATTTGCGAGCCGAGGAAGAGGCGTATGTAGGAACGGGTTGGTTCACAACGGACGGCACCTACACGGCGCATAAATTACCTGAGTTCATCGATTCACGATTCATGTTTCTCTTTCCGCAAAAGGGCAAGGAGTTGGTGACAAGTCGAGAGGATCGATCGGTCAAATGGGTGGCCGCCAAAAGCCAGTTCTTTGCCGTGGTGTTGACGGCTCAAGATTCCCCTGCCGTTGGAGCTGAGGCTCGTAAGGTCGAATTAAGCGGGCAGAAAATGCGGGATGGAGGAGGAGCGGTAGGCGCGATCGAGACGTGGATCAAGTTGTCTGGGTTTGATCTTGCGGCGGGGGGTAAAAATGTTCGGCGATTTGGTTTGTATGCAGGGCCGAAGGAGGATTGGCGACTTCGGCGGTTGGCCCAGGGAGAAGACGAGGTGATGGAGTTTGGCTGGATGGGAATTGTGAGTCGGCCTCTCCTTGTTGTCATGAACACCATTGAGAAGGGTGTGGGAAGTTACGGTTGGTCGATTGTGATTCTGACGATTTTACTAAAGGCCATTCTTTGGGTGCCTCAAGCGAAGGCGAACCAAAGCATGAAAAAAATGCAGATTTTGGCCCCGAAATTGAAGGAGATTCAGGAAAAATATAAAGAGGAGCCGACCAAGCTGAACGGTGAGATGATGAAACTCTATCGGGACTATGGGGTGAATCCGTTGGGAGGATGCCTTCCGATGCTGATTCAGATGCCCGTATTTTTAGGGTTCTACTACATGCTGTTAAGCTCTGTGGAGCTGCGGGGGCAAGCCTTCCTTTGGATTCATGACTTATCCCGCCCAGACACGATCGGCTATTTGCCGGGATTAGGGATTCCAATCAACCCGATGCCTTTGATTATGACGGCCGCGATGGTTTGGAGCATGCATCTCACTCCTCAACCGCAGGGGGTAGATAATCCTGGGGCCAAGATGATGAAGTTGATGCCCGTGATTATGTTAGTGTTTTGCTATAATTTCAGTTCGGCACTATCATTGTATTGGACCGTGCAAAACTTCCTATCCATTGGTCAGCTGATGTACAACCTTCGCCAACCCATGCCCAAGTTGGAGAAAGCCGCAAAGCCTGTGGATTTGGTTAAGAGAGGTCGTTGGAAGGGTGGAATGTGGGGGAGAAAATGAGCGCCGCAACTGCACCTCAAGGTGCACGGGAATTACTGGAAAATATGCTTGGGCACTTGGGCTTTGCGTTCACGCTCGAGGAGGAGAAGCGGGGTGATGACAACGTGTTGCATGTGAGGATGCAAAATCCTGCGCGATTGATCGGAAGGGATGGGGAGACGGTGGATGATTTGCAGTTTTTATTGAATCGAATGTTGGCCCGGGGAGAGGAGCCCGCACCGCGGGTGATTGTCGATGTGGAGAACTTCAGAAAAGAGCAGGAGGCGGGCTTGTTGGCGGAAATACGGGAGATGGTAGAGAGGGTGCGGACCTCGGGAGAGACAGTTGAGTTGCCTCCGATGAATGCGTACGAACGCAGGATCATCCATCAAGCTTTCCGGGATGACCCGCAGGTGGAGACGGTGAGTCCGGAGAGCCCATCCCGTTTGAAGCGGATTCGGGTTCGACCGAGACGACCGGCGAAAGCCTGAGCAACAAGATGCACGCTGGGCAGGAGGAGAAATCCCTGCCTTGGGAATCTTGGGCAAGTCGGGGGTTAGCCGTGTTGGCATGGGTATTTCTTTTGGCGTTGGTGACGGCGAGTGGATTGTATTTGGGGGGGGCTCGGAGAGCATTTGCGGGGCCGGCTTTTCTGATTTCAG
The DNA here is from genome assembly GCA_030054195.1 of Minisyncoccota bacterium. GTDB lineage: Bacteria > Verrucomicrobiota > Verrucomicrobiia > Methylacidiphilales > Verrucolacustridaceae > Verrucolacustris > Verrucolacustris abundans. Next base: position 34,350 of record JASGCJ010000011.1, read on the forward strand.
CAGGGTTGTGGGTTTGCCTGGCTCTTCGTGCCGTCGAGGGATGGCAAAGTGGAAGAAGGGTGATCGGTTGGATGGACGTTCCTATCTTTCTTTTCTTAGCCTACGCGGGATGGGCGACCTTGAGGGCTCCGTGCGAATATTTCGCCCGTGTGGAGTGGTTATGGGCGTCGATGTATGGCGCGGTATTTTTATCCGTTCGACATCAGTTGGGAGGGCGTAAAATCGTTCCCTGGATCTTGGGATGGTTTCTAGCGGTGGCTTCGATCACAGAGGTGTATGGTTTTTTACACTTTCGGGTGGGGGTCTATCCGATTGGTCCTGTGCCGATTTTGGGTTGGGAAATGGTGCCGCGACCCGATTATGAGGCGAGAATGTCAGGGACCTTTGGGTGTCCGAATCACTTTGGAAATTACCTAGTCCAAGCGACTTTGGCGGCATTCACCCTGATGGCTTGGCCTGGTTGTCCTTGGCCGGCGCGTTTGTTGGCAGGTTGGAGTGCTTTGGCGAGTTCGGTGGGGGTGGCGTTTTCGATTTCGCGTGGAAGTTTTTTGGCATGGATGGCGGGAAGCGGGCTATGGCTCATGCGCTGGTTGCGTCGGGGGCCTTTGAACTGGGCAGGTAGAATTGTGATCTTATTGGTGGTAGGCGGGGGTTTGGTGGGGGGGATAGGACTAGCACGAAGTGATGAGAAGATCATGGAGCGGTGGGAAAATATGATGGGAAAGAAAGGGGAGGGTTGGGCGCGATTACGAAGTGGGGATGGAGATTTCCGAATCGAGCTAGCACTAAACGGAATTGAGATTTGGAAACAGTCGCCATGGCTTGGGCATGGTCCGGGAAGCTTTGATCTTGAGCATCTGCGATGGCCAGCCTGGGACAAGGGAACGCGAGCCGTGTTTACACACAACGACTACGTAAATACGCTGTGTGATTATGGGGCAGTAGGATTCTTTTTTGTAGCGCTCTTCTGGATTTATCTAGGCATTTTCCTTTGGCATCGCAGCAGGAGTCGAGAGAGGGATACTCCAGCGGATCTTTGTACCGGCCTAGGATGGTCTCTGGGTGCAGCGATGTTAACTCACGCGTTTGTGGATTTTAATTATCACATTCCAGCGACAGCGATTTCTTCCTTCCTGCTGCTTGGAATTGGAACCACGACAGTTTGGCGAGAGCGAGGGATGCTACATGCAAAATTGTTGAATAGTGTCCTGGCTGCTTTGGCGCTGGCTCTTGCAGGGGTAAGCGCAGTCTACGGCTGGAAGACTTGGGCAGGTTGGAGAGCCGTTCCAGAGAAGGCCGTGGAGGCTGCCAAACTTTCGGATGAGGAACTTAAAAAAGCGGGGCAAGAGGGGGAGCGGTGGGATCCGCGATCTCCTGTTTTTGCAGAAACCATGGGCGACGCCTATCGCCTTAAGCTCATTGAGGTTTATTTTAAGCCACCTGCTCCTAGCCCAACTGCGGTGGCGGAGCGTAAGGAGAAGTTGGATCGCTATTCTGAGGCGGCAATTCTTTGGTATCGAAGAGCGGAAGAGCAAAGCCCCAAGGATGATGTTTACTATGTGAGACGCGCCAGCGTTCTGGATCTACAGGGAAGATTTTCTGAAGCGGAAGTCCTCTATCAGCTAGGAATTCAGAATCGGCCTAACGGAAAGTTTTTTCACGTAAGCTACGGCAATCATCTTTGGCGAAGAGGGAACCTACTGGCTGCGCAAGAGCAGTTTGAAAAGGCGATTTCAGTGCCTGGGATGGTTCGTCCTGGAGATGGGGCGGAAAAAGATGCGACGGCTGAGGCGAAGGAGATGTTGGCTCGGGTAAAAGAGCTGATTGCGAAAGGGGGAGGAACTCGGCAGGTTAAGAGGTTCAACCCAAGGGAGGATTAGTATGAAACAGCATGAAATGACATTGATTCTAGTGAAACCCGACGCGGTAGCTGAAGGGCTAACGGGAGAGGTTTTGCATCGTTTGGAGAAGGCTGGATTAAAAATCATCAATTGTAGAATGTTGCGTTTGAACGGGCCTTTATTGAAAGAGCACTATGCTCATTTGGCGCAGCTCCCTTTCTTTCCTGAGATCGAGCAGTTTATGTCCTCAGGTCCTGTGGTTGCCGTCGCCTTGGCTGGTGAGAATGCGATTGCGAAAGTGCGAGATCTTTTAGGGCCAACGGACAGCACCAAGGCGCCTAAGGGAACGATCCGCGGGGATTTAGGAAAAGATAAGATGCATAATGTGTTGCATGCTTCTGACTCGGCCGAGACAGCGCAGGCGGAGTTGCGTAGGTTCTTTGGGTCTACCGATCCTAAAGTTTAGCCGAATCGAAGCGGGCGCGGATTTATTTCGCAGGCAAAAGTTGGATCTTTTCCAAGTTCGATGTGCCTGCGCCAATGAGGGCGGCCCCTTCGAGGTGAGGTACTTTGCCAATTTTTGGAATAGGAGGAATTCCCACCCCGGGGTCGAGCCGTTTCTTTTCAAAACGAGCAAGGGCTAAAACATCCATGGCAACAGGATCGGTCGATGCGAGAAGAAGGCCGGGAGTATAGGAGTAGTTGGCATCAAACTCTTTGCCTCCCGCGAATTTCACAATGAGCCCGTCGGAAATATGGAGAACGGTTTTAGGTTTGAGAAGGGGATCGGACATGAGGATATCTCCCACGGTGGTGTCTTGGTCGGCATTGGGCTTTAGAAGGCGGCGAGAATTGTCCACGCTGCCCAGTGCGAGGGAGATGCAGCAGCCGTAGATTCCCACGTCGGGATCACTGGTCATCGAGCCTATATTCACCACTTTGACCTGTTTCGGGGTGATGAGCTTTGTGAAGTAGGACCAGTACGGAATTTTATCGGAGTTGGAGCCTGAACCACCAGAGCTGAGGGGCAAACCGTCCATTAAGGAGGGTTGAAATTTCAGGTCGCCATAAATGAGTTGTCCCATGGTGGGGTTAAAGTACGGCGTACAGTCGGGATCAAAACCGAGCCCTGGAATATCGGAAGCTGCGGAGGCGATGATTGCGCGAACTTGAACTTTATTGGGCTCTTGGCGGATGGGATATCCGGACTTGGTCATATCGACTTCGCGTTTGTCCCAGAGGGTAATTTGGTCGGGTTTGACGCCAGCAGCGATCAGACTCGCGGCGACGGCATCAGCCACCTCCCTGCGTGTTCCAGTTCTTGGGTCGCCTCGTGCCGTAACTTTGACAGCCACGATATCGTCGGGGCTAATTCCTAGCGCTTGCCAAGCCTCGGAAGGGGTTGATTTTTCAGTCAGGGTGGTGAGGAGGGCCGAGATGGCGGTTTTGATGCGGTCGGGTTTGGGATCGAAATTCGTAAGGAGCGAGGGATCTTCGATCATAGCGACTCGAGATTGGGTGGACGGAGTTTGGGCAAATAGGCATGGGGAAAGAATGAGCACGGAGAGAAGTGCGGAGAGAAGGGAGGGATAGTTGAAAGTTGAGTTCACGAAGTTATTAAGATGCAGGAAAGGGGGGCGTTCAGCAACTGGGGGGTAAAGGCTTGCGGGCTGGCGGGAGGAGGAGAGAACGGAGATCTATGGGGTTTTCTGCAGAAACGATTGAGAAGGTAAGGCGGGCAAGTGATCTGGTGGAGGTGGCTGGGGCCGTGGTGCAGCTCAAGCGGGTGGGATCGAACTTTCGGGGGTTGAGTCCTTTTAAGAAAGAGAAAACTCCTTCTTTTTACGTGCATCCGGACAAGCAGTTTTTCAAGTGTTTTAGCACGGGGACGGGCGGAGATGTGTTCCGTTTTCTCATGATGACGGAGGGGTTGGATTTTCCCGCGGCGGTTCGTCGTTTGGCGGAGCGGGCGGGGGTGCATTTAGAGGAGGAGGCCGGGGGCGGGGGAGGAGGAGATGGGGGGAGCGGTGCGGAGCGGGAGCGACTGCGACAAATTCATGCGGCGTTGGCCCTTCACTGGCGAGATTTGTTGGCAAAAGATCCGTGTGCGGAGAGTGCACGGGCCTATTTAAAAGAGAGGGAGATACCTTTGGAGTGGATCGCGAGGTTTGGGCTGGGATATGCACCTGCGGCATGGACTGCGACCTTGGATTGGGGAAAGAAAAACGGGTTTACGGAGGAGGAGATGATTGCGTCCGGGGTGGCTTTGCGGGCTCAGTCGGGTCGAGTGTACGACCGATTTCGGAATCGATTGATGTTTCCCATCGTAGACGAGGGGGGGCGTGTGATTGCATTCAGCGGGAGGGTTTTAGCAGGCGCGGCGCCAGAGGAGCCCAAATATGTAAATTCGCCTGAGACGGTGATTTTCAAAAAGGGTCGTGTTCTGTTTGGATTTGATCGAGCGCGAAGGGCAATGGCTGAGGAGGGAAGAGCCATTGTTTGTGAGGGGCAGTTGGATGTGTTGCGGGCTCAGGCAGCGGGCTTTCTCCAGGCGGTTGCTCCGCTGGGCACGGGCTTTACCGAGGAGCATGCGAAATTGATCGGCCGTTTTGCCAAGGAGATTGTGATCTGTCTGGATGCAGATGTCGCGGGGGATCGGGCCGCAGGGAGGTTGGGAGGGATTTTGGTGGAGGGTGGACAAGGCTGGGGCGGATTGGCCAAGGCGGAGCTGGGAGTCAAAGTGGTGAGGTTGCCGGCGGGGGATGATCCCGACTCCTTGATTCGAAGGGGAGGGGCAGAGGCCTTTCGGGAGAAACTCGACGCAGCGGTTGATTTTTTAGATTTTTATGTGGATTGGCAGAGTCAGCAGGAGGGAGCGACGCCTGCGGGTAGAAGGAGAGTGGTGGAGGCGGTGGCGAAACTTTTGAGCATGGTCGACAGCGCGGTGAGTCGTGCGGGGTTGGTGGCACGAGCGGCTTCTCGTTTAGGGTTGGGGGAAAGTCTGGTGATGGACGAGGTCGAGAAGTCGCGAAGCGCAACAGCCAAGATTGTGGCGCGTAGCGAGCGACAAGATCCACCAGGGATTCAGGTTGCAAAACCGCTTGAGGTTCATCCAGTAATTCGGGAGCTGTTTTTGCTGGTTTTAGGGCAACCGTCAAAATTTCCAGAAGTGGAGCGCCGAGTGGATGAGCTGTGGTTAAAAAATCTGGGTGGTGAGGAGTTGTATATGAAGATTCGAGAATTGTATCGGAACGATATGTGGACGGGCTTAGGGGATCTCTTGCCTCAACTTGTTGCCGACGAGCAGGATTTTCTCACAGGTTTAGAAGCGGGCGTATGGGAGCGTTCGTTGGAGGAGGATTGGGACAAGGCGCTGGAGGGGCTGGGAAATCGACTTGAAGGGGATTATTTGAGAAGAGAGGCGGAGAGGTTGTCGGCCAAGTTAAGGGCCCTTCCCGCGGGGGATGCCAGCGCGGTGGAAGTACTTCGCCAGCAGGGAGAACTGCTTAAGAGAAGGGCGCGTTTGACAGCAGGGCCAGCCAAAGCTAATGCTTAATGTTTACCCTCACACCTAAACCAGAGCAAAATCCCATCCAAAACGAGTGAAAAAAGTCGCGAAGAGCAAGTCGATCAAGGCCCCCAAGTTGAGCGGGTCGAGGGGCAAAGTGAAGTCCGAGGAGCCACCCATCCAATCAGATGAGCCGTCAGAGGCGGATTTGGCATCCGCAGAGGTTGAAGCCAAGGAGGCGCTCAATGGCAATGGATCTGGGGAAAATCAAGGGGTAGGAATTTGGGCGCAAAGTCCTGAAAAGCAGGAGCGTTTGCGGGAGTTAATCAAACTAGCACGGGAACAGGGCTATTTGACGCACGATGATTTGCACGAGGCTTTGCCTGAAACGGTCACGAAGCCCGAGCAGGTCGAAGCGGTACTCATCTTTCTAAGAAACTTCGAGATCGATGTCATTGAGGCAAGCGAAGTCGATCGGTATAAAAAGGCGCCGCGGGAAGAAGACGGGAGCGAGGCGGTCGTCGCGGATGAGAAGCCGGAAAAGCTGGATATCTTGGATGATCCTGTCCGGATGTATTTGCGTCAGATGGGCCAAGTCCCCCTGCTGACGAGAGAGCAGGAAGTTGAGATCTCAAAACGAATTGAAGAGTCGGACATTGGAGCCGTCGTTCACTTGCATAAATTTGGTTTCGTTGCGAAGGAGTACATTTCGCTGGGTGAAAAGCTCCTAAATTCCCGTGAACGGTTTGATCGGGTGATTCAGGACAAGAAGATTGAGGGCCGAGAAAAGTACATGACGGCGCTCAAGACGCTGGTGAAGCAGCTCCATGCCGTTCATGAGAAATCCCACAAGGTGTACGCGAAGATGTTTGATGCAAAGTCTGCTCTAGCGAAAAGCAAGGTCTTGAAAGAGCTGTCCAAACAACAGGATGCTGCCGAGAAGCTTTTTGTAAAATTTTTCTTCAAACAGAAAGTATTGGAAGAGTTTATTGCTGTCGCGGACAACATGCACCGTCAGTTACAGGAAAAAAGTGCGGAGCTGGAGTCGATCCATAAATCTAAATCTCGAAGCCGCCAGCAGGAGAGCCGTAAAAAAACACTGAAAGAGGAGATTGAGGAGATTGAGCACGGGGCACGTCTGTCTCGGGACGAATTCTTTACCCATCATCGTGACTTGAGGGAGTGGGTCAGGAAGGCGATGCGTGCCAAAACGGAGATGGTGGAAGCCAATCTCCGGCTGGTCATTTCCATTGCGAAAAAGTACACGAATCGCGGCCTTTCTTTCTTGGATCTGATTCAAGAGGGCAACATGGGTTTGATGAAGGCGGTGGAGAAGTTCGAATATCGGCGAGGGTATAAGTTCTCGACCTACGCCACCTGGTGGATCCGACAGGCCATCACGCGGAGTATTGCGGATCAAGCCAGGACGATTCGTATCCCTGTCCATATGATCGAGACGATCAACAAGCTGATGCGAGTGCAGAAGCAGTTGGTGCAAGAATTTGGCAGGGAACCCACGCCTGAGGAGGTAGCGGACGAAACGGGAATGCCGGTCGAGAGAGTGAGAGCCGTATTGAAAATGGCTCAGCAACCGATTTCGCTGCAGGCGCAGGTGGGAGATAGCGACGATACGACCTTTGGGGATTTTATTGAGGATAAGAGCGCGGAGAACCCGTCCGACATGACGGCTTACTCGATGCTGAAGGAAAAGATTAAGGATGTATTGGATAGTCTGACCGATCGGGAACGGGCGGTGCTGGAGCAGAGGTTTGGTCTGGTGGACGGATACTCACGGACCTTGGAAGAGGTGGG
>JASGCJ010000012.1:0-4778 GCA_030054195.1 Minisyncoccota bacterium
TGCCCGAGACGGTGGAGATGCCGAACCTCATGGAGGTTCAGCTGGACTCCTACCGTGCCTTCCTCCAAGAGGGCATCAACCCGAAGCAACGGAAGAGTGATGTAGGCTTGCAGGCCGTCTTTCGTGAAGTCTTCCCGATCGAGTCTTACGACGAGAAGATCAAACTCGACTTTAGTCATTACGAATTAGGAAAGGCCAAGAACGGACCGATCGAATGTCTCCGTGAAGGCGTGACCTATGCAGCGCCTCTTTATGTGACCTTCGTTTTGCATAACGATGGTTCTACGATTGAGGAACGCGTGTACATGGGGGAACTCCCCTTGATGACCAAGCAGGGAACCTTTGTGGTGAACGGTGCCGAGCGGGTGATTGTGAGCCAGCTCCATCGTTCTCCTGGGATCTGTTTTGAGTCGAGCGTGCATGCGAATGGCAAGTTGCTGCACAGCTACCGGATTATTCCGGATCGGGGTTCTTGGCTGGAAGTTTCTTATGATACTTCCGACCTCCTCTACGTTCATTTAGATCGACGGAAGCGTCGCAGGAAGTTCCTACTCACCACTCTTCTTCGTGCCCTGGACTACAGCACGGATGAGGAGATTATCTCGCTCTTTTACCGGATCGAGAATCTCAAGTTGGCGGAAGATCTTGAGGAGAACGAGTTGAGTCAAAAGGTTCTCATCAAAGAGGTGCGGGATACGGCCAATGCGGATTTGGTTGTAGCTCGTGCTTTTGAGCCTTTAACCAAGGGTGTTGTCCGTCAGTTGCTTGATTTAGGAATGAAAAGCGCTGAAGTCGTCGATATTCGTGTGGACGACACGATCCTTAAGTGTTTGAAGAAGGATCCGACCAAAGACACCGAGGGAGCTCTCAAGGAAATCTATCGGCGTTTGCGCCCTGGCGATCCACCCACTGTAACGAACGCTAAGGCTTTGCTGAAGCGGCTCTTTTTTGATCCGAAACGCTACGACATCGGTCGTGTGGGACGGCATAAATTAAATCAGAAATTAGGTCTACAGACCGACCTTTTGACCCGAATTCTGACCCGTGAGGATGTGGTGGCTGCAACCAGCTATCTCATCAACCTGCGATTGGGTGAGGGGACTACCGATGATATTGATCATTTGGGAAGTCGCCGTGTCCGAACCGTGGGCGAACTCCTGTCGAACCAGTGTCGCACAGGTCTGAGCCGAACAGAGCGTCTCGTGAAAGAGCGGATGACCCTGTTCGATGTGAACACGGAAGGTATGACGCCTCAGAAGCTGATCAATCCGAAGGCGCTGTCTGCCATGATCCGAGATTTCTTCGGTCGGAGTCAGCTGTCGCAGTTGATGGATCAGACAAATCCTTTGAGCGAAATGACGCACAAACGACGTTTGTCCGCCCTTGGACCCGGAGGTTTGAGTCGGGAGCGTGCAGGCTTCGAAGTTCGTGACGTGCATCCGTCCCATTACGGCCGGATCTGTCCGATTGAGACGCCTGAAGGTCCAAACATTGGATTGATCTCCAGTCTTTCCACCTTTGGAAAAATCAATGAATTCGGCTTCATCGAAACTCCCTATCGCAAGGTAGAGAATGGTCGTGTGAAGGATGAGCATGATTTCCTTACGGCTGACCAAGAGGAGAATTTCATTGTGGCCCAAGCGAATTCAGCTGTGGACAGTCACGGCAAGTTCACTTCTCCACGAGTCTCCGTCCGTTATCGGGGAGAATTCTTGGAAGTAGAACCCGACAAGGTTCACTACATGGATGTTTCGCCCAAACAGTTGGTATCTGTTGCGGCGGCATTGATTCCATTTTTGGAGCATGACGATGCGAACCGGGCCTTGATGGGCTCGAACATGCAACGGCAAGGCGTTCCGCTTCTTATCTCGGAATCTCCCGTGGTCGGCACGGGAATGGAGGCGAAAGTCGCCCGTGATTCTCACGCCATGATTTTGAGTGAGGGATCGGGCAAGGTTGCCTCGGTCACAGCTCGTCAAGTCATCGTGACGGAAGATGGGGAAGCCCCTGAAAACCGTAAGCGAATGAAGACGGATCCTGAAAAAGGTATTTATGTGTATGACCTCTTGAAGTTCATGCGCTCCAACAATGGCACCTGTGTGAATCAGCGGCCTGTGGTGAAGGTGGGTCAGCGTGTTACCAAGGGAATGGTCATTGCTGACGGACCTTGTACCGACCAGGGCGAGTTAGCTCTGGGCAGGAACGTGGTTGTGGCCTTCATGCCGTGGCATGGGTACAACTTCGAAGACGCGATCTTGTTAAGCCAACGACTGGTCAAAGAGGACGTTTATACAAGTATCCACATCGAGGAGTTCGAGATTTCAGCTCGAGACACCAAGCTTGGACCTGAGGAAATTACTCGAGACATCCCTAATGTCGGAGATGAGGCTTTAAAGAATCTTGGACCGGATGGGGTTGTTCGAATCGGAGCTGAGGTGAAAGCAGGGGATATTCTCGTTGGTAAAATTACCCCGAAGAGTGAAACGGAGTTGGCGCCTGAAGAACGCCTTCTGCGCGCCATCTTCGGTGAAAAAGCAGCCGATGTGAAAGACAGCTCGCTGGTCGTATCCTCTGGTTCCGCAGGAATCGTGATGGATGTAAAGACCACGGGTGGAGCCATCAAGAAAGACGTGATCAAGTTAGCTCCCGGCGAAGCCAAACGGCATGCCAAAGGAGTTGACGACAAGTACATCAAGAAACATGCAGAGATGAAGGAGGAGTTGACCCAAGCTCTTTCAAATATTCTGTTGAATGAAAAGATTCCTCTGGATGTAGTCAATGCGGAGACGGGTGAAATCATCATTCCCGCCAACCGTAAAATCACCAAGACTCTGCTCCGTAAGATTGCCGATGTGTATAATCACATCGAAATCGACCCGAGTCCGATCCGGATCAAAATCCGTGAGATCATCTCGAGTTACGAGCAGAAGTTCAACCAACTCTCCAATGAAAAAGATATGGAGATGGAGAGATTGGAGTCGGGTGAGGATATTGATCCTGGAATCATCAAGCAGGTGAAGGTCTATGTTGCTGCCAAACGGAAGATCTCCGTGGGTGACAAAATGGCCGGCCGGCACGGAAATAAGGGTGTTGTAGCCCGTATTGTGCCGGAGGAGGACATGCCTTTCCTTCCCGATGGAACCCCTGTGGACATTATTCTTAACCCGCTGGGTGTACCTTCCCGAATGAATGTAGGACAGGTCTTGGAAACACACTTGGGAATCGCCGCGAAAGCGCTTGGATTCAATGTGGCAACCCCTGTATTTGACGGAATCAGTGAAACCAAGATCCGCGAGTTCTTGAAAAAAGCGCACTTAGATGAGGACGGTAAGTCTGTCCTGATCGACGGTCGTACGGGCGATCCTTTTGATCAGCGCGTAGTTGTGGGCTTGATCTATATGCTCAAGTTACATCACTTGGTCGCAGACAAGATTCACGCTCGAGCGGTCGGACCTTACTCTTTGGTCACCCAGCAGCCCTTGGGTGGTAAAGCGCAGTATGGTGGGCAACGGTATGGAGAAATGGAAGTTTGGGCGATGGAGGCCTATGGCGCCGCCTATACCCTTCAGGAACTCCTTACCGTCAAGTCAGACGACGTGGCGGGACGTACCCGGATTTACGAGAGTATTGTCAAAGGTGACAATTCTCTTGAAGCCGGAACGCCTGAGTCCTTCAACGTGTTGATCAAAGAAATGCAGAGCTTGTGTCTGGATATCAAAGTCGGTGAGCGGAGTCGTGTTGTGGATGAAGATCTACAGAAACCCGATATCCTCGTCGCATCGGCCTAAATCCTATAACCCAGAAATAAACTATCCCATGAACCAACAGACCCAATCGGCCCGCGAAATCCTCGGAATGGAGAGAAGTGTAGGTTTTGACGAAGTCAGTATTACTGTCGCTTCGCCTGAATCGATTCTTTCCTGGAGTCGAGGAGAGACCAAAAATCCTGAAACCATCAATTATCGGACGTTTAAGCCCGAAAAAGGCGGTTTGTTCTGCGAAAGGATTTTCGGCCCGACGAAGGACTACGAGTGCTCTTGTGGAAAGTATAAAAGGATCAAATTTAAGGGTGTTATTTGCGACCGTTGCGGCGTGGAAGTGACATTGGCTCGTGTTCGACGCGAACGAATGGGGCATATCGAACTCGCTGTCCCTGTGAGTCACATCTGGTTCTACAAATGTATGCCCAGTCGACTGGGATTGATGATGGACATGACAGCGCGAGATCTGGAACGGGTTATTTATTACGAGGATTACCTTGTGATCGATGAAGGGAAGACCCCTCTCAAACCAAAACAGTTGCTCACGGAGACTGAGTACCGCGAGGCGCAAGATCAGTTTGGTGACTCCTTTGTGGCCAAAATGGGCGCGGAGGCGATCCGGGATGTTTTCAAGAAGATCGATCTGGATGAGTTGGTCACAGAGTTGGAACAGCAACTGGAGACAACCAAGAGCAAGCAGACTCGAAAGAAGGTCGCGAAGCGTCTGAAATTAGTTCAAGGATTCCTGAATGCAGGATCGCGTCCTGAGTGGATGATTTTAGAGATTCTTCCTGTGATTCCTCCGGATTTGCGTCCGTTGGTTCCGCTTGAAGGTGGGCGTTTTGCAACGTCTGATTTGAATGATCTCTACCGCCGAGTCATTAATCGGAATAATCGTTTGCGAAACCTGCTCCAACTCAAAACCCCTGAAGTCATTATCCGGAACGAAAAGCGGATGTTGCAGGAGTCAGTCGATGCGTTGATGGATAACGGTCGTCACGGTCGTGCTGTGACGGG
>JASGCJ010000012.1:4878-12355 GCA_030054195.1 Minisyncoccota bacterium
GAACATCCTGTCTTGTTGAATCGTGCACCGACGCTGCATCGCTTGTCGGTTCAAGCCTTCGAACCAAAATTGATCGAAGGGGACGCGATTCGGATTCATCCACTTGTTTGCACGGCGTACAACGCGGATTTCGACGGAGATCAGATGGCTGTTCACATTCCGTTGAGTGTGGAAGCGCAGCTCGAGGCCCGTCTATTGATGTTGGCTCCGAATAATATTTTCGGACCGAGCAATGGCCGGCCGATCACAACTCCCAGCCAGGACATTACTTTGGGCTGTTACTATATTTCACAGAATCCGTTGCGGACGGTGGAAAAGGGTGACAAAGCCAAGAAGCGTTTGACCGCGTTCTCGACTGCCGACGAGGTGGACTTTGCGATCAGCGAAAAGAGCATCAAAACCCACGACTGGATTTTGTTTAAAAATCCTGATTTTGGAATTGAGACTACCTTCGGTGATTCCACGAAAAAGTTTATCGAAACCACCCCTGGTCGTGTGGAGTTCAACAGCATCTGGCCAAAGGAGCTGGGCTTCATCAACAAACCCGCTGGCAAAAAGCAGTTGGGTGAGATCATTCTTCGTTGCTACGAGAGGTGTGGTCACGCAGCTACGGTTATCTGCTTGGACAAGCTGAAAGATCTAGGCTTCAAGTCAGCCACTCGTGCCGGTGTGTCGATTGGTATTAATGACATGATCATTCCTGAAGAGAAGCCTGCTGTGATTGAGAAGGCTCGTGGTTCAGTGAGCCAGGTTGAAAAGCAGTATAGGATGGGTGCCATTACTGACGGAGAGCGGTATAATAAAATCGTCGATATTTGGACCCAAGCGACGGAAGAAATTTCGTCTGCTATGTACCGAACTCTTGAGCACAACGAAGGTCGTAAGGACTTTAATCCTGTGTACTTGATGGTGGATTCAGGTGCGCGAGGAAATAGGAATCAGGTGCGTCAGCTGGCAGGTATGCGTGGACTGATGGCAAAGCCTTCGGGCGAAATCATTGAGCGTCCTATTACGGCTAGTTTCCGTGAGGGGTTATCTGTTTTGGAGTATTTCATTAGTACTCACGGAGCCCGAAAAGGGTTGGCTGATACAGCTCTGAAAACCGCTGATTCGGGTTATATGACCCGCAAGTTGTGCGACGTCGCAATGGACATCATTGTTCGTGAACAGGATTGCGGAACGGACCGCGGAATTTATGTCAAGGCGATCATGGAAGGGGACGACGAAATCGTCCGCTTGAGGGATCGTATTTACGGTCGTGTGAGTTGCGATGACATTGTAGATCCAGTGAGCAAGAAGAAGGTGGTGGCTGCTGGTGAAATGATCAGTGAGAAGGCGGCCGCTGCAATTGAAGATTTGGGTCAGGAACGAGTCAAGATTCGCTCTGCGTTGACCTGTGAAACCAAGCGTGGGGTTTGTATCTCATGCTACGGATTGAATCTTGCGACAAATCAAGAAGCCAAGCTGGGTGAGGCGGTGGGCATCATCGCAGCGCAAAGTATCGGTGAGCCTGGCACACAGTTGACGATGAGAACCTTCCACATCGGAGGCACAGCATCGCAGGTGTTTAAGCAGCCTCAAATCAAGGCCAAGAACGACGGAACTGTCCAGTACACGGATCTCAAGACGGTAAAAGCGCTTGAAGGCCACGATATCGTCCTGAACAAGAACGGATTCATTAGCGTTCATGCTGCGGATGGTCGTGAGCTTGAGCGTTATCCTGTTGTCATCGGCTCAATGGTCTCGATTCCAGAAGGGGGCAAGGTCAAGAAAGGCCAGAGCTTCGTTCAGTGGGATCCATATAATATCTCTATTCTTACGGAGAAAGCCGGGAGAGTGGAGTTTAAGGATATTCTTGAAGGGGTGACGATGAAGAAGGAGGTGGATGAGACCACCAAGTCTGTCGGTACCGTGATCATCGAGCACAAAGAGGATCTTCATCCTCAGATTGCGATTGTAGATGCTGCTGGCGCAGTTGTTGCGGCTTATAGCATTCCTGCGGGGGCACATATCGAGGTGAAGGATGGAGAGAAAGTTCAGGCCGGACAGCGAATGGCCAAAACTCCACGAAAAGTCACCAAGACAAAGGATATCACGGGGGGTCTTCCTCGTGTGGCAGAGCTTTTTGAAGCTCGTCGTCCCAAGGATGCCGCAGAGATTGCGAAGATCGATGGCGTCGTCGATCTCCAAGGCAATGTGCGAGGCAAAAAGAAGTTAATCATTAAAGATCCTGAAACCAACACCGAAGAGGAGCATTTGATTCCTCTTTCGAAACACTTGATCGTTTATAAAGGCGATACGGTGAAGAAGGGGCAGCAGTTGACTGAGGGTCCCGTTGTTCCTCACGAAATTCTTGAGGTTTGCGGACCGCAAGAGTTGCAGGAGTATTTGGTGAACGAAGTGCAGGAGGTGTATCGCCTGCAGGGTGTGGAGATTAATGATAAACACATCGAAATCATCGTCCGCCAAATGCTTCGTAAGGTGAAGATCACTGAACCCGGGGATACTCAGTTCCTATGGGGTGAACAGATCGAAAAGACCACCTTTGAGGAAGTTAACAAAGAGATTGAGCAAAAGGGTGGAAAGCCAGCTGAGGCGACGCCTGTACTTCTAGGCATCACCAAAGCTTCGCTTGAAACCGAAAGCTTCATCTCTGCGGCATCTTTCCAAGATACAACTCGTATTCTTACAGATGCTTCTACCTTGGGTAAGGTCGACAAGCTTTTGGGATTCAAAGAAAATGTGATCATGGGTCACTTGATTCCGGCGGGAACCGGCTTTAGTGCCTATCGCAAGATCAAGCTTTTGCATCTCGGAGAGCCTGTTGGGGATGCGCTGGTTAGCACTGCACCGGAGGAGGAGAGGGCCCGTAAGGTAGCTCTTGATATCCCCGCTGCATTAGCCAGTTAAGGCGAAAAACTTTCAGAAATCGCTTGCCGACAGTGCTTTTTTTCGGCAGGATTTGAATTTCCGCTGTCATCCGACTGGAACCTGAAAAGGTATACCTGTTAGGTTTTGCGGCATGCGACGGTTCGGTTGAATCGTCCTCCATGCGTGCGCTTTAGAGCGCTTCATGGACCCCATCAGGGGTTGTCGTTGGGCCAAGTGTTGAAGAGTGGAAAGAGGACAACGACAGACATGCCGACGATTAATCAGCTTGTGAGAATGGGTCGTTCCGCTGTGAACCGCGGAACGAAGTCTCCTGCTTTGCACGGTTGTCCTCAGCGAAGAGGTGTTTGCCTTCAAGTCATGACCCGGACTCCTAAAAAGCCCAATTCCGCACTTCGTAAAGTGGCCAAGGTTCGGCTCTCCAACGGCGAGGAAGTGATCGCG
This sequence comes from Minisyncoccota bacterium, assembly GCA_030054195.1. Taxonomy (GTDB): domain Bacteria; phylum Verrucomicrobiota; class Verrucomicrobiia; order Methylacidiphilales; family Verrucolacustridaceae; genus Verrucolacustris; species Verrucolacustris abundans. The sequence continues at coordinate 8,212 of JASGCJ010000012.1, forward strand.
TACATCCCTGGTGAAAATCACAATTTGCAGGAGCACTCAATTGTTTTGATTCGTGGTGGTCGTGTAAAAGATTTGCCCGGAGTTCGATATCACATCGTTCGAGGAACTTTGGACGCCTTGGGTGCCGCAGGGCCGAGTAATTCTAACAAACTTTCTCGTCTCGTTTCACGAAGCAAATACGGTGTGAAGAGACCCAAGGGCGGTGGTGCCAAACCGGCGGCAGAAGCCAAGCCGGCTAAAGCGTAAAGGAGACTGAACCATGTCCCGTCGTCGTCGTCATATTTCACGCAAGATCGTCGCAGATCCAGTTTTCGAAAGCATGCTGGTCGGGCGCATGATTGGTTACATTTTAAAACAGGGCAAGTTATCGACTGCGAGTCGCTTGGTTTATAATGCGATCGAACGAGCCAATGAAGGGGGTTCGGGTGGAGATCCTCTCGCCGTGGTGCAGAAGGCTGTTGAAAACGTGAAGCCTCGTCTTGAGGTAAAATCCCGCCGAGTCGGTGGTGCAACCTATCAAGTTCCTGTTGAAACCACTCCAGAGCGTCAGCTTTCTCTCGCTTTGCGCTGGATTGTTGAGTTAGCGAATAAACGTAAAGGTGTGGCATTCGAAAAAGCTCTGGCACAAGAGATTCGCGATGCGGCAACAGGGCAGGGAAATGCCGTTAAGAAGCGGGATGAAACGCATCGAATGGCTCAAGCCAACCGTGCTTTCGCCCATTTACGCTGGTAACCGACCATGGCCGCCCCCGTTAATTCTGCCCGTAGCTATACTCTCGAGAGGACGCGGAACATCGGAATCTGCGCTCACATCGATGCGGGTAAGACGACTTTGACCGAGCGCGTGCTTTTTTACACAGGCAGTATCCACAAGATGGGTGAAGTGCACGAGGGCACGACCGTGACTGATTGGATGGAGCAAGAGCGGGAGCGTGGAATTACGATTACTTCAGCTGCCACAACATGTTTCTGGCCTGTCAAAGAGGAAGCCGGAATTTTCAAGAGTTTCGAAAAAACAAAAAACCGTATCAACATTATCGATACTCCTGGACACGTTGATTTTACGGCTGAGGTGGAACGTTCCCTACGGGTTTTGGACGGTGCGATTGCTGTATTTTGTGGAGTGGCAGGTGTCCAACCGCAGAGCGAGACCGTTTGGCGACAGGCGAATAAGTACGGGGTTCCGCGGATCGCGTTTGTAAACAAAATGGATCGGACCGGAGCAGATTTTGATAAAGCTCTCTCTGAAATGAAAACTAAATTAGGTGCGAATGCATGGCCTATTTTAATTCCCCTCGGCAAAGAAGACCATTTGCAGGGTCAGATCGACGTGATCAATCAGAAGGCAATTGTTTACTCTGACAGCAAAGACCTAGGCTCAACCTACAAGATTGAGGAAATTCCTGCTGAGCTTAAAGAGATGGCGAAAAAGAAGCTGGAGGAGTTGATTGAGGCGATTGCAGATGTGGACGAAGAGGTCGGGAATATGTTTTTAGAGGAAAAACAGCCTTCCATCAAGCAGTTGAAAGAGGCTGTTCGCCGAGCGACATGTTCCAATAAGTTCGTTCCTGTGGTTGGCGGGTCGGCTTTTAAGAACAAAGGGGTGCAAACTTTGGTGGATGCAGTGATCGAGTATCTCCCAAGTCCTATTGATATTCCTCCGGCGATCGGCCATAGCACTGAAAATCCTGAAGAGCGGATTCCTGTAAAAGTGGATGACAACGCCAAGTTTTGCTCTTTGGCTTTCAAACTTTGGACGGATCCTTTTGTAGGGAAGTTGATCTTCTTCCGGGTGTATGCCGGCAAGTTGAGCAAGGGTGAATTTATTTATAATTCGAGGACTGGAAAGCGGGAGAGGGTAAGCCGACTGATTCAGATTCAGGCGGATAAGCGTGAGGACATTGATACAGTTTTTGCGGGTGATATTGCAGCCACCGTAGGCTTAAAGGATATTGCTACTGGCGATACCCTCCGGAATGAAGAGTTGGAGATCACCCTTGAGCCACCCAGTTTCCCTGAACCCGTTATCTCGATGGCTGTTGAGCCTAAGACCAAGGGAGATCGCGAAAAGATGGGCGAAGCCCTCCAGCGTCTCTCGGAAGAAGACCCGACTTTCCAGGTGCAAAGCAATGAAGAGACTGGCCAGACGATCATCAAAGGAATGGGTGAGCTCCATTTGGAGATCATTTGCGATCGTCTAAAGCGTGAATTCAGCGTTGAGACGAACTCCGGTGCGCCTCAGATCGCATATCGTGAGACGATCACGAAGAGTTCAGGTGGGGAAGGTAAGTTAATCAAGCAGTCCGGCGGTCGCGGTCAGTACGGTCACGTCATCCTGCAAGTTGAACCGCAAGAACGTGGAAAAGGAATCACCGTGGATAACAAGGTTACGGGTGGAAATATTCCTAAAGAGTACATCCCTGCGGTGAAGAAGGGTGTGCAGGAAGCTTTATTGAATGGGGTACTTCATGGAAGTCCCGTTATCGATATGAAGATCGAAATTATGGATGGTTCCTATCACGAGGTGGATTCGAACGAGTTGGCTTTCAAAATGGCTGCCATTTTTGCTGTGAAGGATGCGATGCAGAAGGCAGGACCGATCTTGTTGGAACCGATCATGTCGGTCGAGTGTTCAACCCCGGATGAGTACCAAGGTGACATTTTAGGGGACATCAATCGTCGTCGCGGAAAGATTATGAATGTGGACTCCAAGAACCTAACCTCGGTGGTCAAAGCGGAGGTTCCATTGGCCGAAATGTTTGGATACGTAAACACGATTCGATCTTTATCCCGCGGACGTGCGGCTTATTCGATGGAACCTTCTCACTTCGAGCAGGTCCCTTCGAGTGTTCTTGCACAAGTTACCCAACAAAAGAAAGGCTAACCTATGGCCACCACACGCATCCGCATCCGTCTGAAATCGTTTGATTTTCGCCTGCTCGACAAAGCGGCAGGGGAGATCTCGGAGACAGCATCCCGTACGGGTTCTCGTGTGGCAGGGCCAATTCCCTTGCCGACCAAGATTGAGCGGTACACGGTGAATCGTTCCCCTCATTGCGATAAAAAGAGTATGGATCAGTTTGAAATCCGTACTCATAAGCGACTTTTGGATATTTTGGAACCGTCTGGAAAGACGGTGGATGAGCTCAAGAAGCTCAACCTTCCTGCTGGTGTGGATATCACGATCAAGATTTAACTGGAGAACTGAACCATGATTGAGCGATTTGGTATGATCGGTAAGAAGGTGGGCATGACCCGGATCTATGATGATCAGGGTCTGGCTACGGCTGTTACCGTCATCGCGGCTGATACAAATACAGTTTACGAGGTGCGTACTCCTGAAAAGAACAAGGTGAGTGCTGTCGTAATGGGTAGTGGAGAACGTAAGGCCTCACGGACGAACAAGCCACAGCGCGTGGCTTTTGAAAAAGCAGGACGCAAAAACCCACTTATTTTAAGACAGTTTCGTGCCGCCCCTGCGGATCTTGCTGTGGGATCTGAAGTGCCAGTAACGCGTTTTAAGGCTGGCCAACTCGTGGATGTCTACGGACTTTCAAAAGGAAAAGGGTTTCATGGGGTCATGCGCAAACACAATTACGCAGGTCAGGCGGATGCCCACGGTTCTACAACCCATCGTCGAAACGGAGCCATCGGATGTCGTTCGACCCCTGGGCGTGTATATAAAAACGCAGGTATGCCTGGTCACCTTGGGTTGGATAACTGCACGATTCAAAATTTAAAAGTGATGCAGGTACGTGAGGGCGAAAAGCTACTTCTCGTCCGGGGAGCGATTCCTGGTGCGAATGGAAGCGTCGTGATTGTAAGGGACGCTAAAAAAGTGGCGGTAAAGGCGTAATTTTATGGCACAGGCGAAACCGATCAATCTGAGCGCGGCCGAGAAGGCCCTAGGCGTGGAGCTTTTCAAAAATCGTAAAGCTAGTCAGGCTTTGCATGAAGCTGTGACGGCGTATCGCGCCGCACGTCGTGCGGGTACGCACTCAACGAAAACCAAGGCCATGGTGGACCTATCTGGTGCCAAGCCTTGGAATCAGAAGGGGACAGGACGGGCTCGGGCAGGTTACAAATCCTCACCCGTTTGGCGTGGCGGAGGTGTGGCGTTCGGCCCACATCCGAGAAGCTACCG
>JASGCJ010000012.1:12455-27201 GCA_030054195.1 Minisyncoccota bacterium
CCGGCCCGTGAGGTGAATGCAGAAGATCTTCTCCGCCGTAGAACAGTTTGGGTTTCTGAGGAAGCGTGGAAAGAGTTGGGAACCCGTTTGAATAGCGGAACCAAAGAAGGAAAAGCGTCATGAGACAGCCGACGGAAGTAATTTATCGTCCTCAGATTTCTGAAAAGGGAAGCCGTCTTGCTACGGCCCACAACCAGTATCTTTTTGAAGTCGCTCCGGATGCTACAAAGCTGGAAATCCGCCAAGCCATTACTGCTCTTTTTGGGAAAAAGGTTGTTCGTGTGAATACGATGAAGCGTGCAGGAAAGTCCCGTCGCTCTCGCCGTGGTGAACCTGGGCGTACCAACCACACCAAACGTGCCATCGTCACCTTGGCTGAAGGCCAGAAAATCGAACTCGCCTAGGAGACATTATTATGGCCCTTAAAGAATTCCGTCCTTTGACCCCATCGCTGCGATTTACGCAGTTGCACGATTTTTCTGAGCTGACGCCGAATTCAGCTCCTGAGCGGAGTTTGATGGAGATCAAGCGTCGGACGGGGGGTCGCAATGCTCACGGTAGGACTACCTCGCGTCATCGCGGTGGGGGCCATAAAAAACAGTTTCGTATCATTGAGTGGAATCGTAGAAAACGCACAACTTCAGGGAAGGTGATTGGCATTCAGTATGATCCAAATCGTTCCGCACGGATTGCTCTGATTGACTATGGTTCGAAAGAGAAAGCCTATATTTTGGCTCCTGAAGGTTTGAAAGTTGGGGGTACGGTTTCCGCTGGTCCCAAGGTTCCTGCTGAGGTTGGCAATGCGCTACCTTTGCGTGTGATTCCCCAAGGTTTGCCTTTGCACAACATTGAGATGGTCCCAGGACGCGGTGCTCAAATGGTTCGCTCTGCTGGTGCTGCGGCGATCTGCACCGCTATTGATAAAGATTATGCATTGGTGCGTCTTCCCTCAGGTGAGTTGCGAAGGCTCCATGCGGACTGCTACGCGACCGTAGGGCAGGTTGGAAATGTTGCGCACGAGAAGGTGAGCTTAGGAAAAGCAGGTCGTGCTCGTTGGTTAGGACGTCGCCCTCACACGCGGGGAATGGTGATGAATCCTGTGGATCATCCGATGGGAGGAGGCCAAGGAAAGAGTAAGGGAGGTGGAGGTCGTCAACATCCTGTCTCTCCATGGGGTCAGCTGGCTAAGGGCTTGAAGACTCGTCATCGTCACAAAACGTCGTCCCGGTTCATTGTTGAAGACCGGAGAAAGAAGAGATCGTCATGAGTCGAAGCTTAAAAAAAGGCGCCTTTATCGATGACCACTTGTTGGTCAAGGTTCAGAAAATTGGATCGGGTGCAAAAAAGCCGATCAAAACGTGGTCCCGTAGGTCCATGATTTCACCTGAATTCGTAGGGCATACATTCTTGGTTCATAACGGAAAGGCTTTTAATCCTGTTTTTGTCACTGAAAACATGGTGGGTCATCGTTTGGGTGAATTTTCCCCTACCCGAATCTTCAAGAAGCACGGTGGGCACACCGAGAAGGTGACCAAATAATGAAATTCACGACTGCCTTAGGTATTGCCCTCCTGACGAGTTTCTCGCAGGCGGCCCCGAGTGCGAATGAGCTCCAAATGGCGCAAGCGGAAGCTAAAGCCTACCGAGCTGCATGGTTGGAACTTCAGCGAAGGGATGAGATTTTGGGAATATCCTCCTTAAGTAATGACGTGCGAGATAGTCATGATCAGGTGGCACGGCTTTCGGGTGAATTGATTCGGGCGGAGCGTTTTGGAAATGCGATTGTTGAGCAGACTGTAAAAGTTATGGAAGCTGCGGCCTCTTGGGCAGGGGAATCTCTGCCTGCAAAGAAAGCGGTTGCACGAGCGAACTTCGAATCGGAGAAACGTGTGTGGAGTGAGATTCAAAAAAATAACAATCCTCGGCCTATGGCTCGTGGTCTTACCGACGCACAGATTGTGGCTGTGGATCACGAACAGCAATCAATCGTTATGAATTTGGGTCGTCTCCAAGGCGCAAAAGAGGGAATGCCATTCCGAATTCTTCGAGGAGATAAGGTGATCGGTAGCTGCCGACTTTTAGAAGTGCGTGAATTAATTTCTGCCGGTTTACCCGAGCAGCTGGGGGAAGACATTCAAATCCAAGTAGGGGACCGCGTAACGGTTTTAGCACAAAAATGAGCAGTGAAATTCGAACGGCTCGAGCCGAAATGAAATATGCGCGGATGTCCGCGTTTAAGATCCGTGATATTGCGCGAGCCATGCGTGGGCTTTCCGTGAAGGAAGCGGATGCACGCTTGAGCTTTGCGCCTCAGAAGTCAGCCCGACTTCTTCTCCAGACGTTGCGATCTGCCGTAGCCAATGGAGAGAACAACCACTCGATTCCTGCCGATAAGCTGAAGGTTCATGAGGTTATGGTTGGAGAGGGTTCGACTTTCCACCGGTTTCAACCCAAGGCTCGTGGAAGTGCAGGCCCAATCCGGAAACGAACCAGTCACATTAGGGTCACCCTTAGGGAGATTTCTGAATCAGAACTGAATCCGGCAAAGAAAGAAAAGAAAGGGACGAAGGCGAAAGCCACGTCGAAGGCATAGAACGTTATGGGACAAAAGACACATCCAATGGGATTTCGCTTGCCGCTCCGGCGCAACTGGAGCTCGGTTTGGTATGCCAACAAGAAAAACTTCCCGATTTATCTTCATGAGGATTTCCAGATTCGTGCCTTTATCAAGAAGCGTTTGGAAAGTGCTGCCATATCAAAAGTTGTCATTGAGCGCGCATCGAACCGTGTTCGCGTGACTCTGCACACAGCCCGCCCTGGTTTGGTCATTGGGCGCAAGGCCAGTGAGCTGGATAAGTTGCGGGAAGATACTCAAGCCCTGACTCCCAATCGCGAGCTCTTGATCGATGTGAAAGAGATCAAAAATCCTGAATTGGATGCTCAGCTGGTAGCCGAAAATATTGCACTTCAGCTTGAGCGTCGTGTCTCCTTCCGACGAGCTATGAAAAAAGCGCTACAGACAACGTTGGATTTTGGTGCTGCGGGAGTAAAAGTTCGTGTGGGTGGACGTTTAGGGGGAGGCGAAATCGCGCGCACGGAGCAGTATCACGAAGGAAAAGTCCCCCTTCACACTCTACGCGCCAACATCGACTATGGATTTGCGGAAGCTCACACTGTTGCAGGAAAAATCGGAGTGAAGGTATGGATCTGTTTACCGGAGGAGTCGGCCTAATCGGCCGCTAGATTCTTTATGGCACTCGTCCCAAAACGCGTAAAATTTAGAAAAACCCAACGAGGGAGTCGCAAGGGTTTTGCGACCCGCTGCATCACCTTAGCTTTTGGAAGCTTCGGACTGCAGTCTCTGGATCGTTGCTGGCTGACCAATATTCAAATTGAGGCGGCTCGTGTTGCGCTGACCCGCAACATGAATCGAAAGGGTAAATTGTGGATTCGCATTTTTCCCGATAAGTCTGTTACCGCCCGACCCCCCGAAACACGAATGGGTAAGGGGAAAGGACAGCCTGAGTTTTGGGTGGCAGTTATTAAGCCAGGGACTATCCTTTTTGAGCTCGACGGTCTTTTGGAGGCCGACGCGAAGGAGTGTTTCCGACTGGCCGCCAGCAAGTTGCCGATGGCCACTCGTTTCATTACCCGAGAAAGGAAGTTAGTATTTTGAAGATTGAAGAATTTCGTGGGCTGAAGCCCGCAGAGTTGGATCGCAAGGCGGAAGAACTCCGCCGGGAGCGCTTCCAACTTCGTATCCAGCAGCAGGTTGGGCAGGTTGAAAAACCCAGCCGCCTGCGTGAGATACGCAAAACGATTGCACGCATTGAAACTGCGCGATCGGAGTCCCGCATTCAAACTGCGGCGAAAGGTAAAGGATGAGCCAAACACAGGAAAAAGTTACCGTTCTTAAGGAGCGGATCGGTGAAGTGGTTTCGGCCAAAATGGAAAAGACCATTGTGGTTCGAGTCGAGCGTCGTATGCCTCACCCCAAGTACAAGAAGATCATCCGTCTTCAGAAGAAGTTTTATGCCCATGACGAGGAAAAGAAGGCTAAGCAGGGGGACACTGTACGCATCATTGAGTGTCGCCCTTTGAGTCGCTTGAAGCGTTGGCGTCTTGTGGAAGTGGTCAAGCAGGCGGAAGCGCCTTTGGAGGTCGGGGTATGATCCAGATTCGTTCCTGGTTGAACATCGCGGATAACACGGGCGCTCGCAAGGCGACGATGATTGGTGTGATTGGGCGTAAAACCTTGATCGCCAAGATTGGGGATATTGTGACAGCGAACGTCAAAGAGGCGGCTCCAGATGGAACGGTCAAGAAAAGTGAGGTTGTCCGCGCTGTGATCGTCCGTACGAAATATCCGATTCGCCGTAACGATGGTTCCTATCTGCGCTTCGATAGTAACGCTGCGGTGATCATCGATAAGGATTCAAATCCCCGTGGCACACGTATCTTTGGTCCTGTAGCCCGTGAGTTGCGTGAGAAGAATTTTATGAAAATCGTGTCGTTAGCACCAGAGGTGCTGTGAGGAATATGCGATGAATGGATTTCATGTACATAAAGGGGACGAAGTCGAAGTGATCAGCGGCTCCCAAAAGGGTCGCAAGGGGAAGATTCTGGAAGTGAAGACAGATTCGTTCAGGGCTTTGATTGAGGGTGTAAACATGATCAAAAAGCATGTACGCCCAACGCAAGATAACCCCAAAGGCGGGGTGATGGAGCGTGAGGGCACGATTCACATATCGAATCTTCGTTTAGTGAACCGCCCTAAAGCCGCCCGTGCGGAAAAAAAGAAGAAAGAGACCAAGGGAAAGAAGTAGGCCATGGAAAACGATCTTAAAGTTCATTATTTAAAAACAGTCGTTCCTGCGATGATGAAAAATCGTGGTTACACGAACCTGCACCAGGTCCCCAAGCTTGAGAAGATTGTGCTGAACTGCTCTGTGGGATCCTTGACGGATATTAAGGTAGCTCTTGAGGATGCGGTTCATGATTTGACAATGATCACGGGTCAAAAACCCATCAAGACCAAATCGAAAAAGAGTATTTCTAATTTCAACTTGCGACTCCATCAGGAAATCGGCTGCAAGGTCACGCTTCGTGGAAAGATCATGTATGATTTTCTTCTCCGATTTATTCGCGCCGCCTTGCCGAGAATCCGTGATTTCCGGGGTATTCCAAATGGTGGTTTTGATGGGCGCGGTGCATACACCTTGGGCGTTAAAGATCATTCCATTTTTCCTGAGATTGAAATCGATCGTGTGAAGCGGAACCTTGGTTTTGACGTTACCTTTGTGACATCGGGAAAAGAGCGGGAAGAAACTCGTGAGATGCTTTCTTTGATGGGAATGCCTTTCATCGTAAGAACCCAAGACGCCGCAAAAACCGGCAATAAGGAGAAGACAGATGGCCAAGAAGTGTTGGCGGCTTAAGCAGAAAAAGACCCCTAAGTTTTCGACCCGGAAGTATAACCGGTGCTCGATCACGGGGAGACGCAGGAGTTATATCCGTCGTTTTGGGGTGAGTCGTATTCAGTTCCGTGAGATGGCCTTGCGAGGCGAGGTGCCTGGCGTAACGAAAGCGAGCTGGTAGTTCTATGGTTACCGATCCATTAGCTGATTTCCTGACTCAGATCCGCAATGCCTCCACGGCAGGATTAAAGACTGTGAAGGCGAAGCACTCCAAGATGCGGGGAAGCGTACTCGCGATTTTAAAGAAAGAGGGCTTCATTGAGGATTTCGAACTGAAGAAAAATGGAAAGCACACAGATTTCCACATTGCGATGAAAACAGGCACCGTGCGAAGCGGTAAGGCGATTACCTGTATTCGCCGTCTATCGAAGCCAGGCTTGCGAAGGTATGTTGGGGCCAAGGAGATTCCGAAATATTTGGGCGGATTGGGTATTTCTATTTTGTCGACCCCGCAGGGTGTGCTTACGGGTGAAGATGCCAAAAAACAAAATGTAGGCGGGGAGCTTCTCCTCGTGGTCTGGTAATATGTCGCGCGTAGGCAATCAACCGATCTTGGTCCCTGCTAACGTCAAAGTGGCGATGGAGGGAAGACGCTTTAAAGCGGAGGGTCCTAAGGGCAAGTTGGGCATGGAACTTCCGCCTCAAATCAGTGCCAAGATTGATGCGGGTAAGATTCAAGTCACACGGGACAGCGAAGAACGCCAGGCTCGTTCTATGCACGGGTTGGCCCGGAGTTTAGTCCAGAATGTGGTGACTGGGGTGAGTGTTGGATACAGCAAGAACCTTGAAATTCACGGTGTAGGATTTAAAGCCAATGTTCAGGGCAAAAAGCTGGTACTCAATCTTGGGAAATCGCATCCGATTGAGTATCCGCTACCTGCTGAAATCAAGGTAACGGTTACGGATAATACGCGTCTTCTTGTTGAAGGTTCGGACAAACAGTTGGTCGGAGCGGTTTGTGCGGACATCCGCGGTTATCATCCTCCCGAGCCCTACAAGGGCAAAGGGGTGCGGTACTCAGGTGAAACAATTCGACGCAAGGAGGGCAAGACAGCTCAGAGTAAGTCTGCCTAAAATTGATTTATGCCTAATCCATCTAAATATCGTCGGGAAAGACGGGTTCGAATCCACAAGAGGATTCGTCTCCGGCTTCGTGGAGATGCATCCAAACCTCGGCTTTGCGTGTCTTTTAGTGGAAAAAATATTTATGCGCAGGTTGTGGATGACAGCGCTGGAAAGACTTTAGCGGCAGTTTCGACCCTCGAGGAGTCCTTGAAGAAGGGCGTGCGTGCGAATGTGGCTGGTGCAGCCAAAATGGGTAAAGAGGTTGCAGAGCGGGCTTCCAAAAAAGGAATCTCTGCTGTTGTTTTTGATCGGGGTGGATTTTTGTATCATGGTAAAGTGAAAGCCTTTGCTGAGGCGGCTCGGCAAGCTGGTTTGAAATTCTAATGAGGTATATGGAATGAGCGAAGTAACCCCCATCGTCGAAGAACCTACCCTTCCTGCGGAAGTGATTTCAGAGAAAGCGTTTTCCAAAACGTCTGAATTCATTCCCAAGTCAGAGCCTACTAACAATCGTCGTGAGCGAACACGGACACCGTCCGACATGTTCGAAAAAGTCGTTTTCGTCAATCGATGTGCCAAGGTTGTGAAAGGTGGCCGTAGGTTTAGCTTTAGTGCGCTGCTTGTTGTTGGAGATAAGAAGGGGAAGGTGGGAGTTGGTTTTGGAAAGGCCCGGGAGGTCTCAGAGGCCATTCGCAAGGGAACAGAAAACGCAAAGAAAAATCTTTTTGCCTACAATATCGGGCCCAGCACGTTGCCGCATGAGGTGAACGGTTCTTTCGGAGGGGGAAGGGTGCTTCTTCGCCCTGCTTCGTTGGGAACGGGTCTGATTGCGGGTGGTGGAGTCCGATCTGTACTGGAGGCCGCTGGCGTAAAGGATGTTTTGGCTAAGTCGATGGGTTCCAGTAACGCGGCAAACGTCGTCAAGGCAACGGTGGATGCACTTTCCAAGCTCCGCACTCGGACTCAAATTTTGGAACTACGTGGCAAGAAACGTCCCTCAAAAGCGGTGGCTGTGGGGGTATCCTCATGAGCATTACCGTTCCACGTCCTGGGGCTCGGCATCGTCGTAAACGTCTTGGATCCGGCGAAAGCTCGGGCAAGGGAAAAACTTCAGGTAAGGGGCACAAGGGTCAGAAAGCCCGTTCGGGAGGAAGTCTGCGACTGGGTTTTGAAGGAGGTCAGATGCCTCTTATCCGGCGCATACCGAAAAGAGGGTTTAATAACGCTGTTTTCACGCAGCGCTTTGCTCCTGTGAACCTAAACAGTTTGGACCTTTTTTCCGATGGAGCGAAAGTAGATGAAGCAAGCCTCCGTCAGGTTGGATTAGTTAAGGGCGATTGGGCTGGAATTAAGATTCTGGGTGGTGGAAAACTGAAACCTAAAAATCTGATTCTCGAAGTGCATGCGGCTAGTGGTGCAGCCAAAAGCGCGCTCGAAGCGGCAGGGGCAAAAGTTACCCTGCTGAAGCGTTAATCCCTTAGCGGCGAATTTTGGGCCATGCTTCACGCCCTTTTTAACTGCTTTAAGATTCCGGAACTCCGGCATCGGATTATTTTCACGCTGGCGCTGATTGTCGTCGTTCGGATTGGTGCGTCGATCCCTTGTCCTGGAATTAATCCATTGGTGTTGGGGGAGTTTTTCCGACAGGTGGTGGATCAGCAGGATCAAGGGAGTGTGATCGGGCTGTTTAATTTGTTTAGCGGAGGTGCCTTGGAGAATTGTGCGATCTTCTCCTTAACGATCATGCCGTACATCAGTGCGAGCATTGTGATGCAGTTGGCCACTGGGGTCATACCTTCCCTTGGTAAAATGGTTCGAGAAGAGGGTGGTAGGCAGAAGATTACCCAGTACACGAGATGGGGCACTTTGATCCTTTGCGTCGTTCAAGGATATCTCCTCGCGACAAGTTTTGAAAATCCGTCAAAAATCCCAATTTTCTCGGGTATTGATCAGGTGATTCAGCGGTTAGGACCTCTCGTTCCTGAGCCTGGCTTCGCGTTTCGGGCGATGACGGTTATTACACTTACGGCTGGAACGATGCTACTAATGTGGATTGGTGAGCAGGTTACGGAAAAGGGCATTGGAAATGGTATTTCCCTCATCATCACGATAGGAATCGTGGCACGGCTCCCCGCCGCACTGGTTGCAGGGTGGCAGGTGTTTGTCCCACCAGCTGGCAGTGGGCGTGATCCGATCAGTCCATTTATTCTCTTTCTGCTCCTGGCTTTTCTTTTTGTGGTTATTGCATCCACGATTGCCCTTACGCAGGCCTTGCGAAAGGTGAGTGTACAGTATGCCAAACAGGTCCGGGGAAATCGTGTGTATGGCGGGCAGACCTCATTTCTCCCTCTGAAGGTGAACTACGCGGGTGTGATGCCGATTATCTTTGCGAACGCGATTCTCCTATTCCCTGCGAGTATCATTGGGTTTCTTTTTCCGGGTTCCCCCACGGCAAACCGAATCGCTGCCGCATTGGCCACGGGGACTCTTCACTATGTGCTCTATGCTGGAATGATCTTTTTCTTCTCCTATTTCTGGGTTGCGATGGTGTTTAACCCGATTCAGATCGCAGATGACATGAAACGCCATGGGGGTTTTATCCCGGGAATTCGGCCTGGAGAGACCACAGCACAATTTCTGGATTATGCGATGACACGCCTTACCTTTGCGGGAGCCATCTTCCTCACTGCGTTGGCTGTCCTTCCTATGTTGGTGCAAAACTTCCTGGGAGTGCCCAGCATTACAGCTCAGTTTTTCGGTGGAACTGGGTTGTTGATTATCGTCGGGGTGATGTTGGACACAATGCGGCAGGCCGAAACCTATCTTTTGCAGAGGCATTATGACGGCTTCTTGAAAAAGGGTAGAATCAAGGGGCGGAGCACGGGCGGGAATGTGGGTACGGCACAGACGATTTCGGAACGCCAGATAGCTTGGTTGTTGGTTCTGATTGCGATCATCGCTTTGGGCGGGATTGTCATTTCCCTCCGCTAAGGCCCCTCGGGCCATGCCGATCATTCCGATCAAAGATGCCGCGGGGATTGCAGGTATGCGGGCGAGCTGTCGCCTAGCAAGAAAAGTTCTTGAGGAGTTAGTGCATCGACTTGAACCTGGTCGAACGACAGGGGAGGTCGACAAGTGGGCAGGGGAGTTAATCGCCAAAGAGGGAGCGAGGAGTGCTTTTCTCGGATACCGTAAATTTCCAGGCCAGTTATGTATATCTGTTAATGAAGAGGTGGTCCACGGAATCGGGGGACCGAGAAGGTTAGCCTATGGAGATGTGGTGAAGTTGGATGTGGGCATCATTTTAAATAGCTGGGTAGGAGATACCGCAATCACTGTGGGCTTGGGCGCGATTTCACCTTCTCGGCGAAAGCTTTTAGAGAGAACAGAGGCTGCTTTAATGGCTGGAATTGCAGCCGCCCGAGGTGGAAATCGGTTGGGTGAGATTTGTCATGCAGTTGAGCGAACGGTGAAATCAGCAGGCTATAGCGTGGTAAAAGAATTTGTTGGTCACGGGGTAGGGCGGAAATTGCATGAGGAGCCTCAAATTCCAAATTTTGGAAAAGCAAATGCTGGGCCTGTTTTGAGGCCGGGCATGACGTTGGCCATTGAGCCTATGGTGAATGAGGGCGCAGAAGAGATTCGTATTTTAAAGGATGGATGGACAGCAGTAACAGCAGATCGAAGCGACTCTGCGCATTTTGAGCACGTTGTTTTGGTCACTGAGGGAGATCCGGAGATCTTAACCAACTCATCTTCAACGAGTTGTAATTTTAATCCAGCTCTGCCTCTATAGGTAGACTTAGAATCACTTTAAAAAAATGCAGATATCTTTGAGAGAAAGGGGCTTGCCAAGACCTTTCGTTTTCGATAGGATTTCGAACTATTTTTTATGAGAGTCCGAGCATCTATCAAACGCCGCACCAGCGACTGTCAAGTCGTTCGCCGTCGTGGACGTATCTACATCATCAACAAAAAGAACCCGCGCTTGAAGCAGAGGCAGGGGTAAATATATGCCACGCGTACTAGGTGTTGATATTCCCGGAGAAAAGAGGGCTGAGTTCAGTCTTCGGTATGTTTATGGTTTGGGTTCGACCCGTGCCCGTCAGGTGATTGAAGAAGCGGAAATTCCTGCTGATCTCAGGGCCAAGGATTTGACCGACCAACAGATCAATCGGATCATTGGTGTGATTCAACGAAATCGTTTTCTCATCGAGGGAGATTTGCGAAGAGACACGCAGCAAAACTTAAAACGCCTACAAACGATTAACTGCTACCGGGGAATCCGTCATCGCAAGGGTTTGCCTGTTCGGGGTCAGAGGACTTCCACAAATGCAAGGACTCGAAAGGGACCTCGTAAGACCGTGGGCGTAATCCGAAGTAAGGATGCGAAAGCAGCTAAGACTTAATTGTATGAGCGAAAACGAAAAAAAGCCTGAATCCAAACCAGCTGCCAAACCTGAGGCCAAGGCAAAAGCTCCTTCCTCTGAGCCAGCAAAGACAAAGAAAGCAAAGAGTGGCAAGTCGACTGGCGGTGGAAAAGATTCTGGAAAAAAGGAGGAGGTGATCCTCTCTCCTGAAAGTTTGACTTTAGATGGATTGGAAGATGCTTCGAAGATCAAGATCCCTAAAATTAAGGGTGCGAAGCAGATTCAGAATGGAGTGGCTCATATTTTGGCAACGTTTAACAACACGGTTGTTTCGATCACCGACTTAAAAGGTAATGTGATTGCATGGTCCAGCGCAGGGAAAATGGGTTTCCGAGGATCGAAAAAGTCAACGGCTTACGTCGCTCAGGTTGTTGCACAGGATGCAAGTCGCCAGGCGATGGCTCACGGGTTAAAAGAGGTAGAGGTTCGCGTGAAAGGCCCAGGCATGGGGCGTGAGTCCGCTGTGCGTGCGCTGCAAGCTGTGGGTTTGGAAGTCAGCATGATTCGGGATGTGACGCCTGTGCCTCATAATGGTTGTCGCATGCGTAAGGCACGAAGAGTTTAAGGAGAAAATTTATGGCACGCTACACAGGTTCTCGTGACAAGATTAACCGACGTTTTGGTCAGCCCATCTTTGGGCCCTCCAAAGCACTCGAGCGTCGCAATTTCCCCCCTGGAGTCCACGGTGCGAAAGGTCGTCGCAAGCAGTCTGACTTCGCAATTGCAGTTGGGGAAAAGCAGAAAATGAAATACGGGTATGGAATTTTAGAGAAACAGTTCCGTCGTTATTATCAAAAGGCAGTGCAGAGCCGAGGGGTTACAGGCGAAAAGCTTCTTCAACTTTTGGAAACTCGACTGGATAGCATTGTGGATCATTTGGGTTTCGCCTCAACCCGCAGGAGCGCCCGCCAAATGGTATCCCACGGACATATTGCCGTGAATGGGAAAAAGGTTTCGATTCCGAGTTATGGGTGCCGCACAGGAGATGTAGTCGAGGTTAGGGACACTCCAAAGTCTAGGCAGCTGGGTACGAATGCTCTCGAAAAGACTCAAATTCGTCCTGTTCCGGATTGGCTGACCCTGAATAAGGAGCAATTTAAAGGCACGCTCACAAGAATTCCGACCCGCGAAGAACTCAACCCGGTGGCCAACGAGCAGTTGGTCGTCGAGTTGTACTCGAGGTCGTAAAAAACTTCATCATCTGCTACCGATGATGAAAATCAACGAAAGTTAACATCGGCCGTCGGTCCCTTTCCCAGGTAGCGGGGGAGGGGAAACCCGGCCGGAAAGAGAGAAAAGATTATGCCCCTACGACTTGGAAGATTCGAAGTACCGAACCGCCTCCAGAAAAATGAAGATACCGCAACGGATACCTATGCTCAATTTACAGCTGAGCCTTTTGAGGCAGGCTATGGAACAACATTAGGAAATTCTCTTCGCCGCGTGCTTTTGAGCTCACTCGAGGGTGCAGCGATCACCAGCGTCAAGATTGCTGGTGTCCAACATGAATTCAGCACGATTGATCATGTCGTGGAGGACATTACTGAAATCGTTCTCAATCTCAAGAAGCTGAAATTTAAGCTGCCGAATCGTGAGCCCCGCCTTTTGACCTTGAAGGTGAATAAAGAAGGCCCCGTCACAGCTGCAGATATCGAATTGGATGCGGGAATTGAAGTTTTGAACCCCAAGGAAGTCATCTGCACGCTGGATAAAAAGGCTAAATTTGAGGCTGAATTTGAAGTGCGTATGGGTCGTGGGTACGCCACTTGGGAAGACAATAAGCGGGAAGATTCCCCGATTGGATTGATTCCCGTAGATTCCCTCTTTTCGCCCGTTACCAAAGTAAAGTACGAGGTCAAAAACACCCGTGTTGGACAGCGCACCGATTACGACAAGCTCGTGCTCGAGTTGTGGACGGATGGACGTCTAACTCCGGATGAGGCGTTGCTGCATTCGGCGGGGATCTTGCGCCACCACTTAGATATCTTTGCCAACTTTGACAAAGAGCCGATTGAGTTCGAAGAGGTGAAATTCGAAGCTCCTGTTGAAAATACCGCCCTGAAGAAGCTTCTTGCGATGAGCGTGAACGAAATTGAACTTTCCGTTCGTGCCGCGAACTGCTTGAACAATGCGAATATCACCACAGTCGGAATGTTGGCACTGAAATCTGAAGCGGAGATGCTGAAGTACCGGAATTTCGGCAAGAAATCCCTTAATGAAATTAAGGACAAGTTGACGTCCTTAGGGCTTTCCCTCGGCATGAAGTTTGATGCTTCCATGCTTACGATCCCTGTGGCACCTGTTGAAGCGGCTGGGACGAATGGGCAGGCATGAGACACCGTCAAAACACGACGAAGTTAGGTCGTACGTCCCAACACCGGGACAGCATGCTGGCCAATTTGGTCGGCTCGCTAATTCGGCACGAGAGAGTGCGAACGACTGTTTCTCGGGCGAAGGCTGCTCGTCCTGTTGCTGAGAAGCTTGTGACCTTGGGCAAGAAGGGAAGCCTACATCATCGTCGGCTTGCAATCTCGGCCCTCCATGAAACCGATCTTGTGCATAAGCTTTTTGCAGAGATTGCCCCACGGTTCAAAGATCGAGCAGGTGGATATACAAGGATCTTGAAGCTGGGATATCGACAAGGGGATGCGGCTCCTACCGCCTTGTTGGAGTGGGTTGTGAGGCCTGCTCCTGTGGTCGAAGTTCAGCCTGAAGTGACCAAAGAAAAGGCAAAGGCAGAAAAACCTGCCAAACCAGCGAAGCCCGCTAAATCCGACAAGAAAAAGTAGGGATGGTTCAGGCGCCTAGCCTGAGACAAGTCGAAAGAGTACCCACGCCAGCATCATTGAGATGATGGCAGCAACGATGACTTTGCGTCGGGCTAATCGGCTTTCCACAAGCAGTGTAGGTGCCTGTTTGACATGGGACATCGGAGATACAGAGCGGATGGGTTGATGGCGTCCGGAGGTAACCATGGAAGCTTCTTCGACCAAGCGGCGTGAAGTTTGGCCTAAGCGAGACGATTCACGATTGATTCGTCGCATCTCTTCACGAATGGGATCTCTCTTTAACCCTAAAAAGCTCATGAACCTATATGACGGAAGAAGTTCGTCCAAATCAAGATGGAGATGAGAAGGATTGGGGAGAAAGTTTGAATAAAATCAATGATGGGGTAGAGCCCCTATCCGCTTATTTCAGAAAGTGATAAAGAATCAGGCCAACCAGGAAGGCAATAATCAGGGGCAGGTTGAAAGCTAGCCCACGAATCAGATTTGTTGAAAAAGATTCTGGAGTATTCCCGCCACTGGAACTTTCACTGTCTTGAGAATCTTGAGAGGTAGGATCGAGATCACGACCCCGGAGTGCATCGATTTTAGCACGAGATTGGGTGTAGATTGCTTGGGCTTGGTCCACTTTGGCTAGGGATTTCGAGAGTTCCTCCTCAATGTCTGTTGCAGACCATTCGGAGGGGTCAATGCTTGTGATAAGGGCCAACTGTTCGCTAAAAACCTGTCTAGTTTCGTGCATCTGGTCGACTTCTTTGCGGCCTTGGCCTTCTGCGCGTTCTAGGATTACGACACCTCGTAGGAGATTATCTCTGATCTCTTTCTGCCCCTGAACAAGCTCCTGACGCCGAGTGCTTAGCTCTTGGAGTTTTCTTTTCCTCTCCTCGAGATCTTGCTGTTGGCGTTGAAGTTGGATCAGCTCATGTTGGCTTTGTTGAAGCTCTGCATTGAGATCCTCGAGCGGACCTCCTGAGGGAAGTGGTAGATC
>JASGCJ010000012.1:27301-37323 GCA_030054195.1 Minisyncoccota bacterium
TCGGTAGGGGATGCAGGGACAACAGCCGTGGCTTTTTGAGGAGCAGCGGCTCCTGCAGCCTGCGAGACTTGAGCTTGCTTGGCTGCGAGGGTTCCCTGGAGTTCGGTGATCTGCTGTTTAAGATCGATGTTCTCTTTGCTCATTCGGGCAATTTCTGCCGCATTTTGGATTCCGCTATTTGTCAAGGTAAGGGCGAAATCTATTTTCGCTTTTTCCATTGCGGCCACGACTTCTTCTCGATCCGAAGCATTGGGACGAGCCTCCAAGTACTTTTGGTAAAAATAAATCGCACTGATGGGGTCGCCAAGCTTGTCACCATACAGAAGCCCAATTTGTAAGTAGGCTTTCACGACGGTGGGATTTACTGAGACCGCTTTTTCAAACTGCTTAATGGCGGCGGGGTAGTTTAGATCAGCGACATCTTTACTCGCTTGGCGAAAGAACGGGTTGCGTTCGTCCTCAGCATCAGAACCAGAGGGAGTCTGCTGGCAGGAGGTTAGAGCTAGGGCGGATAGTAGGGTCAGAAGGATTGTGTGCTTCATGTCGACAGAATGGTCACACAGATGCGTTTGGGCAAGCCAAGGGTTTGCCTTGGCGGGGTAAGCATCTTCGCATAGGATTTTGTTTTCTCGGGGTCATAGCTCAGTTGGTAGAGCGCCTCAATGGCATTGAGGAGGTCTGGGGTTCGAATCCCCATGGCTCCACGCAATGCGTGGAGGATAAATTCAACATGCCAGTGACGAGATTGGGATAGGTTGGGGCTGGTTTGTGGGGGCCAATCCCCATGGCTCCAAGGTGCCTATAACAACAGCGGCCTACCTTTGAGGAGGCTTTGATGTGGAGGACTCTTGGTCTTCTCAAGAATTCGTCCTATAAAAGGTGCGTGGAAGATCCTTTGGTATCGATGAAGGGGAAAGTTGTCCTGATTACGGGAGCAACCCGTGGAATTGGTCGATCGGGGGCGATACGTTTAGCTGGGTTGGGTGCGCGACTTATTTTAGTCGGGCGGCATCGGGGGCGGTTGGAGGAAGTCGCACGTCTTTCTCGAGAGGCGGGTGCCCCTGAGGTTACCCTTTATGTGGTGGATCTATCCCAACGAAAAGAAGTGATGGATCTGGTTGAGAAACTCATTACCAGAGGGGGTAAGTTGGATGTTCTTTGGAACAACGCTGGCGGGTATTTTACGGAGAGAAGGGTTACAAAAGAAGGTCTTGAGCGAACATGGGCGTTAAACCATATCGCCTATGTAGATTTGACTCAGGGGCTGATTCCTTTGCTTGAAAAAAGTGAGGATCCAAGAGTGATCTGTACAGCCTCCGAAGCGCATCGAATGGGAGTGCTTCGATGGGATAATTTGCAGGGCGAGAGAAGTTGGAATGGGTGGAAAGCCTACTGCCTGACCAAACTGGCTAATATCCTGTATGTTGCAGAGCAAGGGCGTCGCTTGCAGGAGTCGAAAATTCGAATCTGTGCAGTGCATCCCGGGTTAGTGAACTCAGCACTCGGGGATGAAAACCAAGGGTTCAGTGGGGTGGCTTTTCGACTGTTGAAACTGTTCTTTGGAAAAACCAATGAAGAGGGAGCTGATACGGCTTTGTGGTTAGCCTCTCGAACGACGCGACCCACTCAAGGCGCATACTATGCATACCGAAAAGAGCGTATCCCTAAAGCCTCTGCACAGAGTTTGGGAAGTGCTCAGCAGTTGTGGGAAATAAGTCAAAGGGCGTGATGAGTCTGCGAATCGGATCTTTAAAATTGGCCACTCCCTTGTGTCTTTCGCCATTGGCGGGATACACAAACTTACCCTTTCGCCGAGTTGTGCGGGAGTTGGGAGGGTGCGGAATGGCGACGACCGATCTTGTGAACGCAAGATCGCTGCTTGAAAATAATCGACGAGCGTTGGAGTTGGTGGCGACATCGCCTGATGATCGTCCGTGGGCGATTCAGCTTTTTGGGGCAGTGGCAACGGAGATGCGTGATGCAGCTAAGAAGTGTGAGGATTTGGGTGCGAATTCGGTGGATATCAATATGGGGTGTCCGGTGAAGAAAGTGTGCAAGGTGGGCGGCGGATCCGCCATGATGACAGAGTTATCGAAGACAGCTGAGCTGGTGCGCGGAATGGTCAGTGCCGTAAAAATTCCTGTGACGGCAAAGATGAGATTGGGTTGGGATGAGAAAAATCTGACTGCGCCTGATTTGGCTCGAGCACTGGAGGAGGCTGGTGTTGCAGCTCTGTTTGTCCATGGCAGGACTCGGCAACAGGGCTTCTCGGGACGGGTGAGTTTGCATGGAATCGCATCTGTCGTTGCTTCGGTGAAGTTGCCTGTCATTGGGAATGGGGATGTGACGACTCCGGAGGGGGCGAAGCGAATGATCAGTGAAACAGGTTGCGCCGGAGTCAGCGTGGGAAGAGGTGCCTTTTATAATCCGTGGATCTTCCGTGCGACAGCCCACTACTTGCAGACGGGGGAGTTGATGCCTGAACCTGATTTTGAAGAGCGGGTAAGGGTGATGACCCTGCATCTGGAGCGTAACATCGAATTCTTTGGGGAGGAGAGGGGGTGTGTTCTTTTTCGAAAAGTGATTCCTTGGTATGCAAAGAGATTTGGCCCCTCGAGCGAGTTTAAAAAAGCTGCTGTGAGAATCTCAAGCCGCATGGATTATGAGAAAGCGTTACGTGAGTATCGTGAGTGGCGGAAGCAGTTCCTGGATGAACAAGGGGTTTTACTGGAAAAGTTCGCGCCCACGAAACTGGAGGCCGTTTTTTCAGGGGATACACCTGTGGAGAGGTCGGAGATTCCTGTTCCACAAGGGCCGGTGGAGAACTGGTAGTCAAGAGTTTGACTCGAGCTTTAGTTTGCTGAATGTTTCCTATTGTCCTTATGGATAAACATTCCCATCTATGGCTCTAACCGTTTTTAATCAAGTTCCCATGGCGATTTTCGCCTATTCGATCCCTGTGATCTTGGGCTTGTCGGTCGGGATGTATCTACTTCTGAGGCTGGGCGAGTGGATTGGTAGGAAGCATTTGGAGTGCGGTTCAGGCAAATTAAAGGACACCCTCGGTGTTGTGGATGGCCCCATCTTTGCCCTTTTCGGGCTTTTGGTGGCTTTTACCTTTTCTTCTGCATTAACTCGATTTGAGGGAAGACGTGCGCTGATTGTTCAAGAGGCAAACGCGATTGGAACTGCCTATCTTCGTCTGGATCTGCTCCCGCCTTCCGATCGTGATTCATTGCGGAATTATTTCAAAAAATATGTGGATTCACGAATTCGAACCTATGAACTGATTCCTAATATGAACGGGGTACTTAAGGAGTGTGAGCGAAGCCAAGGGCTTCAATCTCAGATCTGGAAGGGAGCCTTGGAAGGGGTAGCCAAGTCCCCGAACACTCTCGCGGGGATGCAGTTGATCCCTGCGTTAAACGAAATGATTGATATTACTACTACCCGATCCTCCGCGATGCAGTTTCACACCCCGATGGTGATTTTTGGGATGTTAATGGCTTTATCGCTCATCACCTCTCTTTTGGTTGGATATCAATTCGCAGGACTTGAGAAAAAGAACCGACTTCACCCTGTGCTCTTTATCATAACGATCAGTATTACCTGTTACGTAATCCTTGATATGGAGTATCCAAGGCTAGGATTCATTCGTATGGATTCGGCGGATGCAATCCTGCGTGATGTTCGGACGAGCTTTGGTCCGTGAAATTGGTAGGGAGAGAAAAATTACCAACCGCTGTTGGCCATTGAGCTGACCATCGCCTGAGCTGCGCTGACTGCGGCTAAAGGGTAAGCTTGCCGCTGAGACTCTGTTTGGTCTCCCTGAACGAAAAAGGTTGTGGTGCCTATGACGGTCGAATTTGGAATCGCGTCCTTTTTCTCCTTCATATTGTATAATCTGTACTGAACGGTGACGAGGAGTTGGAACTGAAGGGTGGTTAAGAACTGCTCGGTGGATTGGCGGATTGCGGAACGTTCCACCTTCTTAATGGTAACCTCTAAAATCGCATCGCTCTCATCCTTTCGGGCGTGGCGATAGGTTCCGTCCCGATCCAGTTCTTGTAAGATCGCATTGGTCATAATGCCGGGTAGATCTGTCTCATCCGTCTCGTTTTGAACTGTTGGCACGTAGATGACTCGGACATCTTTAAGCTCCTGCTTTTTCGGGGTGCTACCCATCTGGTAGTTGGCACAGGAGCCAAGGCAGAGGGGAATGAGCAGGAGGAGAGGCCAGTTCATGGATTGGGTACGTTACGGGGTTGGGCCTGAGGATTCGATCTAAAACTGATCTTCGATTTGTCCGGTGTTTGGGTCTGCTGCTTTGTCTCAGAGATCAGATCTTCTAAAACACGTTTTCTTTGGCGGGCTTCTTGGCCTGCAGGAGAGTCTGGGGTTTGGGTGATGACCTCATTGTAGTAAACGAGGGCGGCTGGATAGTTGCCCGCCTTATCATAGAATTTGGCAACGGAGAGGGAACCACCGCTCAGGCGCTGTTGTAGCATGGCAATATTCTCTGTGGCCTGCTCTGTTTTGTCGCTGCGCTTAAAACGAGCCAAGTAATCTTGAAAGGCCTCAATCCCTTTTTGTGCGGCAGTTTGGTCGTATTCCGGTTGTCGAGCTGCCTTGGACCAGACATATCCGATTTGGTACTGGGCGTCATCGATCAGGTCGTTTTTTGGGTACTTGTCCAGAATCTCATCGTAATATTTGACGGCTTCAGGCCACTTTTTCTGTTTTTCCCTTGCAAGACCGCAATGAAATGTTGCAAGAGGAGCATAAGGACCAAAGGGGGCGGCCTTAATAATCGTCTGGTAGATTTCCACTACTTTATTCATGTCGGCAGGCATGGGAATCTTCCACATCATCTGGTGCTGGCCTGCCAGGTAAACGTTTCCTATGGCAAACATTCGCTCGATCGCAAGGTCCCAGTACTGGTTTGAGGCCGTTTCTTCGACCATTTTCTTGTAGGCCTTATAGGCGTCCCAGTATTTTGTCAGGTGTTCATACATCTCGCCGACTTTGTATTGTGCTTCAGCGCGGCGAAGGTCGTCCGGGTTCTCTTTGACGAAATCTTGGTAGATCTTGAGAGCTTGATCGAAATATTTGATCGAGTTGGCGTTTGCCTCACCTCCGCGCCTGTCCGTCTCATCCCGAAGTCGTTTTGCTTCCTGCTGTTTTTCTTTGCCTAATTGGCGTGCGGCTTGGGCGGCTTCGTTATCACCTAGCTCTGCCATTCGATCCGCGGACGCAAATTGTTCATCCGCATCTCGCTCGATCTGCTCGACCTGCTCGTATGCCTTGCCAATGGTTTCGGCGTTCTTTGCCGTCTGGAGAACGTCACTGGCCGTACCTCGGTTGCCCAAGATGTCTGACTCAAATGTAAAACCTTCCCCGGGTGTATAGTTGGTGAAATTGAGGGGAATCTTCGTATTTCCCTCTGCTAGCCAATTGCCTTTGAGATCGACATAGCCCCATGAGGGCCCTTGGGAATCTCCATTCAGTAGACGTGAACCGATGCGAACACGGGCTTTCCCGTCACGAAATCCGTTTTCCACCGCCTCAATCTTTGCCGTGGTGTCTTGTCGTCCATCTGTTCCAACTCTTGAAGGAGCGCCTTTTTGGGGAAGGGCAGCTGAGATCATGACTTCATCGATGATGACTTTTCCTTGTGGATCGACGAAGTTCCAAACGCCTCCTGTAAATTCATTATCCTCGCGTTTTCCTCCAATGTTAACCGCAGCAAGGCCTTGGGAGAAGGGCAGTGCTTCGGCGTATTTTGGGGGAACCGTGAAGGCACCTGTGCGGTCGACATAACCCCAAAGGCCGTTGACTTGGGCGCCAGCGCGATCTTCTGAGAAAAAGTAGACTTGATCAAATTTGGGAGGTACCACCATTTCCCCGTCTTTACTGATAAATCCCCATTTTCCTTCCCATTGGACAGCCGCAAGGCCTTGGCGAAAAATTCCTGCGCTTTCGTATTTTGGTTCAACGAGAAATTTCCCTGCTCGATTAATAAATCCCCATTTGCCGTTCTCCTGAACTGCTGCGGCTCCATCACTAAACAGGAAGGCATTTTCAAAGCGGGGTTCGATGACAAACTTTCCTTCGCCGTTTATGTAGCCCCACTTGCCATCTTTTTTGACTCCCGCAAGGAAGTCGGAGAATGGGAGGGCTTGTTCGTACTGCGGTTCGAGGACGAATTTTCCTGTTCGGTTTACGTAGCCATATCGTCCCCACCACGCTTTTTTTGGAAGTAGATCTACCCCAGTATCGGCCTGTGGAAGAGACGTGCTTGGCAAACCGAGAAATAAGCCTACCGATACGATTGATAGGCAACGGCTTGCAATATTTCTAAGTCTCACAGCTTCAATATTTTAACGATATCCATGTAGGCGTCAAGTTGCCCAAGATAGAGTGTGAATATGAATAATATCGAGTAGGGTACCGTCCATGAAGCTTTTCTCTCTGTTCTGTTTTGCGATCGGTTTTCTTGGGGTCCCATCTTTGCGGGCAGAGCCACCAAAGGATTTCACTGTGATGGTGTACAACGTGGAGAATCTTGCCGATGTGGATCGTGTAGCTCCGTATGATGATTATGTTGAGGCGCCAGACGACCCCAACAGTTACGGGCCAGCCAAAATGGCAAAAAAACTTAAGACCATTGCAACCGTAATGAAGAGCATTGGGAATGGGGTTGGTCCGGATGTGGTGATTCTGAACGAACTGGAGGTGGATCATACCCCCGAATCTACAGTGAAAGATATTCCGGAATTCCTAAAAAAATATTCGGGAACGACATATGAAAAGATGCTCTCGTCCGAGCTGAATGATGAGTTGAGGGGGCTGCCTGCCGAAATTTGGTTGCTGAAGGCACTCGAGGACGAGGGGCTGAAGGGATATACGATCATAGTCGGCGATGTTCCAGATGCGGCCCAAAAGCAGCAAGATGCGATTACCAATGGGCTGCTAACCCGTTTTCCGATTGTTTCAAAAAAAACATGGGAGACGCCTTCTGCCCGAGGAATTCTTGAGACGAAACTTCAGGTCGGAGATTCGACATTCACGGTCATGGGGAACCATTGGAAAAGTGGGGCGGGTAACCCAGCGATGGAAAACACACGCCTCGGAAACGCAAAAACCGTGCGAGATCGCCTCGACCAGATCCTACAAGAGGATCCCAAGGCAGATGTGATTATAGGGGGGGACTTCAACACTCAATACAACCAAGGGCAGAGGTACTCCTTTATGACCAAAACAGCGATTCAGGATGTTTTAGGTTCTCAGGGAGACGCAGCCATGTTCAAGGGTGAGGGGAAGCCTGATTTATATAATCTTTGGTTCGATCTCCCCCCCGATCAAAGATTCTCGGACGAGTACAACGGGGAGTGGGGAACTTTAATTCAGATTCTTGTGACTCGTGGCCTAGGAGATGGGAAAGGTGTGGATTATGTTCCTGGAAGCTTTCATCAGGTTCGTGTTCCTGGCGTGAACTCCCGCGAACCCTTGGGATTGCCTTGGCGATGGACAAATTATGGTCCGGGTTGGGGCGCGAGTGATCATTTTCCTGTGATTGCAACGTTTCGGGTAGAAAGTGAGGCTTCATCCAGCGGGAAAGTTTCACCCCAAACATCTCTGCCGCAAAAAGAGGCTGTGAAAGTCGGTTTCGAAAAGATCGATCGCTCCAAGCTTCGAAATGCCTCTGTGCTCAAAAATGCGACGCCAGAAGAGTTGGCGAAGTCGATGGGTGAAATCTTCGTTGTTGAGGGGACACTCTCGAAGATACGGCCTTTAGAAATTGATGTGGATGGTAAGCCTTACTCGCTTCACTCCTTTGACAAGAATCTTAAGGACGCCATCCGTGTTATGGCGAAGGGAAGCCAAGTTAAAATTCTGGGTGAATTGGGGTTGTTTAAAGGCAAACTTCAGTTTGTGGTTCGAGATTCGAGTTGGATTAAGTAAAAATTCAGTTGCGGTTGGTTTCTTGGGTCAGCCGGTGAAGGCGTTGCTCAATCTCAGGAATGAGTTGTTGCCATTGAAATCTCCACGACCAGTTTCCCTCCTCTCGACCGGGAACATTCATGCGGGCCTCCGAACCTAGACCCAAGACATCCTGCAGTGGATAGACAGCCGTATTTGCTGGGGAGCGTAGAGCTAAGGAGATCATATCCCAGTGTATCTGGGATCCGTCCGAAGAGAGGTAAGTTCGGGCGTTGTGATTCTCTTTTGCAATCTGCTCCGCGTTACGAGTGGAGTCTTTTCCGGGTTCACTGCGATACCATCCGACGGTCGTGTCGTTGTCGTGTGTCCCAGTATATACTGCGCAGTTGGCGGGATAACTTTCGGGTCGGAACGACTCGGCTTTGGGGTCGTCCCCGAATGCAAATTGGAGAATTCTCATTCCAGGAAAACCGAGGGAGTCCCTCAAAGCATCGACCTCCTTGGTAATGACCCCCAAGTCCTCGGCCAAAATAGGGAGGTCTCCCAATGCATGCCGGGCGGCATCGAAAAGCTTCCGGCCGGGCCCTGGCATCCAGCGACCTCGGATGGCGGTCTTCTCATGGGCCGGAATCTCCCAGTTCGCTTCAAAGCCTCTGAAATGGTCGATTCGGACAATATCGTATAGCTTGAGCGAGCTTTTCAGGCGGGCTATCCACCAAGCAAAAGACTCTTTTTCGTGAATCTCCCATCGGTAGAGAGGGTTTCCCCAGCGTTGCCCTGTTTGACTGAAGTAGTCGGGGGGAACACCAGCAATGACAGATGGTTGGCCATCTTTTTCCATAAAGAAGAGGTCGGGTCGGCACCAGACATCCGCACTGTCATGTGCGACAAAGATCGGAATATCACCGACGATGCAGATTCCTCGTCGGCGAGCCTCTTGCCGAAGGGATTCCCATTGATGGAAAAAAAGAAACTGAAGAATCTTTGAGTGCTTAATCTCTGTGGCGTGATTCTTTCTCGCGGCATCGAGTGCTGAAGATTCTCTGTTTCGGAGGGGTTCTGGCCAAAGAATCCAAGGTCCGCCTCCGTACTCTTTCTTCAGCGCAGAGAAAAGGGTGTACTCCTCCAACCAATCGCTTTCTGCCTCGCAGAATTGCATCCATCCTGCCTTCAAAGCGGGGGAGGCGCGTCGTGCGAAAGATTGCGCGACTTTATGTAAAAGCGCGGACCGTGCGAGAAGGACGGGACCGTACTCGACCCTGTTTTCAGGAAAGACGGGGAAATTGCGTAGATCTTCATCCTTCAATAAGCCCTCATCCCGAAGTGAATCAAAGGAGATGAGCATCGTATTTCCAGCAAAAGTGGAAAGTGTTTGATAAGGGGAATCCCCATATCCTGTTGGTCCGAGTGGAAGGACCTGCCAAATTTTCTGGCCCATCGTGTTAAGGTGGGCCAACCAGCGATGAGCTTCGGGGCCGATTTCGCCCATCCCATAGCGACCCGGAAGGGATGTGGGGTGAAGTAGAATTCCGGCTTGGCGAGGAAAAGGCATGAGAAAATCTAGCGGGAAAGTATCCAGCCCGCCAAGAAGAGGATGGGAATGAGAATTGGGATGCTATACTTCAAAATATAGCCAAAAAAGGTGGGCATTTTAATTTTTGCCGAGTCTGCAATGGATTTCACGAGAAGATTGGGGCCATTCCCAATGTAGGTGACTGCACCAAAGAAAACTGCTCCAAGGGAGATCGCGGCCAGCGTTTTTGGGCATTGGTTTGCAAACAGGGCTACATCGGCGGGGTTGAGGAGGTGCAGTTGGGGTTCGTGAAGAGTGAGGGCGAGAGTCAAGAAAGTGAGGTAGGTAGGGGCATTATCCAGGACGGCGGATAGAGAACCCGTGAGTAGATAGAGTTGAAGGTCGGTGGGATGCAAAAAACTCTTTGAATGGGCTGTTAGAGTGTGAATGACCGGCACAAGGGTTGTGAAAATTCCCAAGAAGAGCCATGCGACCTCCCTGAGAGGCTCGAACGAAAAATCGTTTTGCTGACGAATGACGGGGGCGGTAAAGCGATGCGAGACCC
>JASGCJ010000012.1:37423-40609 GCA_030054195.1 Minisyncoccota bacterium
AACGAAAAATCGTTTTGCTGACGAATGACGGGGGCGGTAAAGCGATGCGAGACCCACGCAGCCCCAACCATAATGATTTCGGGCACACCCCATGGTGCGCCTGCACCTCTGAGAAGAACGGCACCCAGAATGACTGCAACAAACCAGGAGTTCCGAAGTCCATCGATCCGAAAGGTCTCTTGTGCTGTCTCTTTTTGGCGAACGGGTTGTGGTGCGCGGCGGAAGTTTAAAAAATCAAAAATGTAAAAGGCCGTAAGTAGCAGCCCTGTGACGACTAACCAGTCAGGCCAGAGATGAGTCAGGGTCCAGAAAAAAGGGACACCGTGAAGATAGCCCAGGAAAAGCGGGGGATCCCCGATTGGGGTAAGGCAACCGCCTACATTCGCGACAATGAAGATAAAGAAAACTATATGGAATCCGGTTACCCGATACTTGTTCATTCGAATCCAAGGGCGGATCAAGAGCATGGCTGCCCCTGTGGTCCCAAGTAAATTTGCCAGAATTGAGCCTAGCGCGAGAAAGGTAACGTTACGAATAGGGGTAGCCTCACCTGAAACTCCGAGGCGGATTCCTCCCGTGACCACATAAAGAGATCCAATCAAGGCCATAAAGCTGATGAACTCCTGTAGGGCGTGGATGAGGGGGTCTGCTTGCCTTCTTCCGATGAGGTAGTAGACGAGCACCACAGCAGCCAACCCGACAGTAAAAATATGGTATCTCTCGTGCCAGATCCTGGGCGCGAGCAGAGGCCCAACGGCTATTGCCCCTAAAAGGAGGACAAAGGGGGCCAAGATCCACGGAGGAGGGGGGGCTCCCATGTCCAGAACAGCAAAGGGCATCCCTCTTGGATGCAGAGAGTTAATAGCAGGGTCAAGCGGGACTGATTCCTATCCTACGGGTCTTGCCCTGTGAAAAACCGTGACTAACTTCACCTATGTCGATGAGCACCAGCGAAATTGGCTATAACTCAAAGGTTGAGGGCAATGTTGTCCTCACCACATTGGATGCCGCAGTCAATTGGATGCGCAAAAACTCACTTTGGCCAATGCCGATGGGGTTGGCCTGCTGCGCTATTGAGCTTATGGCCTCTGCTTCCAGTCGTTTTGATATTGCGCGATTTGGCGCAGAAGTGATGCGCTTTTCCCCTCGCCAATCCGATCTCATGATCGTGGCGGGTACGGTTACCTATAAGATGGCCCTTGCGACGAAGCGGGTATGGGATCAGATGGCGGAGCCGAAGTGGTGCATTGCCATGGGAGCTTGTGCAAGCACGGGTGGGATGTACCGGAGCTATGCGGTCCTACAAGGAATCGATCACCTCATTCCTGTGGATGTTTATATTTCGGGATGTCCTCCACGACCCGAAGCAGTTCTTGAGGGCTTAATGAAACTTCAAGACAAGATTGCCCATAGTCGTGGAGTTGTGTTGGGACAAAAGCAAGTGGCATGAGCGCAAGTTTGGAATCTGCAACCGAGGGATTTCTCCCAGGGGCTGAAAAGCTACCCGATTTTCGAGGGGAAACCTCTTGGCGTTTAGAGAAGGGAAAAATTCCAGAGCAGATGGCGGCGCTCAAGGCCAAGGGATTTACCTACCTCGTCGATCTCACGGCAGTGGATCATCATGGCGAGGATCCCCGTTTCGAGGTGGTGTACGAGTTATGTGACATCCAACGCAAAAAGCATCTTCGGATTAAAACCAAAGTTTCAGAGGGGGACTCGGTTCCAACAGTTTCGCACATTTGGAAAACGGCAGAGTGGCATGAGAGGGAGGCGTGGGACATGGTGGGGATTCGCTTTGCCGGACATACAGATCTTCGGCGAATTTTGATGTGGGATGGCTATCCGCATCATCCCTTAAGAAAAGATTTTCCCTTAGCAGGCTTATCTACCGAGATGCCGGATATCGCCTTTACCGCAAAAGCTCCCTTGGAAGGGGGGCCCTTCGTCACGAACTCGGCTTCCCTAACTCAGGATCGCGAGCCTCGGGCGCACCCAGCAGAGGAGAGGAATCTGTGAGTGCGACCACACTTGAATTTGGAGATGCGGCAACTCGAACCGCCGAAATGGAGGATGTGGGCGAGAAACTGATTCTCAATATTGGACCCTCACATCCCAGCACTCACGGGGTGTTGAGATTGGTTTTGGAGTTGGACGGAGAGGTGATTACCAAAGCCGATACAGACATTGGTTATCTTCATCGTGGGGATGAGAAGATTGCCGAAAATATGACATGGAACCAGTTCGTGCCCTACACCGACCGATTGGATTATATGGCTCCGTTGGCTAACAACGTGGCCTACGCCTGTGCCGTCGAAAAGTTGATGGGATTCGAACTACCTCCTCGAGCTAAGGTGACGCGAGTTATCTGTTGTGAACTTGCACGCATTTCGGCGCATCTTCTCGGGCTAGGGGCCTTTGCGATGGATGTGGGGGCGATGACGATGTTTCTCTACACCTTTACTGAAAGAGAAAAGATCTACAACTTGATCGAACTACTCACAGGAGCGCGGTTCACCACAAGCTTCACGAGAGTGGGTGGGCAGACTCGGGATATTCCGCCAGGCTTTCTTGAGGGCGTGAGTGAATTTTGCGCGCAATTTCCAGGTCGGTTGGATGAATTTGGCTCGATGCTGAATCGGAATCGAATCTTTGTGGATCGGACCAAGGACTTGGGGGTTATTCCCGATGATGTGGCTCTGGATTACGGTCTCACGGGACCCAATCTTCGTGGGTCAGGCAACGCGTATGATGTGCGTCGAGCGTTTCCCTATCTTGATTACGAGACGTATGATTTTGAAGTCCCTGTGGGCTCGACAGGAGATTGTTACGATCGTTTCGCCGTAAGAATGGAGGAGATGCGCCAAAGCGTGCTGATTCTCCGGCAAGCGGTAACCAAAATGCCTGGGGGAGCGTGGCAGGTTCACGACTCCAAGAATGTTCTACCCCCAAAGGACAAGGTTCTTACCAAGATGGAGGAATTGATCCATCAGTTCTTGGTTGTGACACAGGGCCCGGATGCGCCGGTGGGAGAGATCTATTTCGGAGCCGAAAATCCAAAAGGGGAACTGGGCTTTTATCTGAATAGCCGAGGAGGTGGTGTACCCCACCGTCTCAAAATCCGTGCTCCATCCTTCTGTAACTTGAGTATCTTGAATCATCTTTTGCCGGGCCATACGGTCAGTGATG
>JASGCJ010000053.1:0-2325 GCA_030054195.1 Minisyncoccota bacterium
CGGACGCTTAGCTTAGTGGTAGAGCGCCTGCTTCACACGCAGGAGGTCACTGGTTCAATCCCAGTAGCGTCCATTTACTTTTTTCGGCCGGTCCAGTGATTCGCCACCACCGCGATCACAAGATCTCCCAATACGTTCACGCAGGTCCGACACATGTCCAAGAACCGGTCTACCCCAAGAATGAGTCCGATACCCACTCCGGTTTTCATCGGGTCCACTCCCAACGAGGCCAAGATAGCCGCCAGAATCGGCAATGTCCCACCCGGCACTCCCGCCGTACCCAAACTACCGATGACGCACCAACCCGCCACGATGGCCTGCTGCGTAAGACTTAGATCCACCCCAGCACTCTGAGCCAGAAATAACACCGTCACTCCCTCGTAGAGTGCCGTTCCATTCTGGTTGGTACTGGCCCCAGCAGTCAGAACAAAGCGGGAGACGTGAGGACGCAATCCCAATCGACCTTCCGCCGCCCGAATCGAGACCGGAAGGGTTGCGTTGCTGGAGGCAGTGGCAAAGGCCGTCGACATCGGTTCCCTCACCCCGATCCAAAACTTTCTTATGTCGAAATTTCCCAACGTGCGTAATGCCACTGGGTAAACGCCAAACGCCTGAATACTTAGCGACACCAGAACTGCTAAAACAAACGTCCCAAGGTAAGCCAGCAGACCCGGGCCCGTTCGGAAAGAGGATAGACAAGTCAGACTGAAAACCGCCACTGGTGCCCAGCGAATCAACCCATCGATCACCCGCATACAGGCGGCAAAGATTTTCTCCCAGAGTGCGTGCAAAGGCTCACCCCAAGCCTTGGGCAAAAGCATTAGAATCAATCCCCAACCCACCGCTACCCCGAGAATGATCAACATCATATGGGCGGAGGACGGACAACCCACCACGCCTGCCAAAAGCCCAAAAGGATCGTCGGGAATCTTGCTTACCGCTCTCAAAAGAAAGCCCGCATCCTCCGGCAAGGCCAACCCCTGCCCCCAATCCGTATGGGGAACGGCCGTCTTTCCAGGGTTCCAAAGATTCACCAACCCCAACGCCACGACCACGCTTGCGGAACTCAGCAAAAGGGTCATCCCGAGGCAGATGAGAGCCGTTCTTCCGAGATGAAACAAACTTCCTGCCGAAGCAATTCCAAGCGGCAAAGCCGTCAGAAGAACTGGAATAACCATGACAAAGAGAAGTCGAAGGAAAAGGTCCCCCCAGGGCTGAACCCAGGACTGGAGAAAACCTGCACTCCCTGGAAACCATTGGCGGAGCCCCAACCCCACCACCACTCCAGCGACCAAACCGCCGAGAACCCACCAAGCGGATGGGCCAGTCGGGTGAGCCGACGTTTCAGAGGCGTGCGACAAGCAACTCCCTTTGATAGATCATCTCCTTGGGTAGTTCATGATACAGCTTCAGAAAGAGCTCATTCTGCAACACCAACTCCCGCCGCCACTCCTCCGGATCAATCTTCATCATTTCATCAAAACGCTCGCGCTTCATCTCTTGTAGCCCCTGCATATTCATATCCTCAAACCGCGGCACCCAGCCAATCGACTTCTCCCGCGCATCCTTCTGCCCGTGACAGCGACCAATGATCCACTCCAGCACTCGCATATTTTCCCCAAATCCAGGCCAATAGAACTTTCCCGCCGCGTCCTTGCGGAACCAGTTCACATGAA
The DNA here is from genome assembly GCA_030054195.1 of Minisyncoccota bacterium. GTDB lineage: Bacteria > Verrucomicrobiota > Verrucomicrobiia > Methylacidiphilales > Verrucolacustridaceae > Verrucolacustris > Verrucolacustris abundans. Next base: position 1,677 of record JASGCJ010000053.1, read on the forward strand.
AAATCCTTGGCAAAATCTCGATATGTCGCCTCATCTCCATCCAGTGATCGAAATATTGGCCCATATTATAACCGCAGAAAGGAAGCATCGCCATCGGGTCACGCCGTACCTGCCCCACCGCCCCCGCCGCCGCAGCCGTGGTCTCCGAACCCATTGAGGCGCCAACAAAGACCCCGTGAAACCAACTAAACGCCTGGAAAACCAAAGGCATGGTGTTCGCTCTTCGCCCCCCAAATATAATGGCACTAATAGGGACCCCTTGTGGATCATTCGCCTCAACCGCCAACGCAGGATTGTTTTTCATCGGTGAGGTGAACCGGCTATTCGGATGCGCGGCATTTTCCCCACCACTCGGAACCCAGGGTTTTCCTTTCCAGTCGATCAGGTTTGGCGGTGGCGGATTGTCTTTTCCTTCCCACCAGACATCCCCGTCCGGTGTGCGGGCCACATTGGTGAAGATGGTATCCCGTGCGATCGTTTTCATCGCATTAGGATTCGATTTTTCATTCGTTCCAGGAGCCACACCAAAATAACCGTTCTCTGGATTGATCGCATGGAGACGACCATCCGCGCCTGGTTTCATCCATGCGATGTCATCCCCGATTGTAGTAACCTTCCACCCTTTGTAAGAATCCGGTGGAATCATCAT
>JASGCJ010000053.1:2425-6556 GCA_030054195.1 Minisyncoccota bacterium
CCCAAGTGATCCCAAGCGACTTTTCCCATCCGCGCCATAATCCTCATATTCAGTACAACGTAGATTGAATCCGTAAGTTCGACTCCCACCTTGGAGAGGGGAGAACCTAGTGGCCCCATTAAGTAGGGGATCACAAACAGGGTGCGACCCTTCATGGCTCCCTGAAGGAGCCCATCCAGTTTTTGCCGCATGGCCTTGGGTTCCATCCAGTTATTGGTCGGCCCAGCCTCTTTCTGTCTTCGGGTGCAAATATAAGTGCACTGTTCCACCCGGGCCACATCATTGGGATTGGAATGGTGGTAATGGCATCCTGGCCATTTCTTTTGGTCCAAAGGAATAAGCACCCCCTGCTTCACCGCCTGTTCCGTCAAATAGACCTTCTCCTCTTCCGAACCGTCACACCAAAAGATATTCTCCGGCTGGACAAGGGCGACCGTCTTTTGCACCCAATTCAGAACGAATTGATTGTTGGGCTGAAGTTTGCCCAGTTTGCTGTGGGCAGGAATGGCCTGTAAGGGATTCATGGAATTAGATTAGCCATGAATGGATGGCTAGAAGGAACACTTTCCACAACCTGATCCCTTGCCCCCTTTGGGCTTGAAAAATCGAGTCACCAGATAGATGAGAGCACCCAGAACCAATCCTCCCGCAGCCCACCCCTGCCAATTTTCGCTCATCTTAAGAAAATCCTAACGCCCGACCCACGATTTGAACAAGCCAAGCAGCCCCATAGGCCAACCCAGTCATGTAAAGCATCATGAAGGCCGGCCAGCCCCATCCCCCCGTTTCCCTCTTTGCCACGGCCACCGTGCTCAAACATTGCAAAGCGTAAACATAAAAAACCAAGAGAGAGAGACACGTCAACGGAGTATAAATGGATTCACCATTGGGCCAGCGAGCTCCCTGCATAGCCGCCACCAAACCCGCCTCCTCACCACCCACGTGATACACAATCGACATAGTGCTGACAAATACCTCTCTTGCCGCCAACGACCCCACTAACCCAATCCCGATCCGCCAATCAAAACCAAGCGGGCGAATGATAGGTTCCAACAAGTGCCCCAGCTGCCCTGCGTAACTTCCCGCTAACTTTTCTGTAGGATCATCCGAGCGGACTGGAAAACTGGAGACAAACCATAGCAAGATCGACAAAGCCAGAATGACAGTCCCCGCGCGCTTCAGAAAGATAATGGCCCGCTCCCACATTCGCAGTGCAACCGACCGAATGGCAGGCCTTCGATAAGGAGGAAGCTCGAGAATCAGAGGTGGGGAACCACCTCCCAACATCTTTTTCCTAAAGAACCACGCCAAAAGAAAAGCTGTGCCCGTTCCTAGAATGTAGAGTCCCAAGAAAGCCGCTGCTTTTCCCCAAATGGGGACCAGAGCTGCAGGAATTGCTGCAGCAATCAGGGTCGTATACACGGGAATCCTGGCCGAACAGCTCATGAGAGGGGCAATCAGAATGGTCGTAAGCCTATCCTTAGGATCCTCCACCGTTCGTGTTGCCATAATTCCAGGAATCGCACACGCGTAGGAGCTCAGAAGTGGAATAAAGGATTTTCCGCTCAGGCCCACCCGATGCATCACCCGGTCTAAAAGAAATGCAGCACGAGCCAAATATCCTGAATCCTCAAGCAATCCCAAAAAGAAGAAGAGAATTAGAATTTGCGGGAGGAAGATCACCACTCCACCGACTCCGGCCACAACTCCATTCACCAAAAGCTCACGCAACACTCCTGCAGGCATACGTTGTTCAAGAAAAAGACCCGTCCAGCTGAAGCCGGCATCGATCCACTCCATAGGATAGGAGGCGATGGAGAAGATGGAGATAAAGAGAGTCATCATCATTCCAGCGAGGACTCCCCATCCAGCGACAGGATGCAGGACAATCGAATCAATCCTGTCGGTCCAAGTAGCAATCCGCGCCCCACCCAACACCCCTGTGGATCCCAAAACATTCCGAACATACTCATACCGGGCATGAATGACTGCCGCCGACCAATCGTAAGCCTCTTTTCGGAAACGCTCCCGCCACCCAGCAGCCAACTTCCTTGCTCCCCCGGGACCAACGTTCGATCCCGCAAGAAGCTCCAAGGCTTTCCCCTCCGCAGTAACCTCCGCTGGAAGGGATTCCCGCCACGCAGCCGCGATCTGCCCGACTGCGGCGGCAAGCGGAGGGGGCATGGCCCACTGTCTTGGTCCGGGTCGATGCAGGCCTTGCCCCAGGGCTGCCCGCAACTCGACCAATCCCTTTCCTCGATGGGCTTGAGTGGGAATAAAAGGGACACCCAGTTTTTGGCTGAGCTCCTGAGGCCGAAGATGAATTCCCTTCGCCTCGGCCATATCCACCATATTGAGAGCGACCAAAACGGGCAGGCCCAGCTCCATCACTTGGGTCACGAGAAAAAGATTTCTTTCCAAGTTACTTGCATCCACCACGCACAGAACCGCATCGGGCCGCGGCACCCCTTTTGATTCTCCATGCAAAACCTGCCATGCGATTTTCTCATCGGGAGACCTTGGGGAGAGACTATACATCCCGGGCAGGTCGATTAATTCCAACGCATCTCCGTGCAGGGTAAAGGCAGTACCCGTTCTTTTTTCTACCGTTACACCTGGATAATTTCCGACTCGTTGCCGCAAACCCGTAAGGGCATTGAAAAGAGTACTCTTCCCCGCATTTGGATTTCCCACCACGGCAACCCAGCGCTTGGCTCCGTCCTGATTCATCGTAAAAAAAACGGGGTTACCTCCCCGCTTCAGCTTGTCCTACGACCTTCCGTCCACGTGCTCGACCAAAATCTGCTTGGCCAAGCGAGCACTCAATGCGACCCGCGTCCCACAGACCCAACAAACCAGATCCGCACCACCCCGTATTTTTGTGATCAGTGCGTTTTCACAAAAGCCCATTTCTCGCAACCGCTGACACGTTGTCGGAGCACACTCCAAACGGCTTACCCTGACTTCCGCCCCTGCCCCCACATCACTCAAATTAAGAGTATTCCCACCCGAAGAGTTGCTGGACGACTTCACTCTGTAAATTTGCCCCTTTTGAGACTCAGTTGCAAGAGCGAGCTATTCAAATGTCTCAGGGTCAGTCTCCGAAACAGGTGCGGTGCCAGGCGTATGGTCTGCCGCCAGATTTTAACTAAGCGAACCAGCGATAGAGCATCAGATAAACAAGGACCCCCGTTACCGAGACGTACATCCATATTGGCCAGACCCATGGCGTCAGTTTCTTATGCTTTTCGAATTGCCCTGTTGCCGCAAACCACACCGCCAGAAGAATAAAAGGTAGGTTCAGTACCGCCAGAATCGTATGAGGAATTAAAATAAAGAAATACAAGGTTCTGACCCAGCCCTGCATGGGAAACAGTTTCGGTCCGACCGTAAATTTATGAATCAGATAGGACGCAAGAAACACGCTCGAAACGCAAAACGCCGTCACCATGATTTTTTTGTGAGCTTCCTTGTTTCCACGTTTGATCTGAATCCAACCCGCCAAAAGGAGAATCGCCGTAGCTGTGTTAAGACAAGCATTCAGCAAAGGCAAATCGTGTAGGGTCATCTGTTTTTTTGCTCTTCGCGCAGAAGAGAACCTACATCCGGAAGAACCCGAGCCAAAAGGTCCGCGTCTGTTCCATTATAGTAAGCACGGACCTGTCCCCGCCCATCGATCAGTGCCACCTTTGTGCTGTGGAGAACTTTTCCAGCTTGGGGAACTGATTCGGGGGGGTTCTCCTCCACTGCAACTTTGAAGCCCTCACGAGCGAGTCGGAACGTTTCCTTCAAGGACCCCGTCAGAAACCACCAGTTGCTTCCAGCTCCATACTGGTTGGCATAACGCTGGAGACGCTCAGGAGTATCCGTAGCGGGATCGACCGTAATCGATACGACCCTGACCTTTCCCTTCGTTCGTTGTACGGCTTGTGCCAGATCTGCCATTCGACTGGTTAAAACGGGGCATGGGCCAGGACAAGAGGTGAAAAAGAAATCTGCCAGCCACACCTCCCCCTTGAAATCCGCCAAAGTCTTGGTTTGTCCGCTTCTTTCCGTCAGCCGAAAATCGGTAATCTGACCGAGCACAGGCAACTCCTTATACTCTTGCCGAACTGCAGAACTCCAAATCTC
>JASGCJ010000053.1:6656-7789 GCA_030054195.1 Minisyncoccota bacterium
GCCAAGGCATCATGCCCGTAGCTGAGGGGGTTAAATCGCATCAGGACTCGAATCCACTCCGCCGCACCTGCGGGTGGGAACAAGGCCCCACTTAAAAACCAGAGTGGCACGAAGAAGAGATTAATTAAGGCATGGAAGCCTTGGGTTGAATCCATCGGCCAAGCAATCAGGAATCCCAAGGCGGTTAATCCCACGGCCAAAACAGAGATGATCGCGAGGAGATAAAAAAGAACCCGAGCATCAGGGTGATAATCCGAGTAGGGCGCCAAAAGTACTACGACAATGGCCTGAAACACTGCCAAGAGAGTCCCGCCGATTAACTTTCCAAAAAGAATGGCAGATCGACCATCCGGAGCTACGAGGACTCCCTGCAGGAATCCTTCCCGACGATCTTCAATCACCGATACAGTCGAAAATATGGCCGTAAACAGAATGATGAGCAGGACGATTCCGGGAAAAAAGTAGGTCAAATAATCCGTTCGTTCACGAAATCCTGGAGCCACTAACGATCTTCCGACTCCCGAGCCCAGAAGGAACCAGAACAGAACGGGGGTTGCCATTGCCCCGATGACCCGATTTTTTTGACGGAGGAAACGAGTGACCTCACGAAGAGCTAAACTGTAGGAAGCTTGCATGAACATGGTATTAAATCTCCCCTGGGGTGGAGGACCAGAGCCGGCCGGTTTTCTGGAGGAAAAGGTCCTCTAACGTCGGGCGACAAAGGGTGACGGAAGTAACCTCATGACTGTACTCGCGCCAGAGACGAATCGCCAAGGGAGCTGCTTGCCCTCGAATAGGCACCACCTTGACCGATGCGGGTTCCGCGGTCACCTCGACCTCCCCTTCTTTACGGATTTTTGCAGCTAACTTCTTGGGGCTATACGTTCCGAGGCGAACATACTCTTTACCTAAAGAACTGCGGAGCTCAGAAACCTTTCCAGACGCGACGGAGTGACCTTGATCCAGAAGCAGAATCTCGTCCGCAGGCTCCGCCTCCTCCAGAAGATGGGTGGTGAAGAGAACGCTCAGTTTACGAGTGTTACGGATTCCTGAAATAATGCTCCACAGCTCCGATCGAATGGCAGGATCCAACCCTGTGGTAGGTTCATCCATCAAAAGAATGCTAGGGCGGG
>JASGCJ010000013.1 GCA_030054195.1 Minisyncoccota bacterium
CGTGACCTTGGGCGTCATAGGCTGCGGAGGGGCTGCGGGTGAAGTCGCGGGCTTCGAGGATGGCAGGTTGAAGGTCTGGATGTTCTAGGGCGATTCCGGTATCTAGGACGCCGACCTTGATTCCTTCGCCTTGGGTTTCTTTCCAGAGGGGTGGGATCCCGAGGAGTTTGAGGCCCCAGTCGATTGTTTCGGCTGTGGCCAGCATGACCTTGTCGACCTTGAAGGGAGGGAGCCGATAGACGGGGGAGGGCATAGGCGATTTCATATGCGGTCGGGGTCAGAGCTCAAACTTTAACTTCATTGCAGGCACCCCAAATTTCGGCCAGATCCGCTGGCAGCCCAATTTCTTGAGAAAACGCCTCCGTGCCAAAAACAAAGGACAATTTCGAAGAATGCAGGCTATGGCGAGCCATTTTAGGCTCATTTATAGTTTCTATATCGATATAGTTTATGAAAACATCATCCTTTTGCCCATAAATCTTGTCATTTAGGACTGGAAACCCGATAAATTCGAAGTGGGCACGGATTTGGTGGAGTCGACCTGTCTTAGGTGAGGCCTCAACAAGGCTTATCTCACCGAATTTCGGGTGGGTACGTGTTTCGAGGGTTTTGTACTCGGTCTGGGCGGGGTAGGTGCCTGGTACGACGGCTTGCCGCATATAGATTCGGCTGGGTTGATGTTTGCCGAGTCGGTCGAGGGGCTGATCGATCAGACCGGAACTTGGCGGGCAACCGTGGACTAGGGCTAGGTAGTTTTTTTGAATTTCTCGGCGTTGCTGCATTTTTCCAAAGAGGGAGGCGTTCTCTTTCCCCCTTGCCACCAAGAGAAGGCCGCTGGTTTCTCGGTCGAGCCGGCTCACGAGCGAAAGGAATTCATCTGGGTACTGGTCGCGCAGCCAGTCGATGAGGGTGAACGTTCCATCGGGTCGGGTGGGGTGAACGAGCCAGCCAGCAGGTTTATCGACGATGAGGAAAGAGGAGTGTTCTAGGACAACGGAGGGTTGGGGATTCATGAGGGTTAGGGATGGTCTCAAAGATATACAGCGTTTAAGAAAGATCTGCGATCCAGCTTGATGGGGTGACGTCTGATGGCGGGCAGTATGCCCGCCCTACATGGGGATTTAAAAAGAGCCGGGTGGTTAGGTGATATGAAGGGCACCCATTGGTGGGCGCCGCGGGTTTGGATTCAAAGCATCTTTGGGATACAAATCAATTATGAGCCCGCGAGAGTTAGCCAAGGAGTGCGACAGAATTTTGGAGTCGAAAAAGTTCCGAGACTATCCTGGGGCAAAGAATGGATTGCAGGTGAGCCACAACAAGCCGGTGAAGAAGCTGGGATGGGCGGTGGATGCGGATCTGGAATCAATTCGCAAGGCGGGAAAAGAGAGGGTGGATTTTCTGATCGTTCATCACGGAATCTTTTGGGGGAACTCCGCGTTGGATCGGAAGATTCGGGCGAAGCGGATTCGGGAGGCGAAGAGATTGGGAGTAGCAATTTACTCGTCTCATCTGCCCTTGGATGCGCATCCGAAGTTGGGGAACTCGATTGGGCTATTGCGGGCTATAGGTTTGGGGGATGCGAAGCGCAAACCGTTCGGCGTGGCCATGGGAAGAGCCATCGGGTGGAAGGTGGAAGGGGGCAGGTGGAAATTGAGGGATTTGGTGAATCGGATGACTCGAGTGACAGGCAGAAAGGCGTTGGTGTTGGGTGCTAGGTCGAAGGCCTGCCGGCGAATTGGGATTGTGACGGGGGGATTTGGGGATTTGGATCAGGTCGTCAAGGCGGGGTTGGATACATTGGTGACAGGTGAGGCGGACTATCCGACGGAGGTGAAGGCTAAAGAGCTAGGCATCAACCTGATTTTAGGCGGGCATCGAGAGACCGAGGTGTTTGGGGTAGCTGATTTAGTGCGAAAACTCAGTAAAAGCGTGAATTGATAACGTAAACTTTTCCTGTAGCACTTTTGAAAAAGGCGAGAGCAATTATGCAGGGGTCCTGTGGATCCGATGAGGTCAAAATCTCCCCGTTCTCCTTGATCATAGCCATCCCCGTTGACAACTGAATAGGCTCGGCAAATTTGAGGGTTAGTTTTTGTCCGTTTACGTCCAAATTAAGAGGGTCACGAATAAATGAAACCCCATAAATAAAGGATTTATTTCCAGGTTTTGGAGATTTGATGCTCACGCAGTTCGCCGTGGTAATACGTGGGTATTTTTCTATTTTTTTTGGGTCGGGATTTGGAACTGAGTCAACGCCCAGGAGGTAGCATTCTCCCGAACTGGTTTGGGTTTTGAAATTGAGGACCTCTCGTTGGGGATTTTTTAGGGCAAGTGTCAGTGCTCCTGAGGGCCAGTTCCATTCGCCAAACCCATACCCTTGGGAGGATGCGCCTTCCCAAAGGGCAGTTGCATTCAACCAAGCAATGGTTTGCGCTTCCTCTGGTTGCGCGAGAGCAATCGCAAAGTGGATGGGTTCTTTTTTTGATTCTGGTAAGGTTTGTCCGATCCCAAAATGGGAAAAAATTAGGAGCAGGCCAAAGCATATTTGAATACATATCGTGGATGGTTTCATGAAAATGATCTTCGTTGTATGATGCATTAATTCAATCTTGATAAAAAAGCTGATCATGTTTTCGAGCCTTGTGCCTGTAAGCATAGTAAGTGGACTCCAAGCTCGTTAGCGGAGCAGCCTTATTGTGGTGAAACAAATCCACCGAATAGGCCCTTTGGCAGTGGGTTTCATGAAAAAAGAATTCGATGTGGGAATTGGTTAAAAAGCTTTCCGCTCGGGTATAATTATTTATTTTCATAAATTTAGAAAAAAGTGTGACTGTCTGGGTACGGGCCAGCTTAGTATTCGGATTTATAAATGTCGATTGTTCCGCCGCCACCAGGCTGCCACGTGTAAATTGGATTTCCAGTGTAGGTGGAGTCCGTATTAGCTCCAGTTACAGCAGAACCATTTCGCATATAGATTTGGAAGTACTTTTTGACGAGAGGGCCGATCGCATTGGTTTGACCGGAAGAGTTGGTTGCCACCTGTTGGGCGACGACATAGATGCGGTAGTTGTGACTTTGGCAGGATGAGAGTGCATAGATCTTCGAAAACCACTCTTCGGCGGCTTGGTCATTCCAAGCGGTGACATTGATCCTTGCACTTGCTCCGAAAGTATTTCCCGGGGCGCTTGAAAGGGCGATCGTATTTGTATTCCCAAAAACTGCATTAACTGGCCAGTTGTTGGTGTTGGGCCAGCCTGGATCAGTACCAATGAAGCAGAGGTGGCTAGGGGTGAGAAAGGGGTATTTGGAGCGAAAGCGCATGACTCCTTGCGCAAAAGCCTCGGTCATGCTGGCGGGAACAGGAAAATTGGTTCCGCTACCACCAACGCCGGTCAGAGAAGCATCCTGGGTAAGGCGTATTCCTCCGGCCAATGCGCGAAGGACAGGGGCGGGGGCGGTATTGAGATTAATTTTTCCTCCGCCCAAAGTGTATGGTCCTCCATTAACACTAGTGCCGTTGGTCGTAGCAAAAAGATCGAGGAGAGCGGCAGCAGACATTCTCATATTAGGAATGGACGGTGAGCTATTGCCGTACATGTTCGTGAAGGCAAAGCGAGTAAACTCGGGGCGACCGATGCGCAATGTAGTGCGCCCCCCCGCCGTGTTGGTGGCGATTGCGGCAGACGAAAGGTTTGTCCAAAGACCTGGCATATTGCCTCCCGCGGCAGAGGGGAGCTGTGTGGAATCCTCCCATTGCATAGGGTCGTAGATATTCCCCAGCTCACAAATATTGCTTAAGGCACCATTTCTGACCATGGCCAAACCTAGGTTCGTCGACCAAGTGCCTATTTTTCCGGTGTAATAAGTTTCAGGGCTTGTTCCGTAACTGGTTGGATTAGCTCCCAGATCGGTGGTTTTATAGCTACCTCCGTCTGGCCACAGATCCTTGACGTTGACGTAGCCATTGGCAAAACCACTGTTTCCGAATTCCCAGTTTAAACCGCCAGGGCTTGAGTAGTTCACATATAGTTGCCCCTTGGTTGGCCAAGTACCCAGAAACATCTGTGCTCGGGGATCGCCCCCGATGGATTTTAGATTGGGAGGAGCAACCCGGTAGGTGCTTTGAACGGCATAGCTCAGTGCAGTGGAAAAATTGACCCCATTGACAACACCGTAAGGCGCGGTCGCCAGAATGTCCTTATTATATATTAGCGAACCCATTTTCGTTCTACTGATTTCCTGCCCCCCTGTGGTGTAAATTACAGACGAATTTTGATTCCAGTCTTGGAATTGCACATTGGTGATCAAAATCGACCCTGGAATATTTGTTCGGAGAGTTATCATGGGTGTTTCTAGCATCCCAAACTCACCCGGACGAAGCGTGGCGGGCGATCCAGCCACCGGCGTCATGGTTAAATTTGAAATTGCGCCAAACGCAGGAGAATTGAGATTAAAAGTAAGTGGAGGGATCCGGACCTGGAAACTTCGATTATTGGAAATCACCAAATTGCTCAAGGGCACATTGGTGTTATTTATGTTCCAGACCTCCAAAAAGTGTTTGTACTTAAAGCTGTACTGAAATCCCCCTGGGGCAGCCTGGGTATCGGCGGTTTCGAAGTGAATCCTAGTAAATATTTCATTTGGCCAAGCGATTAATTCACAGCCGCGCCAAGCAGGAGGATTTGCTGTATCTACGGTTGGGTTCGAATCGGGATCCAAATAGTCGACGATATTGGCGGCGATGTTGGAAACATAGGCTCCTCCGTCCATGCCCCCTGCACGATTAGTGAAACCGGGGAGATTATTCGTGATTATGGCAGCGATGTCGGCCACCGCACTCGCGGGTGTCCCCGAGACAAGATTATTCAGGTTTAACTTGGTGTAGCCTTGGTTGGTGTAGCCCCTGGAATCAGTGGCGGACCCGCTGATGGGGATTCCGACTGGGATCCAAGCAACTGCGCCGTTGGGCGTGGTACCAGCGGCGTTTGTGTTCATCCACGACCGAAGGCCGCTGGCAAAGTAGCGGGCGTTGGTTACATCGGACCAACCGTTGCTGGCGGATGAGAGAAGTCCATAGGAGATGTAGGATTTGCGGTTGTTGGTGAATGTAGCAACGCTGGACAAGAGGGCGCCGTTGGTGCCCGTCGCGCTGGAAAGCGAGATTTCCTCTGAATTGGTTCCGGAGGGGCGGGTCGTGAGGCCGCCCATGCGCTCGGCATCGATGAGGCCTTCCAAGTCTTCAGTAAACCAGGCAATGCGGACGGCGGGAGAAGTGTTGGTAAGGGCACTGCCCAGTTTTCGTTTTTCTTGATTGATATAAACCCAGCCTACGGGGGGGGAGGTGCGCCCTCCCAGCAGGGGGATTTGCACGCATTTAGGGTGATTTAGACCAGGTGTGGCCACAAACCCGTTGGTACCGTTCGTGGATGATAGATAAGCCTGCATATCATTAGAGAATGACCCTTGATGGAAGTTGGTGAAGCGCATGGCGGTTTGAATGAAGTTGGTCACGAAATTTGTGACTCCGGCTGGGCTAAAAAGGGGATAATAGTACCAAGTCGCATTTTGCTGGCCGCCTGCGCCGCTCGTTTTGATCTGGCCGATAAAGGGGTAGCCCAGTTCATTCGTCCAGTCGTTGGCGCCACTCCCCCGCCAGTAGGTGACGATGTGGGTGTTGCCCAGATCGGTTTGTGAGTTTTCCAAGATTACTTGGGAAGCGGCGACTTTGCCAGATTCCAGCGCCATATCCAGCCGAGTGGAATTGCCGATGGAAGTCGTGGCTTGCCGCTCGAGCCGGGCCGAGGCGAGAAAGGCAGTGGCGGTTAGCGCGGCGAGGGAAACGAGGGCGAGGACACTGATCAAGGCAAAACTGGGGGAAAATCGAGAAGAGGTTATTCGAGGTAGGGTTTGCATGGGCGGATTCAATTTTTTGGGCAATCGATCTTAAACTCGAACGAGCGGGCGTATTTTTGAATATTGTCCGTGGTCATCCAGGCGGAGTTGGTGATTTTTTGAGCCGAGTCTTCGGGGTAAAAGGAAAGCTCGATGCCGATTTTATTGCCGGTATAGAAAGGACCGCCCGCTCCGTTGTTACTAAAGACGAGCCCAGACGCGTTTGCAGCGGATCCGTAAATCTTGATTTGAAGGTTGCAGGCGTTGCGGGCGAGGATTTCACTGTTGCCAGATATGTTGGTGAATAGTGCTGCGGCCGTTCCATTCGGTAAGGAAAGCCAAGTCGCGATCCCGCTTACGGCATTCGAGGGCGGAACGTAGTAACGAAAGAGATTGTAGCTGGTGGTGACGAATCCGTTGGCATTGGTGTTAGTCGCGGGGGCAATATAGTAACCCACCAAGGCGATGTCGGCCGGATCGGTGCCCTTGGGGGCTTGCGGGATTAGGCCAAAAAACTGGGCACAGTTTGGGGCTCCCCCTGGAGCCAGACCCCCCGATCCGTTAAAGTAGTAAAAGGGGACCGCGGCGTTGGTTAGGTTGGTGGGAAAGGTATCGACTCGACTAAAAGTTTTCCCGCGTTGCGCAAAAGTGGAGAGGTCGCGGGCCATCAGGAGACAGGCGGCGCGGGCTTCGCGGGTGGCGTCGGTTCGCCGATTGGCATTCGACCAGGCTTTGGACATTTGATCCTGCATGCCGACCATCATGAGAAGAATGACAGAAAGAACAGTAGTGGCGGCCATGAGTTCGATGAGGGTGAAGGCCGCCATGGTGCGGATAGGGATGAAGGGGTTAAGAGAGGAAGGGGTTAAGGGGGTGGCGCGGCGATTTTGGATGTCAAATTTTTCCCCGCGGTTGCGGGACGCGCCACCGCGGCTGCGGGACACGAACGTGCTTACGTGCGGATGTTGGATTGTGAAGAGGCACGTATGTGCAAATGTGCGAAAGTAAGAATGTAGTTTAGGAGAAAACGTGGCGGACTTAGTATGAAGTTCCGGCGATGAAGCACGTAAAGATCGCGAAGGCGGCGCAGTGCCCGAAGCCATCGATTGGCGGGTTGGGCTTTTCACAGGAGGGAGGTGCTTCCGGCAAACAGAAAGGGAGGGGTTCATTTGTAAGGAATTACCCCGCTAAATAGGTGCTGGGTTCGATTCGTGGCTGGGGCGCTGGCGGGGCTTTCCACCGACACATCCACTTTTTGCGGGTAGCCGCCCGTTCGGCTGGGTGCCGTGCCTGATCCAGCGAAGTGAAATGTTTTGTCCATGGTCACCTTCACTAAGAGAACAGAGCCGTTGGTCCCTTTCGTGTACCAGTCGGGCAGGGTCAATGAGGAGTTTGTTGGTCGTAGCATAATGGGACTATTGGAGGAGTCGGCGCGCACGTCTTGGGCGTAGGCGAGGTAAATATTTCGGGTCGAGCTGCTGCCACTCATCGAAATCGTCTCGTAGTTGGCGGCGACAAGATCATTAGATCCAGTTTTTTGAATCAGTTTTCCCCCGCTTGTACTTGTCTGGTCGCTCAGGTCGGCCATGATCGCCTGCGCGATCAGGGCGGCTTGGGTGGCCTCGTAGGACTCTTTGCTCATGTTGAGGCCGAGGGGGAAGAGGGCGATGATGGAGGTGAAGGCGACGGCGGCGACGCCCATGGCGATGACGACTTCGGTGAGGCTGAACGCCGCCGGAAGGCGGCGAGGGATTAGGGGGTTAAGGGGGGAAGGGGTTAAGGGGATGGTGCGAAGATTTTGGATGTTTAATTTTTTATTTTGGATGGTGGGGAGGCGGGAAGATCCGATTGTGCGAACGTATGAATGTAATTTAAAAACAAATTTCGCAAACGTACCAGATGTGGAGTCAGAAAAGGATTTCATGGGGCGGGGGCGAGGACGGGGATGGTTCGGCCTGTGTACCGGGTGACGCGGACGGTTTCGAAGTTGGTCATTTTGGATGTGGTGTTCGTGGTGGTGCCGGTGACAGTTCCCTCAAAGTAAGCGATTCCGTTAGTTGGCAATGGGGATTGGCTTTCGTCGAGACCGCCATCTGGTTGAAAACGAATCGCGCGAAAATTTGCCGCTGGGCTAGTTGTGGTCAAAATTCGTACGGAAATATTGGTCCCTTGTGGCAGGGCGGAGATGGAGTTTGGGAATAGGGCGATCCCTTGGGGGAGGACGATCCAAGAGCCGACCATGGTGGCAGGGGTGGCCGAGTTGGTCGCATTCCACGCGACGATTGCCATGGAGCGGTATTTGTAGGCCTCGCCTGAAGCGAAGGTGCTATCGGGAAAAATCACCGCGGCGTTGGTGCCTGTAGAGATGGCGGTGTTACGCGCGATTTCGAGGGCGCTTATGACTTGGTTGAGTGCCTGTTTGCGGCCTCCGCTGCCGGTGAGGCCTTTGAGGGCGGGGACGGCAACTGCAGCGAGAAGTCCCATGATGCCAACGACGGCGAGAAGTTCGACGAGGGTAAACGCCGCCGTAGGGCGGCGAGGGGCTAAGGGGTTAAGGGATGAAGGGATTAAGGGGGCGACGCAACGATTTTGGATTTTGGATTTTTGATGTTGGATTGTGCAGACGTGTGAATGTTGTTTTGAGGAAACCGTGGCGGGCTTGGCGACTGTGAGAATTAAAGAGATCACGATTAAGGTATATATACCTTTGATTTACATTGTCAACACAAGCTAAAAGTGCAAATATTAAGAAAGCAATCTATTAATATAAATAAATATTATATAGATATTTACATTTTTGGCCAGCTGGTAATCCACTTATTTGTACCGCCTGCTGTTGTTTGGCCTGCAGTGGACCAGATGAGTGGTGCGTTTGTGCCGTCGGAATTGTAGCCGTAAGCGTAGCCCCAGGGGTCGATGAAGGAGTTTGGGGTTGTATTTGTTTTGACCATGGCGGGTTTGGGCTCGAAGTACCGTTTGCTGGTGGGAGCGGCGGTGAGAGTAGCAGAGCCCAGAAGGTTGGTGAAAAGAGCGGTTGCATCGGCTGGAGCGGTGACCGTGGTGGGGCTGGCAGTGCCGATGGGGTAGGCGTTGTTATCGGCGAAGTAGCGGTCGCAGGCGGCTTGGAGGGCGGCAACTTCGGCTTTGGCTGTGGATGCGGCACCGTGTCGTCGAACGGCACCCGCGGCACCGAGGGTGAGCCCTGCGAGGATGCCGATAATGGTGATGACGGCGAGGAGTTCGATCAGGGTGAAGGCAGCCCTGCTTCGCTCAGTCTCGGTAAACCTTGCTGAGCTTCGCAGGGTTTGAATGTGCGAATCCCGCGGTTGCGGGACGCGCCCAGACGCGGGGTGCGAAAGTAGTTTTGCGGTTAACGTGGCGGACTTGGCGTGAGTAAATATTTTCTGGTGAAAAGGGAGGGGAGTGGGTGTAGTCATAGTTATGAACATAACTTCCTCACGCAAATTTCCAAAGGCAAAAAGCGTCTCCTTCACGTTG
Source organism: Minisyncoccota bacterium (assembly GCA_030054195.1). Lineage (GTDB taxonomy): Bacteria > Verrucomicrobiota > Verrucomicrobiia > Methylacidiphilales > Verrucolacustridaceae > Verrucolacustris > Verrucolacustris abundans. The sequence continues at coordinate 9,391 of JASGCJ010000013.1, forward strand.
GTGGAGTTGCTGGTAGTGATTTCGATCATTGGGTTGCTGGCGGGGTTAGGTTTGCCCGCGATCAATGGTGCGATTCAGGCGGGGAAGAAGGCAGAGGTGTCGGCGATGGCGGAATCGATCAAGACAGCTGTGAATGCATTTTACGCGGAGTATTCGGCGTATCCTTCGAACACGGCTGGGAAGACGGATAAAGACTTTTTAGCTTTGATGAGCACAACCAATAACACTGGAGTGAGTGCGCAAAATACACGAGGAATTGCGTTTTTGGAAGTGCCACCGAAGTTTACAAATGCGAATGGAATTGTTACGCCCAGAGGTTTTTATTCGGGCACGATCCAGAGTAATTTTTTTATTCTGATTGATACGGGGGGCGTGGGTTTTGTGAATCCGAGATCGGTTTCGGGCACCTTAACAAACTCCAATGTTCCGAGTTCGGTGGCGGTTTGGGTGGTGGATCCGAAAAGCTCGAACAAACCTGTTGGAACATTTAGGTAGGCGGGACCGCGGAGAAAGGGGTTAAGGGATTAGGGGGTTAAGGAGTCATAGGCAAAAAGGGATATCTATTGATAAGCGCTTGGGAATGCGAATAATTTTCTAGGGAAACGATAAATATATTCCCTAAAAATCGAACATAAAATGTTGATGAATAGATTATAATTTGTTTTTTTATCTCAAAATAAGTGACATCATATTGTCACAAAAAATCCCTAGCTTTTGAGCCATTGAGGAGCAGGTTGTGGGTGTGCCCCAGCAAAGACAGAGCGTGTGTACTGCGCGGGTTGCGTGTGCCAATCCTGCGGTGCGGACGCCTTGTCCCAGAAGATAAAAAAATGAAAAACATCCTCGGCAAATCCAACTTCGGATTCACAAAATGGGGCGGGGCGTTGATTGCGGCGTTGATGACTTTTGTGACAACAAGTTGGGGGCAGTTGACTCTTCCCGCTGGTACTAGCTACACGGAAACTTTCAACTCCATCGGCACGGCGTTACCCACTGGTTGGACAGTCAGAACTGGTGCAACTTCGTCCGCGCGTGGGACTTCACAGGCTTTTGCAAATACGTCCAACATCTGGGCTGACTCCGGCGGGTCTTTTAAGAACTTAGCATCTGCAAACGGTGGAAGCTCAGTTGATACGACGGCGACGCAAAACGCGAGAACCGATCGAGCCCTTGGCATAAGACAAACAGGGACGTTTGCAAATCCAGGCGGTTCCTTCGAACTGGAATTAGCAAGCACGACGGGGAAAACTGGATTTGGGCTTTCTATAAAACATCAAATGCTTAGTGTGCAGGCGCGGTCAACGACCTGGACTGTTCAATATTCTACTACGGGCACATCTTGGACTAATCTTGGGACATACACCGACCCCGGAATATGGGGATCGACTACGGGATCCTACAGTTTTGGTACCGCAATCGATAATTTATCTGGGCCTGTTTATATAAGGGTGGTCGCGCTGACGGCTTCAACAGGGAGCAGTAGTAATGATACATACGCTGTAGACGATTTTGTCCTTTCTTGGGCCAACGCGTCTGCCTCTACGCCACCGACATTGAGTGCCGCCGGAAGTGCGACGGTGGATGGCGAGTTTAATGTAACCTTCACTGAAAATGCGGCCTGGAGAGAGGCTATTACTGGAGTCACGGTTAATGGCACTGCTCTTACCGCCGGCTGGAGTGCTTTAACCAGCGGTCAGATCACCTTCACGCCGTCTGCCTCTTCCCCAGTGAACCTATTGCAGGCTTCCGGAACAAAAACCATAGAAATTACAGCCACGGGGTACAGCACCGCGACCGTAAGCCAAACGGTGAATCCGGGCGTGGCCACGCAACTTGTTGTCACCACCCAGCCCACGGCGCCGACAAGCAACGGGGGTCAGTTGGCCGCACAGCCCGTTGTTGCCCTTCGGGATAAATACAACAATACGGTAACCACCAGCTCCGCCGCGGTGACGGCCTCCAAAGGGGCAGGCTCCTGGACGTTGGGAGGTACCGCCAGTGTGACGGCTTCTTCCGGTGTGGCCACATTTGCGGGATTAACGGCCACGAGTAGCCAGGCGGTGAACCCAGCCAACATTATCTTTTCTTCGGGAGATCTTTCTGTGACTTCCAACGATTTCAACATTCCGGCCCCTACCTTGGGCACCTATGCCTTTACCGGAACCTTGGGATCCCTGGCCGCCTCCGGGGTGGCGGCGAATGTTTCCTTTGGGAATATCGTGCGTAATGGAATCACCCAAAACCAGAATCTCGCCAATAGTTTTTCCGGCAATGCCTCGTGGGGAAGTTCCTTCAATAGTGGACTTTACCTGGAGTTCACCCTCACTCCTTCAATCGGATATGCCCTCACCGCCTCGGACTTCATTATGGATGTCTTTCGCTCATCCGCAGGCGCCCAAAACTATGCGATTCGTTCCAGCGCGGACAATTTTGCAACGGATCTTGCCACCGGGACGGTAACAACCTCGCAAACCGCAATTTCTAGGATCACGCTTTCTTCCGCCTCGTTCTCCGATCTATCCGGCCTTACTTTCAGAATCTACGCTTGGGGCGGTGGTAGCTCGGGGGATTTCCGAGTGGATAACATAGCTGTCCGGGGAAGCGTACGGAGCGTTCCCACCATCACCATCAACGGGGCGTTATCCTCGGTGGCGGCCACGGCGTTCTCGACCACCTATGGAACGGCCGCCACAGCCCAGGAGTTCATGATTGGCGGGACCAGCCTGACTGGAGACATCTCCGTCGGTGCGCTGAATGGGTTTGAATTTTCCACCAATGGCTCGACCTATTCCTCCACGGCCATCTTTCCGCAAACTGGAGGCTCCGCCAGCGGCACCTTGTACATCCGAATGGCGGCTACTGCGCCGGCCGGCAGCTATAACAACCAATCCATCAGCCTGACCAGCTCGGGCGGAGCAACCTCCCGAACCATCTCCACGGCGGCCAGTGGCAACACAGTGTCCGCCAAGGGCCTGGATATCACCGGCCTTTCGGCCCAGAACAAAAACTGGGATGGGACCACCGCCGTCACGGTTTCCGGCCCGCTGGCCTACGATGGGTTGATGAACGGTGAGAGCTTTGAAGTCACCGGTACTGTCTCCTGGTCATTTCCGGGGTCGGCGGCGGCCGACAACCTGATTTTGGTCAGGACCGGCAATTATGATACTCCTTCCGCGAACTACACGGTGACGCAGCCTTCTCTGATGGCTAACATAATCGCGATCGTCCCCTCCGCACCCACCCTTACCGGCATCACCGCCGGGGATCAAAAGTTGACCGTGGCCTTCACCGCTCCCGAGCAGGGAGGCGGTATCAGCATCACGAATTATGAATTCTCCACGGACGGCGGCAGCAGTTGGACAACTCCGAACCCAGCGGTTACAGGCAGTCCCTTACTGATCACCGGCCTGCAAAATGCTACGCCTTATAATGTGAAATTACGGGCGCTCAACAGTGCTGGCAGTGGAGCAGAAAGTAACCAGATTTCCAGCACCGCGGAGGCTCCTCGGGAGCCCACCCTAACTGTTGTTCCCGCTATTTTAACGGGACCCTTGACCACAACCTACGGGTCTGCCTCCTCAGAACAAAGTTTCACTGTAACGGGATCCACCCTTTCCGGAGATTTGGTAGTGACGCCTCCGGCCGGCTTGGAGGTTTCCCAGTCATCCTCAGGCGGGTGGGCTGACAGCCTGAGCTTGGCCAACATCGGAAGCGTGGCTCCGACGACCATTTATGTGCGCCTTAAGGCAACGGCGGATGCCGGGAATTACAATTCCAACGATATTCAGGTAACGAGCTCCGGCGCGACCGCGCAAACGGTCAAGACCTCGGCCAGCGGCAACACTGTGGGGCAGGCTCCGCTGACGATCACCGGAATCACCATCGACTTCAAGACCTATGATGGCAACACATCCGCCACGATCAGCGGGACGCCCGCATATAGCGGCCTGCAAAACCGGCAGAGTTTTGAAGTCACAGGCACGGCAACCGCCACTTTTGCAAGCAAGAATGCGGCCAACGATATTGCGGTGACGGTGGCAGATTACACCGCCCCCAATGCCAACTATTCCCTGACCCAGCCGGCCGAACTCAAGGCTAATATCACGCCAAAATCCCTGACGTTCACAACGCCTTCGACGATTGCGTCGAGGCCTTTTAACAACACCACGACGGCAGGAACCGTGACTCCCGGGAGTCTGGAGGGTTTTGTGGGTACCGAGACGGTGACTGCCGCCGGTACCGCGGTCGCTTATTCGGGATCAGATGTCGGTTCGTACAGTACGGATATCGCCTACACCTTGGCCGACGGGACCAATGGCGGACTTGCGGTCAATTACAGCCTAGCCGGCAGTACAGCCACTGCAGAGATTACCAAGGCGGACCAAACCATCACCTTCAACGCGTTGGCCGTAAGAGTAGTCGGGAGTGCCAATTTCAATCTAATCGCCACCGCCAACTCCGGATTGGCGGTGAGCTACACCAGTTCCAACCCTGCTGTCGCAACCGTCGACGGAAGCACGGTGACGATCGTGGGGGCCGGAAGCACCACCATCACCGCCTCCCAAGCCGGCAATAGCAACTACAACGCCGCAACCAATGTGACGCAAAGCCTTTTGGTCGATCCGCTACCCACCTCCTTGGCCGCAGGCGACATTGCGGTGATTGGTTACAACACGCAGGGTACTCCGGATTCTTTCACCGTCGTTTTTCTGAAAAGCCTGAATCCGGGAACCCGTTTTTTTGTCAGTGACAATGAAATCGCCGCGGCAGATGGCACAACCTTCTCGGATGTCGCAGAGGTCGAAGCCACCTTCACGGTCAAGTCCGGCCAGTCCATCCCGGCGGGAACAGTGCTCACGCTGCCGTGGGGAACCGCAACAGTCACCGACCTGAGGTATGACTGGACTGGATTTAACTCAGGAGGTTTCGGCACCGCAAACGACGAGATTTATATTTTTACAGCCAACGCGGCAACGGATCTAACGCCGACAGCTTTCATCTATGGTGTGGCGATCGGAAGCTCTCCCAGCGCACGCCCGCAAGGGCTGTCTCAAGGGACAACTTTCATAAAGCCCACTGGAGGGGCTTCCCGGTATAAACTTTCGGGAGCCACATATTCCTCCACTGCCGATCAAATCCGGACAGCCATCGGCAATACCACCAGTAATTGGGAAGCGGTCGCTCCTGTCAGTACGACCGATTGGTCTTTCAGTGTCCTTCTTCCCCAGACAATCAGTTTTAACTCTCTCTCAGCTGTGACCTACGGAGATGCCAGCTTTACTCTCACTGGCACATCAAGTTCGGGTCTGATGGTTTCCTACACCAGTTCCAACACCGGTGTGGCGACGGTCTCTGGCGGTACTGTGACGATCGTGGGGGCTGGCACGACCACGATCACGGCTAGCCAGTCCGGAAACGCAACCTATGCCGCTGCTGGAACGGTTTCCCGCAATCTGACGATCAACAAGGCCACGCCGGTGTTGGGATCCATCCCGACGACGTCTGCGATCACGGCGGGACAGGCGCTGAGCAATTCCAACATCTCCGGTGGCACGGTAACCCCCAGCGGCGGCACATGGACTTGGAGCGATCCCGGTAACACCAATACGGTGGAGGGAACAAACAGCTATGCGGCCGTTTACACGCCGGCTTTAGCAGACCAGGGCAACTACCTCAACCTGACTACTGACCTGAGCGTCAGGGTGAATTCAGCGGGGCCAGTTGGAACGACCTACAGCGGTTGGTTGATTTCGAACGGGGCGGGTGCATCTGATGCTGCGTTCCTTGATTACGTCTTTGGGGCGGCGACCCCAGGCACGTTGGATCCGAGCCTGAAGCCAACGGTTGCGGTTGTACCTCCAGCCGGTGGGGCCGGTGGAGATACGGCAACTCTTGTGTTGACCTACTATGTGAGGCAGAACACCGTCGGGTTGACGGTGACTCCGAAAACGAGTGCTGATCTAGCGGCAGGCTCAAGCGGGTGGACTACTGTCAGCGACGACGAAGCGGTAGGATCACCTACGACCAGAGGCGACGGAGTAACCGTTCAGATGCGTAAGGCCAGTGTTCCAATGATTGGTGATAGGAAGTTCCTGCGAGTGGAAGCGGTCCAGCGGTAGTAGATTTACTTTGTTGTTTGAAAGGGCCCCGAGGCGAAAGTCTAGGGGCTCTTTCGTTTTTAGGTAGGGCTGGGTCTACGACCCGGCCGCAGTTGCGGGATGAGGGTTGTGGAAACTGACAACGGCGGCCGCCTACGGAGAGGCGGCCCTACATTAGCATTGAGGGTTTGGAGCGTTGAGCGAGGCGGGCTAGGGACAGCCCGCCCTACATTAATATTGAGGGTTGAGGCGATGGGCGAGGCGACGAAGGGAATTGGCCCCCTAGGATTGGTCCCCTTACACACCCCCCGACCTTTGCGGTTTCCCCTCCGGGAACTTGGGTTTGGGTGCTTGCGCACCCGCGCAATGACCCCCGCCCATTCGTGTTAGTCGCTCCGCGAAGGAGTTATTTTCCGTTCACGCGGGGGAATTGCCCGCCATACCTAGCGCCTGAACAAGGCTCAGCGTTGCCCTGCGGTGTGTCTCTGCTAGAACTTTTTAATGCCAGCCAAGTATAAGGTTTTTGTGACGGACGGGGTTTCCCCTAGCGGAGTAGATGTGCTGAAGGCGTGCCCGCAGATCGAAGTGATTGAAAGTCCTACGCTGAAGGAGAAAGAGCTTCTCGAAAAGTTGAAGGGTTGCGATGCCCTGGTGGTGCGCAGTCAAACTCAGGTCAGCAAAGCAGTCTTGCAGGGGTGTCCCACTATTCGGGCGGTGGGTCGGGCTGGAGTAGGTGTGGACAATGTGGATGTGGATGCAGCCACCGAAAAGGGTGTGGTGGTGATGAATACTCCTGCAGGAAACACGGTGAGCACGGCGGAACAGGCTTTCACCCTTCTTTTGGGGCTGGCACGACATTTGCCTCAGGCCCATGCCTCGATGTCGGCAGGGCAGTGGGATCGAAAAAGTTTTCAGGGAACGGAACTGAATGGGAAGACACTTGGAATTTTGGGAATGGGAAGGATTGGGGGAGAGGTGGCGCGAAGGGCGATCGCCTTTGGGATGCGAGTGATGGCGTTCGATCCCTATCTGTCGGCTGGAAAGGCACGGAGTTTACAGGTGGAACTGATCGATCGAGTGGAGGATCTGTTGCCACAGGTAGATTTCATCACGATGCATTTGCCGATGACGGACGAGACAAAAGGAATTTTAAGTGAGGAGAGGCTGAAGTTGTGTCGGAAGGGAGTGAAGATTGTGAACTGTGCGAGGGGCGGGTTGGTGGGGGAATCGGTTCTATTAAAGGCGATTGAGGCGGGTCAGGTAGGTGGAGCTGCGCTGGATGTTTTTGAGGAGGAGCCGTTGGTGGCAGATCATCCGTTGAGGAAGAACAAAAAAGTGATTTTGACACCTCACTTGGGTGCATCGACCGCAGAGGCGCAGGAGAGTGTGGGAATCGAGATTGCTGAAGCGATTCGGGATTATCTGACCGAAGGTGCCGTGCGAAATGCGGTGAATATTCCGAGTGTGGATGCGAGGACGATGGCCAAGTTACGACCTCAGATTGAGTTCGGTTTTCGGCTGGGAAGATTATTGTCGCAGATTGCTCCGAGTCGTTGCGACCGGTTGACGATCAGTTATGCCGGAAAAATTGGGGAGGAGGATACGACTCCGATTACGAGGAGTATTTTGAAGGGGTTTCTTTTTGGAGCGGGCGGGGGAGAGGTGAATGAGGTGAATGCGCCGAAGATGGCGGCGAATCTGGGGCTGAAGTTGAGTGAGACAAAGCAGGCGGAGCCTGGGGAGTATGCGGAGCTGATTTCCGTAAGGGCGGGTCAGGGGGCAAAGGAGGCAGAGGTGAGCGGGACGTTCTTTGGGACGAGTCCGCGCATTGTCCGGATCAATGATCAGTGGATGGAGGCTCGGCCGGAGGGATTCCTTTTATTGATGGAAAACAAGGATCGCCCTGGGATCGTGGGCTGGATCGGGACGCTTTTGGGTAAGCACAAGGTAAACATTGCTAGTATGACGCTGAGTCGGAGTGCGCCGGGATCGAAGGCGTTGAGCGTGTTGAATCTGGATTCGGCCCCTGGGGATGAGGTTTTGAAAGAGATGCTGGCCGATAAGGACATTACGTCGGTCAAAGTCGTTAAGATCTAGGTCAATTTCGACCTCTGACCCCACATTTTAAAAATTGCCTCGCAAACCATTGCAGGTCAGCATCTTGCAAGACCTCTGACCCCATACAAGTCATTGCAGTTCAATTAGTTAAAAGGGTGTTTTTGAGATAGGACCTCTGACCCCGTTATAGGAGTTGTTGGTAAGAAGTTATCAAGATATCGGTTCTTATTCTAAAGCATTGATGGATAGCCTTCATACAGACAAAGCCCCAATGTTCTTCCAAAGTTATTCACATAGCGGTTAGGCGGTTGTTCGGGGCTATTGGGGGGAGTCTCGATCGTTTTTAAGATTCGGGATAGGTTCGGGATGTGAAAGGGGCACTGCTTATAGGATTAATGGGGGTCTGGTCGGTTGCATTAGCCGAGGAAAAGTACCCGGATGGGATGACGATTTTGGAGACGCCGAAGGGCGGGGAAACAAAGTTGGTGACAGGAACCAAAATGGAGATGGATGTGGTGCGGGAACCGGCTTCGACTTTCAAGGTGGTGATTGCCTGGGCGGCGCTGGATCGGGGGTTGGTCCAAGATGTAGAGGCACCGTTGGAGGGGGCGGAGGGGTCGGGGTTAAGGCAGTCACTCCAAAAATCACTCAATCCGCCCTTTGCCATTTTAGCGGAAAAGTTAGGTGCAGAGGTTTTGGGGGAATATGCCGAGCGGAGCGGTCTGATCGATGGAAAGATCCCGAAGGGCTGGATGAAGGCAGGAGGCCAAGAAGCGGCCCATGCTGCGGATTTGAAAACAACCCTACGAAGGGAGCATTCGATGGCAGTGGCGTGGATGCGTGGCACCGCTCCTTGGGACGGACAGGCGGGGAAAAAGTTGCAGGATGCTTTGATCTGGAAAGGGGAGAAGGTTCTTTTGCGAGTGAAGACCGGTTCCTACGGCGGTTGCCTTTGGATAACGGGATACGGGCCCGATAAGGCGGTTACTGTCTTCATGGAGGGGCCTGTTTCCCGAAGACCGGAAATGCTGAAAGCTTTTTTTGGTCGGTGGGGAGTGGAACCTACCAGCCCGTAATTAAAAAATCTCCGTTAATAAGTTTGGGTTGGCACTTGTGGGATGCGTTCCGCTTCAGCACTTTATCAGCTTCATGATTCCACGGTATTCCCGCCCCGAAATGACGTCCCTGTGGTCCGAAGAAGCGAAACTTTCACGCTGGTTGGAGATCGAGATCCTTGCGTGTGAGGCGATGGCTAATCGACGGATCATTCCTCGAAAAGATGCCCGGACGATTCGGCGCAAAGCGAAGTTCAATATCCGGCAGGTTCACAAAAACGAAGAGCGGACGCGTCACGATGTTTTGGCGTTCTTGGAGGATGTGGCGTCCCACGTTGGTCCGGCTGGACGTTGGATTCATCAAGGACTGACTTCCTCCGATATTCTCGATACCACGTTGGCCTGGCAGCTGCGGGATGCGGCCGACCTCCTGATTGCTGGAGTAAGAAAAGTAAAAGCCGCAGCCGCCATGCGGGCTCGCAAACACCGAGGGATGTTGACGATCGGGCGGACCCATGGAATCCATGCCGAGCCAACGAGTCACGGAATCCGAATGGCCCTTTTGCATGACGAATTTCGTCGGGCAGAGGAGAGACTGGTGGCTGCTCGGGACGAGATTGCGGTCGGCAAACTTTCCGGTGCGGTAGGGACCTACGCTCACTTGGATCCTTCGATCGAAGCGTTCGTTTGTAAAAAACTGAAACTTAAACCCGGAGCGGCCACTCAGGTGGTTCCGCGCGACCGACATGCGGCCTTTGCTTTGGCGCTTTCGTTGGTGGCGGCGAGTGCTGAGCGGTGGGCGACCGAGTTCCGGCATCTCCAGAGGACAGAAGTCGGCGAGGTGGAGGAGCCTTTTGCGAAGGGCCAGAAGGGGAGTAGTGCGATGCCCCATAAACGGAATCCCGTGAACGGGGAGCGGATCTGCGGGCTGGCTCGAATTGTGCGCGGGCATGCAGTTGCTGCACTGGAGAATGTGGCTTTGTGGCACGAACGCGATATCTCCCACAGTTCGGCTGAGCGGATTCTTTTTCCCGATGCCACGATCCTGCTGGATTTTATTTTGAATGACCTGGAGGGATTGGTGAGGGGTCATAAGGCAGATGGGAAGAGAATGTTGGCGAATCTTGGATCTTCCCGTGGATTGTGGGCTTCCCAAGGGGCACTACTCGCTTTGACTCGTGCGGGATTGGCCAGGAGAGAGGCGTACGAGGCGGTGCAGAAACATGCGATGGCAACTTGGCTGGAGGGTGGAGCGGATTTCACAACTCGGCTGGAGTCGGATCCCGAGCTGGGAAGAAAAATCGGAAAGAAGGGCTTGCGGGAAGCGTGCAATGCCTTGCGGCATCTCCGGCACGAAAAACTGATTCATCGCAGGTGCGGACTTTAAAAAGGAGCAAGCCACATGAAGATGAAAGCGATTGTCACCGTCACGTTGAAACCGTCGATTCTTGATCCGCAGGGGGAAGCGGTGGCGCATGCTCTCCAAAACATGGGAGTCAAAGGGGTGCAGTCGGTCCGGATTGGAAAACATATCGAACTGGAGATCGAGGGTGGCGAGGAGAAGGCATTGCGGGCTAAGCTAGAAGAGATTTCGAAAGAGTTGTTGAGCAATCCGGTGATGGAGAATTTTCATCTGGATCTGCGGGCCGGCGGATGAGGTTCGCGGTTATCCAATTTCCTGGGTCGAACTGTGACCAGGATTGCGTCCACGCATTGCAGGTTTTGGGGCAGGAGGCGCGTCTGGTCTGGCATCAGGAGACCAAGATTGATCCGGAGGAAGGGGTGATTCTGCCCGGGGGCTTTTCCTACGGGGACTATTTACGGTGTGGGGCGATCGCCCGGTTTTCTCCGATCATGCCGGCGGTGAAAGCGGCGGCCGGTCGGGGGCAGGTGGTGGTTGGGATTTGTAATGGGTTTCAGATTTTGTGCGAGGCGGGGCTGTTGCCGGGGGCGTTGACCCGGAACGAAGGGCTTCATTTCCGATGTGAAAAGGCGTATTTGCGGGTGGAGACTCCAGCGTCTCGTTTTACTTCCCACTATGTCACCGGGGAGATGCTGACCATTCCGATCGCGCATGGGGAGGGGTGTTATCGGGCCAGTCCGGAAATTCTGCAGGAGTTGGAGGCGCAGCAGAGGGTGCTTTTCCGTTACTGCAATGCGGAGGGACAGGTGGTGGCTGAGGCCAATCCGAACGGATCGAGTCACAACATTGCGGGGATTTGCAACGCAGGGAGAAATGTTTTGGGAATGATGCCGCATCCCGAGCGTTGTTGTGAAGCGGAGATGGGGGGAACGGACGGACGGGGGATTCTTTTGGGGGCAGCCGGAATCGGGAGAAAGATATGAAGGCAAAAGAGTTTGCCCTAAAACTGGGCCTGACGGAGCAGGAGTACGGAACGATCGAGAAGGGGCTGGGACGTGAGCCGAACGAGAATGAGTTGGGCATGTTTTCGGTGATGTGGAGCGAGCACTGTTCGTACAAGAATACTCGTAAGGAGTTGCGAAAATTCCCGACGACGGGGCCGGCGGTTCTAGTCAAGGCGGGGGAGGAAAATGCCGGAGTGGTGGATGCGGGAGATGGGTTGGCGTTGGCGTATAAAATCGAGTCGCACAATCATCCAAGTGCGGTGGAGCCGTTCCAGGGCGCAGCGACGGGAGTAGGAGGAATTTTGCGGGATATTTTCACGATGGGGGCGAGGCCTGTGGCATTTATGGATTCGTTGCGATTTGGACGACCTGAGGCGAAGGGGGAGGCTGGAAAACGGACGCGGTCGCTAATTCACGGAGTCGTGGCAGGGATTTCGCACTATGGGAACTGTGTGGGGGTGCCCACGGTGGGTGGGGAACTGGTGTTTGATCCCGCGTATGAGGGAAATCCGCTGGTGAATGTGTTTTGTTTGGGGACGTTGCGGCACGATCAGATTCGGCGTGGGGCGGCGAAGGGAGTGGGGAATCCTGTTTTTTATGTCGGGGCGAAGACCGGGAGGGATGGATTGGCTGGGGCGGCATTTGCCTCGAGGGATCTGACGGAGGAGAGCAAGGCGGATCGGCCTGCGGTGCAGGTGGGAGATCCCTTTGTGGGGAAGTTGCTGTTTGAAGCGTGTCTGGAGTTGTATGCGAGGCCGGATCTGGTGGTGGGGGTGCAGGATATGGGCGCGGCAGGGTTGACCTGTTCGACGTGTGAGACGGCGAGTCGGGGTGGGTCGGGAATCGAAATCGAACTGGATCGGGTTCCCCAGAGAGAGAAGGGAATGACGCCGTATGAGATTCTGCTTTCTGAATCTCAGGAGCGGATGTTGATCATCGTGCATAAGGGGAGGGAGAAGGAGCTGAAGGAGATTTTTGCGAAGTGGGGATTGGATGCGGCGGAGATCGGTTACGTCACGGAAACGGGAAAGGTGGTGGTGAAAGAGTCTGGCAAGGTGGTGGCGGAGGTGCCTGCAAGATTACTGGCGGATGATGCGCCCGTATATGAGAGGGAGGCGAAAGTTCCTGCGAAACTGGCGGAGAGGCAGAAACTGGATTTGAAGAAAATTTTACCTGAAAAGCCGAAGGTGAAAGAGGATCTGATTAAACTGGCGTCTTCACCGGCGACGGGATCGCGCCGATGGGTGTGGAATCAGTACGATCATATGGTGGGGTTACGCACGGTCGTTAGGCCGGGTGGCGATGCGGCGGTGTTGCGCATTGAGAAGCCGGGCGGGGGTTGGGTGCATGTGGCGATGACGTTGGATGGGAACGGGCGGTGGTGTGCGCAGGATCCGCGGGAAGGTTCGAAAGCGTTAGTGGCTGAGGCGTGCAGGAATTTGGCGTGTGCGGGGGCGGTGCCATTGGGGTTGACCGATAATTTGAATTATGGGAACCCGCATGATCCTGAAATTTTCTGGCAGTTGCGGGAAGGGGTGGAGGGGATGGCGGAGGCGTGCCGGTTTTTCGATCTGCCAGTGACGGGAGGCAATGTGAGTCTTTACAATCAGTCGCCGTCGGGGCCGATTCATCCGACACCGGTGGTGGGAGTGGTAGGGAAGGTGGAGGATGGGGTGCATCTGGTGCCTGGAGTTTTTGGAAAGGGAGGGGGAGCGATTCTCCTTCTGGGAACACAGGAGTCGGGCGGATTGGGGGCTTCGCTTTATCTACAGGAGATTCATGGGGTTCTTGCGGGGAAATTGGGCAAGGTGGATTTAGCAGCGGAGAAAAAATTGCACGTGTTGATGCGGGGTGTTCTCAAGTTGGCCGGGGTGAGGGCGGTGCATGATGTGGGGGAGAGCGGGATTCTCTGGGCCTTGGCGGAGATGTGTTTCGGGGAGGAGTCGGCAGGAGCGGAGGTGACGATTGCTTGCGGCCAAGGGGAGAGGCCTGAGGAGGCACTTTTTGGAGAGGGGGCGGGTCGGATTCTTTTGGAGGTAGAGGAGGAAACGGTGACGATGATCGAGCAGTTGGCGAAAGAGGCTGGAGTGGGTTGTTATCGGCTTGGAAAAAGCAGTGGTACTGATTTGCAGATTACCTGTGGGTCGGTTCAGGAGCGCTGGGGAGTTCGGGAGTTGCGAAAACTTTTCACCGAGTCGTTGCCACAAGCTTTGGAGGGATGATGAAAATCTCTCCCTTCTCAAAGCGGATGGATCGGAGTAATATATCTCCTTGAAGACTCCTCATTTTCCAACTCATGAATGCGGAGTTTTTGGAGTCTACAATCATCCGAATGCGGCTGAGCTGACTTACTATGGGCTTTATGCCCTTCAGCATCGGGGGCAGGAGAGTGCGGGGATTGTCACAGCCAAAGACGATGGAAAGGCCTTTGCGATCAAGCGTGGGATGGGTTTGGTGGGTCAGATTTTCAAGGAGAATGATTTAAAGGAGTTGGCGGGTACGCGGGCAATTGGGCATGTGCGATATTCGACAACAGGCTCGAGCACGATCAAAAATGCACAGCCGCTGACGGTTGAGACGGGGCGTGGGCAGATTGCGATCGCTCATAATGGTAATTTGGTGAATGCGGGAAAATTGAGGGATGAGCTGGAGGCGGCGGGATCGATTTTCCAAACGACAACGGATAGTGAGATTATTTTGCATCTGATATCCCGTCCCAATCCTGCGATTGGTGGTGGGGCTTTGGCCCAAGCCCTTTCCCGGGTTCATGGTGCGTACTCCCTGGTGTTGATGGGGGAGAATGAGGTGATTGCGGCGCGGGATCCTTTCGGATTTCGGCCACTGGTGATTGGGAAGTTGGATGAAGGGTTCATTTTTTCCAGTGAGACGTGTGCTTTGGATCTTGTGGGGGCAGAATTCGTCCGCGAGGTGGAGCCCGGGGAGATTGTGGTGGCGGATGAGTCGGGCCTGCGCTCCTTTAAGCCTCATGCGGAGACAGCCCGGGAAGCGCTATGTATTTTTGAGTTCGTTTATTTTGCACGGCCTGACAGCCAGATTGGGGGGCGAAATATCAGTCATGCGCGTACGCGGATGGGGCGAGAGTTGGCACGGCTCCATCCTGTGGATGCGGATATTGTGGTGCCGGTTCCTGACTCGGGGACCTATGCGGCCTTGGGGTATTCGGAGCAGGCGGGGATTCCGTTGGATCAGGCGTTTGTCAGGAATCACTACATTGGGAGATCGTTTCTGCAGCCGACCCAGTTGATTCGGGATTTCAATGTTCGGGTGAAGCTGAATCTGATTCGTACGGCGGTGCAGGGAAAGCGAGTGGTGGTGGTGGATGATTCGATTGTGCGGGGAACGACGGCACGGGCGAGGGTGACCAACTTGAGAGAGGCAGGGGCGAAGGAAGTGCATATCCGGGTGAGCTGTCCGCCACACCGTTTTTCGTGTCACTACGGAATCGATTTTCCGGATCCGAAGGATCTTTTGGCTAACCGGATGACGAGAGCGGAGATCACAAAATATCTGGGAGCCGATTCTCTGGGTTATCTGGATGTGGACGGGATGGTGCGTGCTTGCGGGATTCCGGCTAAGAAATTCTGTATGGCCTGTTTCACGGGGGATTATCCGGTGGCTTTTGCTCCGGAGGACAGCAACAAGGAGATTTTGGAACAGAGGAGAGAGCGATCGGTTTCCCTCGTGCCGGAAGAAGAGAGTCGGCAGAGGTTCCTGCTCTGATCGGGATGGGACGAGACGCATATGCACGGGCGGGGGTAGACATCACCCTGGGCAACCAGGTGAAATCCGGAATCGGAGCTATGGTTCGCACCACTCGGCGTCCCGGAGTGATTGGAGGGATTGGGGGTTTTGGCGGATGTTTTGACGGAAAGATACGGGGCTATCGTCATCCTGTGTTGGTGGCGAGTATTGATGGGGTGGGAACAAAGCTGAAGGTGGCGCAGGAGGTGGGGAAACATGGGACGATCGGGGAGGATTTAGTAAATCACTGTGTGAACGACATTGCGGCATTGGGGGCAGAGCCCCTTTTCTTCTTGGATTATATCGGAACAGGAAAATTGAGTCCGAAGGTGTTTCGTCAGATTTTGAAGGGATTGGTGAGGGGTTGTCGTCGTTCGGGGTGTGCGCTGTTGGGCGGGGAGACGGCACAGATGCCTGGAATTTATCAGGGGGAAGATTACGACTTGGTGGGATCGATTGTGGGAGTGGTGGAGAAGGGGAAGGGGACGGATGGCCGGTCCATTCGGGCGGGGGATGTGATTTTAGGCTTACCCACGAACGGACTGCAGACGAACGGGTATACCTTGGCGCGGGATATTTTGTTTAAGAAAGCAAAGTTGCGGGTGAAGGGGAATCTCCCTGGGACCTCGCTGAAGTTGGAAAAGCTATTGCTAGCGGTGCATCCGAACTATCGGCCCGCCCTTTTGAAGATTGGAAAGAGGGTGAAAATTAAGGGGGCGGCTCATATTACGGGGGGTGGGTTGATTGATAACCCGCCGCGGATTTTTCCTAAAGGGCTAGGAGCAGAAATTCAGCTTGGGAGCTGGCCCGTGCCGCCACTTTTTCGATATCTGGAGACCAAAGGGAAGTTAGGGAAGGTAGAAGCGTATCGGACCTTTAATATGGGGATCGGGATGATTGTTGTCGTGGCGAAGGGGGATGTGGCCAAGGTGAGGAAAGCGGTTCGATGTTATGAGATTGGAAGAATAGTGCGGGGAGATAGGAAGGTTCGGTTGATAGGATGAGCGAGGGAATTCGCCGGGCCCTACTTTCGGTTTCGGACAAGACGGGGCTGTTGGAGTTCGCCAAATTCTTGGCGGGAAAAGGTGTGGAACTGATTTCGACCGGGGGAACGGCTAAAGCTTTGCGGGACGCAGGGGTGAAGGTGATGGAGTTGAGCGACTACACCGGTTTTCCAGAGATGATGGATGGAAGGGTGAAGACGTTGCATCCCAAGGTGCATGGAGGACTTTTGCAGCGAAGGGATTTGGCGACACATCGTGAGCAGGCCGCACAACACAAGATTCCGACGATCGATCTGGTGGTGGTGAATCTTTATCCGTTTGAGCAAACGGTGGCGCGGCCCAACTGCACCACGGAGGAGGCGATCGAAAATATCGATATCGGTGGACCGAGTATGCTGCGGAGCGCGGCGAAGAATCATGAGGCGGTGACGGTGGTGACCGATCCGTCCGACTACGGGCTGGTGCAACAAGAAATGGAAGCGACGGGGGATACGACTTTGGGAACACGGAGAAAACTGGCCGCGAAAGTCTTTCGGCATACGTCCCATTACGACCATCTGATCGGTGCGTATCTGACGCGGCATTCGGAAAAAGAGCAACCGGTTTTACAGGAGACGACGGGTATCGTCCGGCGCCGGGCCCAATCTTTGAGATATGGAGAGAATCCACATCAAAAAGCGGCTCTCTACGGGACTTTCCTGGAATCTTTCAAGCAGCTGCATGGGAAGGAGCTTTCCTATAACAATGTCTTGGATCTGAGTGCGGCGGCAGGGTTGATTGCCGAATTTCAAAAAACCCCGCCGACTTTGGCGATTTTGAAGCATACCAATCCGTGTGGAGTGGGATCGGGGGAAAAGCTTTTGGAGGCTTGGGAAAAGGCGTACGCGACTGATCGGCAGGCACCGTTTGGAGGAATCATTGTGGCGAATCGTCCGATTGATGCCGAAACCGCGCAAGCAATCGCGGAGATCTTTAGTGAGGTGATTCTGGCTCCTTCGTTTGAGAGTGGGGCCTTGAAGATCTTACAGGCTAAGAAGAATCTGCGACTGATCGAGAATCATGAAACCGCGACAGGCGGGTATGATTTTCGATGCGTTCGTGGGAACGGGTTGCTGGTGCAAGAGAGTGATGGGGCAGGGGATGATGAAACATCTTGGAAAGTGGTTACGAAAAGGAAGCCGACCGAGGTGGAAATGAAGGCGATGCGTTTTGGGTGGAAGGTGGTGCGGCATGTGAAGTCGAATGCGATTGTGTATGCGGGCCAGGATCGGACGCTGGGGATTGGGGCGGGTCAGATGTCGCGTGTGGATTCGTCGCGGATTGCGGTTTGGAAAGCGGGGGAAGCTAAGCTTTCCTTGAAGGGAAGTGCGGTGGCGTCGGATGCTTTTTTCCCATTCCCGGATGGATTGGAGGCTGCGGCGGCGGCGGGTGCAACAGCGGCGATTCAGCCTGGCGGAAGTGTGAAGGATCCTGAGGTGATTGCGGCGGCGGATCGGCTAGGGGTAGCGATGATTTTTACAGGTCGGCGCCATTTCCGGCATTAGAGCCAAGATAGAAGTCGGGAGCCGTTGGGCTGTGGGGTGAGGGTAAGATCCAAAGTTTTTTTCGGCCATTCGCCGGGATAGCGTTCAGGCCATTCGACAGCCACGAGTCCTGGGGTGATGAGGCAATCAGGCCAACCAAGGGAGTCCCAATCGCGTGCATTTTCAAGACGGTAAAGGTCCCAGTGTTCGAGAGGAAGTTGTCCCCCAAGAAGAGGTTGGCACAAGGTGAACGTGGGACTGGGGATATCTCCTGTGACGCCTAGCGCTTGGGCAAGACCGCGGACCCACTCGGATTTTCCAGCGCCGAGAGGGCCGTGAAGGCGAAGAATCGTGCCTGGTTGGAGACGAGAAAGGTGACGGGCGGCGTGGGCGCGGGTGGCGGCGGCATCCGCACAGATTTCATCGGGAGAAAACTTAGCGGAGGTGGTCATAGCCGCGGAGGGGAAGGCCGCCCGTGTGGTAGCCTTGCGTTTGGGTTAGGCAGGTGCCGATGGGACTGAGTTGGGTGGAAAAGGGCCATTGGCGAAGGAGGGCCGAGATGCGTTTTTTGGGAACGGAAAAGAGGAGCTCATAATCTTCTCCCTGTGTGAATGCGAGCCGGGGTGTGGCGCGGGGTGAGAGGGGGATTTGATTAGGGTGGATGGTGAACCCGATGCGGGAGGAGCGGGCAAGGCGGGGTAGATCGGCTCCCAGTCCATCGCTGAGATCGAGCATAGCGGAGGGGAATTTGTGGCGAACGAGCCACTGGCCTTCGGCGAGGCGTGGAGTGAAGGAGAGATGGTTATGAGGCCAAGAGCCGCCCAATTTTCCTGTCACAAAAAGGATGTCGCCCGGTTTGGCGCCTGAGCGGGAGGGGGATGTTTTTTGTGGGACGGTCCCTAGGAGAGAGATGGAGAGGAGAAGTTGCCGAGTACGGACGGTTTCCCCTCCGACGATGGGGAGATGAAACTTTTTCGCGAGACGGGAGAGACCTTGATAAGCCTGACGGATACGGCGGGCGGAACGGGGGTTGGGGCAACCTATGGTGATGAGTGCGGCACGGGGAGTAGCGCCAGCGGCGGCAAAGTCGCTGAGACCACGAGCGAGTGCTTTTCGACCCGCGAGTGGGGCTGGGGTGGAGCGGGTGAAGTGAACGCCTTCGACCACGGCATCGGTTTTGAGGACGAGGTCGAGATTTTTAGGAAAGGAAGAGAGAACTGCACAGTCGTGACCTAGAGAGTAGCGGATTCCTGCGGAGGGTTGGCGACCTAGAGCGGCGATCCAGTGGTGGACCCAAAGATCTTCGGAGGAGAGGGGAAGTTTTTTCATGGGATGGGTGGGCGTGCGAGAAGGATGAGGATACACGTGTTCGCGTTGAAAAGAGAGTGGACGAGGATGGAGGGGATGAGGCTTTGGGTTGTGCGGAAGATTCCTGCAAGTGCGACTCCGAAGAAGGTGAGGGGGATAAGAGTCGGGGTGTGAAGGTGGACAGCGCCGAAGGCGAGGGCGGAAAGCCACTGGGCTTGGGAGATGGGAAGCCGGTGTGCAAGCCACGGGAAGAGAGTGCCGCGAAAGAAGACCTCCTCCCATATAGGGGCGATGATCAGAGCATAGGTAAGAAAGGGGAGCAGGGTTTTCGTGTCGCGGGCTTCCAGGAATCGGGCCATCGCAGGTTGGGGTTCGAGGGGAAGGCCGAGAAGGAGAAAGAGGCCGGAGCTGAGGAGGAGAAGAAAAAGAATCGGGAGAAAAAGGGTAAGAATGGTTCGGAGTGCAAGAGTGAGGTCTTGGATGGGGGTTGGACGATGAAGTCCCCAAAAAGAGATGGGTTTTTGGCGAGATAGGGTGAGAAGAGAAAAGGCGACAACGATTGCGGTTCCTGGGAGAAGCGGCGGGTAGAAATATGCGGTCATAGAGATGACAGAAATGCCGCAGAGAAAGGGGGGCAGGGGAATCTGAAGGGTGGGTGGGTTGGCAGAGGAGGGAGGTTGGAAGAGTTGGCGTAGGCGGGATGCGCCGCCAAAGAAAAGAAAACCGAAGGCCAATGCGAGCAGAAGACTGCCATAGAGGATGGCGGAGATCGGAGGAGACCAAGGAGTCATTTGAGGAGTTTAGAGGGTTGGGGGGTGGAGGGGTAAAGATTCAATCCCAAAGGCTGTGGAATGGTGGATTGAGGCGGGGAAGAGATCTGGGCATAATTCATTTAAATGGAAAAGTTGCGCCCTTATCAACGTTTTCATCGAACCCAATTGATCCTGCGGGATGAATTGGCTGTGGATCGGACGATTTTAGCCAACGAGCGGACGTTGCTGTCTTATGTTCGGCTCTCCATTACCCTCATTATTGCGGGAATTTCGATTGTCCACTTTGCGATGGAGAAGTGGTTTGAAACTGTGGGCTTTCTTTGTGTTCCCATTGGAATCGGGGCTGGAATTTACGGGTGGATTCGGTACCAAAAGATGGCTGAAGAGATCATGGAGTTGAGAAAACCCGAGTCCCGGAAAACGAAGAGGTAGATTCAGTCCTAATGAAACATTCAATCGCGCTGAAGATCTTTGCGTTGGCCGTGGGAATCATTGGATTGACGGTGGTGGTAGCGATTTTGACAAACATTGAAGTGATCGGAATGGGGCGCGACGTGGCCACAGTAGCAAGAAAAACGATTCCGTTGGCGAGCAAGGCGGCGGATTTGAATGAGGCGGGTCTGTTTCGTCGGGTGGCCTTTGAGCGGTTGTATCGCGAGTACGCGGAGCCTCAGCCTGACCAGGAAACCATTAAGCAGGCGACCGAGAACTTCGAAAAAAATACCACTCGAGTTTATGAGTTGAGCGCCGAGATTCGGGACGACTTGAAAGTATTGCCAGATGACCCTCAAGAAAGGGAATTGGCGGCGCAGGCACGGGAGTTGGTGGGTCAGATCGAAAGCAGGTTTTCGTCGACCACGGATATAGCTCGCTCAACTTTACAGGCTCGAAAGGCGGGGGATCGGGCAAAGGCGAAAGAGCTTCTGGAGTTTACCTTCAAAGGGCAGACAGAACTTCGGGAGTTGCGCGACAAACTGCAACAGGTGACGGCCCAGATGGCAGAGATTTCTGCTGTGAGTGCGGAAAATAGAAAAAACAGAGTGTTGATCAGCAGCTCTGCCACAACCTTACTCGCGGTGATTCTGGGTTTGGGTGCGGCGTGGATGATTTCACGGAATATGGCTAAGCCGGTGTTAGATCTCCTCGTGAGCACCCGACGTGTTCAAAGTGGGGATCTCTCGGCTCATACGGGGAAACTCCCAGAGGATGAGATTGGGCAATTGGGAGAAAACTTTAATTTGATGGTGGGAGAACTTCGCAGGAAGGCAGACCTACAAAAGGCGATTGGGTCTTATATTGATCCGCGGATTGTCGAGAAGGTGATTTTACCGGGTCGGCCTGAAGATGTGATGGGTCAAAAAAGGTTGATGACGGTTCTTTTCACGGATTTGGTGGGTTTCACCACATTGGGGGAAAATCTGACCGCGGGCGGATTGGTCCACGTAATCAATCGCTATTTCACCCTGATGTCGGAGTGTGTTCAGAAAGAGCGTGGGATCATCGATAAGTTTATCGGAGATGCAATCATGGCGTACTGGGGGCCGCCTTTTATTGCGGAGGAGGAGCAGGGATTGGCGGCGTGCCGTGCTGCGTTAGCCCAGGTGGAAGCCTTGGCTCGTTTTCGTGCAGAACTGCCTGATCTGATGGGAATGAGAAAAAATCTTCCTTTTATCAATTTGCGGATTGGAATGGCGACAGGAGAGGTGGTGGTGGGAAATATCGGAAGTGACACGGCCCGAAGTTACACGGTGATGGGAGATACGGTGAATTTAGCCTCTCGATTGGAGTCAGCGAATACGCTGTATGGCACGAGGATTCTTATTTCGGAGGAAACGCGCCGAATGGTGGAGCGGGGGATGGAGACACGGGAGGTGGATTTGATTGCAGTGAAAGGGAAGAGTGATCCGGTGGGGGTCTATGAACTGCTTGCAGAGCAAGGAAAACTGAAGCCTGAGGTGGAAGATAAACGAGGACGGTCTGAGCAGGCTTTGGGGGCATACCGACGTCAGGATTGGCCTGTGGCTGAGGGATTGTTTCGAGAAATGGTGGAAAAGTATGCGGATGGTCCTGCTAAAACGTTCTTGGACCGAATCCCTTTTTTGAAGAAAAATCCGCCAGGTCCAGGTTGGGACGGGGTTTGGCGGATGACAGAAAAGTAGGGGTCAGGCTTTTGACCGCGCGTCGAGGTCGACCCAGTGATTTCCGTCGGCCTTGAGCATATGTTCGGCTTCGATGGGACCCCAAGATCCTGTGCGATAGAGCGACATGGGGTTTTCCTGCCACCCGTTGCGAACGGCGTCGACGATTCTCCATGCCTCGAGCACCTCGTCGTCCCGTGTAAAGAGGGTGGAGTCACCAAAAATAGCATCTCCGAGAAGACGTTCGTAAGCTTCGGGGGAGTAGGAACCGAACTCGCTGGCGTAACAGAACTCCATATCGACCGGCTGAACGGTGCTGCGTCCGGGGCGTTTGGCATTGAAGCAGAGATGCACGCCCTCGTCGGGTTGGAGGCGGATATGCATCGCATTGCGGCTGAGGAGGTCCCCGAATTCCGCACGGAAGAGAGCGGCGGGTGGACGACGAAATACGATGACAATTTCCGAGGCGCGAGTGGTGAGGGCTTTTCCGGTGCGAAGATAGAAGGGAACACCCGACCAGCGCCAGTTATCGATTTGAATTTTGAGGGCGGCGTAGGTTTCAGTGGAGGAGTTTGGATTCACACGATCCGTCTGGCGATATCCCTCGTATTGCGCCCGAACCGTGCTGGCACGGATAGTTTCTAATTTTGGGGTGGTGATGGAGCGGAGAACTTTAACTTTTTCGTCGTGGATGGATTGGGAGGTTAAGTTTGCGGGTGGTTCCATGGCCGTGATGGAAAGAAGCTGCATCATGTGGTTTTGAACCATGTCTCGCATGGCTCCGACCTCGTCATAGAAAGCGCCCCGGGTGCCAACCCCTTCTTGTTCCGCAACGGTGATCTGGACGTTGTCGATCAGGTTGCTGTTCCAGATGGGTTCCCAGATTGAGTTGGCAAAGCGGAAATAGAGAAGATTCTGAACTGTTTCCTTGCCGAGGTAGTGATCGATGCGGAAAAGGTTGGATTCATCCAGGCAGGATTGGAGGTCAGAGACCAGTTTACGGGCGGAAGTGAGATCGTGACCAAAAGGTTTTTCGACTACAACGCGGGCGGGAAGTGTCGGGCTGACGAGGCCGGCTTTCGCAAGTTGTTGGACGACGGTGGCAAAGTAGTCAGGCGCCGTGGCAAGATAAAAGACGTGTTGGGTCAGGCCACGGGTTTTGGCCAACTCCTCAAGCGTTTTTTTGAGTTCTAGGTAGGCTTTGGGGTCGTCAAAATTCCCAGCATGGTAGGAAAGTTTGGGGGTGAAGTTTGTCCAGTCTTGGGCAGAGACGGGGCGCAGACGGGAAAACTTATCCAGGCCCTCCTTCATTTCTTTCCGGAATTCGTCATTCGTCTTGGGACGTCGGGCAAAGCCGATGATTGAGTAATCGGATGGGAGAGCGCCTTCGTGTTGCAGGCCAAAGATGGCGGGGACGAGTTTGCGGGTGGTGAGGTCTCCGCTGGCACCAAAGATGACCATGACGAATGGGGGGAGGACCCGATCCGGTTTTGGGGTAGGGCCGGAGGAGCTCTTTTTGGTAGATGGGACGAGTGAGGGGGCGGCGGCGGGGCTCATGGCTGGGTGCAATGGTAGATTTCGATTGTTCCGCGGTCACTACGAACCTTGGCCGCGGGAAAGGTGGCTTTGGGGTCGTCTTGCGCAAGGGCACGGATGTAGGGATCTTTGGAAGGGCCACGGGTCACGAACCAGATCGCCCGTGCGTAGCGGAGGAGCGTGTAGGTGGAGGTGACGCGCCAGACGCCGAGTTTGGGAACGAAGTTGGGGGCGATCAGGAGTTTTTCTTCTTTGAGGGCGGCAGTTTCGGGGAAGAGAGAGGATGTGTGACCGTCGTCACCGATTCCGAGAAGGATGAGATCGAAGCGGGGAGGATCGCCCAGGTCGTTGCGGATCTGCTTTTCGTAGGCACGAGCACCGATTTCGGCAGTGCCGATTTCGCTATGGACGCGTTCGATATGAACTCCTGTTCCTTGGAAAGCTTCGTGCACCATACGGTAGTTGCTGTCTTTATGATCCGAGGTGACCCAACGTTCGTCGCCTAGGTAGAGGCGGGTGGCAGACCAGGGCCATTTGAGGCTGGCGAGGCGTTGGTAGAGAGCTTTCGGAGTGGAACCTCCAGAGAGGGAAACGTGAAAGGTGCCTCGGGCTTGGAGGGCAGGACCGCCCAAGGCTTCCCAACCGGCTACCATGGCGTCGAGCCAAGGGGTAGGTTCTGAAAATTCGTGCAAAAGCATAAGAAGAAACAGTGCCAAAATTTTGCTCAAAAGCGATGAGCAATTCTTCGGTTGAGGCTGGCAGTTTCCCTAGAATTGGGTAGGCAGAGGGGGTGAGAACTCGGTTAGACCATCTGGATTTGGACAAGCAGATTGAGGAGAAGTCGGAATATCGGGAGAAGTTGCGGGGACTTCAGCTCAAGCTGTTGCATGCGCAAAGGTTGTTGCAGGACAGCGCAAAGAGTTTGATCTTGGTTTTCGAGGGGCCGGATGCGGCGGGAAAAGGTGGAGTGATCAAAAGGCTGACGGAACGATTGGATCCCCGATTGGTGCGAGTTTGGTCGGTGGTAAAGCCAACGGAAGAAGAGAAGGCGCATCACTACTTATGGCGTTTTTGGAGCAAGATTCCGGCGACGGGGCAGACGGCGATCTTTGACCGAAGCTGGTATGGGCGGGTGTTGGTGGAGAGGGTGGAAAGTTTTGCGAAGAAGGAGGAGTGGAAGAGGGGGTATCGTGAAATTTTGGATTTTGAGAGAACACTGGTGGACGGAGGAGCGATCTTGATGAAGTTTTTCGTGCACATCACAAAGTCCGAGCAGTTGCGCCGTTTTGAGAGGCGAGCGGCGGATCCCTACAAGCATTGGAAGATCAGTGAGGAAGATTGGAGAAACCGCAGAAAATGGAATGAGCATATTCTGGCAGCGGAGGAGATGTTCGTCAGGACGAACTCCCGATTCGCTTCCTGGAATTTGATTGAGGGAAATTACAAGTGGTATGCCCGGATCAAGGTGATGAAGCTCTTGGTGAAGAGGATGGAGCAGGAGTTTGGGGCTTTATGAAAGCGGGGGCAGAGGTCGAGCGGGAATTCACCGTTTACTTTTTTGATACGGATGCGGGTGGGGTCGCGCATAATTTAACGTATTTGCGATGGATTGAGGCGGTGCGGACGGATTTGGCGGAGGCTCTGGGCTGGGGGATTGGGGAGATGGTGGGTGGGATGCATGGGTGTCCTGTGTTAACGAAGACGGAGGTGGAGTATTTGAAGCCAGCCAAGCTGGGGGATCGGGTGCGGGTTGTGTCGCGTTTGGGTCAGGTAGGGAAAGTTCGTTTTACAGTTGAATCTGAGGTCCAGGGTGCGGAGGGGCAGCTATTTTGTCGGGCGAAGCAGGAGTTGGTATCCGTGGATTTGAAGACAGGCAAAGCCAAGGCTTTGCGTGAGGATTGGCGAAAGAAGCACGGGTAGTTTGGGGCGGGGTGGTTACGGGCTTGAGGGGAGGGAGAGGTGTGGCAGAATTCAAGTTCATGAAGTCCAAGAAATCTGGGTGGAAGGCGCGTCAGTGGTCGGGGCCGTTGGTGGATGGAATGGAGCGGGCCCCCAGTCGGGCGATGTTGCATGCAGTAGGATTTGAGCAGGAAGATTTTTCCAAACCGCAGGTTGGGATTGCTTCGACGTGGAGTCAGGTGACGCCGTGCAACTCGCATATTGATGAGTTGGCGCGGGAGGCGGCGGCGGGGGCGAATGAGGCGGGCGGAAAGGCAGTGATTTTTAATACGATTACGATTTCGGATGGAATTTCGATGGGGTCGGAAGGGATGAAGTATTCGCTGGTTTCGCGGGAGGTGATTGCGGACTCGATCGAAACGGTGGTGGGGTGTCAGGGGTTCGATGCCTTGGTGGCGTTGGGGGGGTGTGACAAGAATATGCCAGGGTGTGTCATCGCGATGTTGCGGTTGAATCGACCTGCGGTGTTTGTTTATGGGGGGACGATTTTGCCCGGGTGTTTAGGAAAGAAGGATTTAGATATTGTGAGCGTGTTTGAGGCGGTGGGTCAGAGGGCAAAGGGGTCGATTACGGATGAGCAGTTGGGAGAAATTGAAAAGTGTGCGATTCCAGGTCCGGGATCGTGTGGGGGAATGTACACGGCCAACACGATGGCGTGTGCGATCGAGGCGATGGGGTTGAGTTTGCCCAATAGCTCTGCGATGGCTGCGGTTTCACCCAATAAAAAGTTGGATGCCAGGGAGGCAGGCAAGGCAGCGATGGCCTTGGCGTTGAAAGGAATTTGTCCGAGAGATATTTTGACGAGAAAAGCGATGGAGAACGCCATTGTGGTGATTACGGCGTTGGGGGGATCGACGAATGCGGTGTTGCACTTTTTAGCGATTGCATGGGCGGCAGGGGTGAAATTGGAGATTGAGGATATCCAGAAAATTGGGCAACGGGTGCCGGTATTGGCAGATCTGAAGCCGAGCGGAAAGTTTGTCATGGCGGAGTTAGTGAGGATTGGGGGGTTGGTGCCGTTGATGAAGCGGTTGCTGGATCGAGGTCTGTTGCATGGGGAGTGCATGACCGTGACAGGCAAGACGTTGGCAGAGAACTTGAAATATGTCGGGGATTATCCTTCTGGGCAGGAGGTGATTCGTCCCTTTTCAGATCCGATCAAAAAGACGGGTCATCTCGTGATTTTGAGAGGGAATTTGGCTCCAGGAGGGGCGGTCGCAAAAATTAGTGGAAAAGAGGGGGAGCGGTTTGAGGGCAGGGCGAAGGTGTATGGGGCGGAGGAGGAAGCAATGAAAGCGATTCTCGCAGGAAAAATTGAGAAAGGGGACGTGGTGGTGATTCGATATGAGGGGCCGCGGGGTGGGCCGGGGATGCGTGAGATGTTGGCGCCGACGAGTGCGATCATGGGTCAGGGGCTGGGGAAGGATGTGGCATTGATCACAGATGGAAGGTTTTCCGGGGGAACGCACGGTTTTGTGGTGGGTCATATCACCCCTGAGGCGTATGACGGGGGGCCTTTGGCTTTGGTGAAGAACGGAGATCGAATTGTAATTGATGCAAAAACCAGAAAGATGCAGCTGGATATTTCTGGTGCGGAGATGAAAAAAAGGGCGAAGGCATGGAAAAAGCCGAAGCCGAAATATACGAAGGGGGTTTTGGCCAAATTTGCTCACAGTGTCGCGGATGCGTCTCATGGGGCCGTGACGGACGAGGGGCTGAGCCTTTAATTGAAACGCGGAGGTTGGGGATCGGCGGCATTATTCCTGGGGATCGTCATTATGTTGGGGATCGGGGTGCGGGCGTGTTTGGATCTGCCCTCTAAGATAGCGTCTCGGACTGCGTCTGGGGTTAGGGAGGGGGTGGCTGAAGTATTTGTGGATCTACTTCATGTTCGGCCGGAGGTTCGGGAGGGGACGAAAGTGGTATGGGGTCAGACCTCGGCGCGTAGTGAGGTCATCGTCGCGGCAAAAAAAATCGAAGTGGGTTATGATTGGGAACATCGATGGTTGGGGAGTCGGAAGGTAATTCGTCTAACCCAAACGTATGAGGTGAAGGCGGGGTTTGATCTGCGGAAATCATTTTGGGTTGAGATGGGACCGGGGCAAGGTGAGGCAACTGCGCATCTTCCAGCACCAGAAATCCTGGCTACGAGTCCTGTGGGGGATGTGTCCTACCGGGACGAGGATGGGTGGTGGAATAAGGTTACAGATGAGGATCGATCGAAAGCCCTTACGGCCTTGGCGGGGGAGGCTAGGAGGCAGGGGGAGAAAGGGCCTATATTGGAGGAGGCGAAAGAGGTGGCGGGAAGCCGGTTAGTTGATTTGGCTCGGGCGAAGAAGATTCGATTGCAACTGGACTACCTAAAACCGTAGTCGGCATAATATCCTGTCGTGAGTGCTCCTGTTTATCCGCCTGTGAAGCCAAACAGGAGAGATGGAAGCGGCCAATTTGCAGGAAAAACAGATTGGAAAGCATTCTTCAAGAAGACGATTGTGATCGTCTTTCTTTTTTCACTCGCGGTACATGTCCTTCTCTTGATCGGATTTGGAGGAGTGACACTTTTCAAGGGTCGTATCGGGGGAGTGCCTTTTTCAGCGGAGAGTTTGCCAAGTGAGACGGCTCAGACACCTCCTGCCCCGCCTGAGGAAGAGATGGTTCAGGAGGAGAAGAGTGCAGATCCCAACCTGATGGATGAGGCGCCTGCGGCAGAGGAGTCGGCTCCTCCGCTTGAAATGATGACTGTGCCTGGGGGAGCAAGTTGGGCACCCGCAATTCCGAAGGATATGAAAACGTCCCTGACTGGAAGTGTTGGAGGAACGGGCACGGGGACGGGAACAGGCACGGGGACGGGAACAGGCACGGGGACGGGAAAAGGGACGGGTAGGTCGGGGATGAAACTGTTTGGGGTAGAGGTACAGGCAAAGAAGCTGGGAGTTTTGGTGGATATTTCTGGCTCGATGCAATCCTATATCCCTGCAGTCATGGAGGAGATATTTAAGAAATTTCCTGATGCAGATGTTGTTTTTATGAATGGATGTGGATTAGAGGATTGGAACACGGCCTTGAAAAACTGGACTGAGATCAATGAGCAGCAGCAAAAAACAGCGAAAGAGAATAAAACAAAGTTTATTGGACCTAAAAGCATGCCCAAGCCGCAGGTTGTGAAGTTCAACAGTGCGGAGGCATCTGATTCACCAACCATACGTGGAACAATCAATTATGGTGGATTCCGAAAGGATTACCCTGATCTTTACGATAAGTTAGCAAGAAGGGGGAATACCTGGATGGTGACCAGCTTTGCTGATTCACATGCGGCTGGGTTAGCGTTTGATCAATTTGCTCGCAGAAAGGTTGAAGCTATTTACTGGTTTGCGGATTTTGGAGATCCCGTTGTTGGTCCTGCAGCTGAGGAGGCAGCCAAGCTTGTTTTAGACAATAAAATGGAAGTGATCATTCACTCGACTCGTGGTTTGGGAAAAGCGGGGGATTGGATCAAGCAAGTGAATGGAAAGATCGTGCAGACGAAACTGGAAAAGTAGTGTTTAGGCAGGAGGAACGTACTGTTTGGGGCCGCCCAACTTCATAAATTTGGAGTGGACGACGAGTCCGAGAATGACGGCGAGAAAAGCAAGAGTGGATGAGGCAATGAAGGTAAGTCGGTAGAACTTTTGAGTGAAATCGATCAGGTGTCCGACGATCGGGCCAAAGGTCATGATTCCCAGTCCAATGAACATGTTCAGAGCGGAGTAAAACTGGGAGAAGTTCTCCTTTGGGAACATTCGGAG
>JASGCJ010000014.1:0-2027 GCA_030054195.1 Minisyncoccota bacterium
TATCCCCAATTTCGCGGAGATAGGCACCGAGAGCACCGTCACGGAAATCGGTCATGGGTAAAGAATGAGCCTTTTTCCACTAAAGGGAAAGGGGAACTGGTAGAGTATTTGATTCCCTTAAAGGGGAATTAACTCTTCAGCGAGGCCTGAGCGGCTGCAAGGCGGGCGATCGGAAGCCGGAAAGGGGAGCAGGATACGTAGGCTAGACCCAGGCGGTGGCAAAACTTTACGGAATCGGGTTCTCCCCCGTGTTCGCCGCAGATGCCAAGCTTAATGTCTTTTCGGGTTGTACGACCCAGTCTGACTGCAGTTTCCATGAGTTTGCCCACACCCCCTTGATCCAGTACTGCAAAAGGATTTTGACGGACGATTTCCTCCTCTTGGTATCGGGGAAGGAATGTTCCCGCGTCGTCCCGGCTCATACCGAGGGTTGTCTGGGTCAAATCATTGGTGCCGAAACTAAAGAACTGCGCTGACTTCGCGATTTCATCTGCAACCACGCAGGCGCGCGGAATTTCGATCATTGTTCCAACCAAGTAAGAAAGCTTCGTATTTTGCTCTTTTTGAACCTGAGTCGCCACGCGGTGAACAAGGTCGATTTGGAGTTCGAGCTCCTTTGGGAAGCCCACAAGAGGAATCATGATTTCGGGACGAACTTTCATGCCAGTGGCTTGAACCTCGGCCGCTGCCTCGAATACCGCGCGTGCCTGCATTTCTGAGATTTCAGGATAGACGATGCCCAGACGACAGCCACGATGTCCGAGCATAGGATTGAACTCATGAAGCTCTTTGACACGTCGTGCAACGCGATCTACGGAAATTCCGAGCTTTTCAGCTAAGTCTTTTTGGGAGGCCTCGTCGTGCGGGATGAACTCGTGCAAGGGCGGGTCAAGGAAACGGATTGTGGCGGGCAGGCCTTTGAGGGCTTTAAAGATGCCAGCAAAGTCTGAGCGCTGGGCAGGGAGAAGTTTGGAGAGGGCTTTGCCACGCTCATCTGCGTTTTCAGCGAGGATCATTTCTCGAACGTGATCAATTCGGTCTCCTTCAAAAAACATATGTTCTGTTCGGCAGAGACCCACTCCTTGAGCGCCGAAGGCAA
The DNA here is from genome assembly GCA_030054195.1 of Minisyncoccota bacterium. Classification (GTDB taxonomy): domain Bacteria; phylum Verrucomicrobiota; class Verrucomicrobiia; order Methylacidiphilales; family Verrucolacustridaceae; genus Verrucolacustris; species Verrucolacustris abundans. The sequence goes on from JASGCJ010000014.1 coordinate 1,100, forward strand.
CAGCATGAGCTACTTGATCGGGTTGGTCGGCGTTGGCGCGTACATCCATGGTCCTTCGTTGATCTGCCCACTGCATAAGTTGGGCGAAGACGCGGTAGATGGGGCTTTCCGCAGGGGTTAGATCCTTGTCGATGAGGACGCGAACGACATCGGAAGGGGATGTTTTGACTTCACCGGGGAAAATTTCGCCTGAGGTTCCGTCAATCGAAAGGTAATCGCCCTTGCGAAAGTTTTGTCCGCGGACATGTAGGGTGTTTGTCGAGTAGTCGATCTGAAGCTCGGAAGCGCCGCAGACACAGACTTTACCCATTTGGCGTGCCACGAGGGCTGCGTGGGAAGAGACACCTCCTCTTGCGGTGAGAATACCTTCAGCCGCAAGCATGCCCCGAATATCCTCTGGGCTGGTTTCGACACGGACGAGAAGGACTTTTTCGCCTCTATGGGCGGCCGCTTCGGCCTCATTGGCGGAGAAGTAGATCTTGCCTGAGGCGGCTCCAGGACCCGCAGGGAGGCCTTTGGCGATGACCTGAGTGGTTTTGCGAGCACGAGAATCAAACACAGGAGCTAGGAGTTGGCTGAGGGAATCTGCAGGGATGCGGCGAATGGCGTCATCAGGCTTGATGAGTTTTTCTTTCACCATCTCCACAGCGATACGTACGGCAGCAAATCCAGTCCGCTTGCCGTTGCGGGTTTGAAGCATGAAGAGGCGACCTTGTTCCACCGTAAATTCGAAATCCTGCATGTCGTGAAAGTGGCTCTCAAGGGTATGACGCACGTCTTGGAGTTGGCGGTAAACTTCAGGCATTTCAACCTGAAGCTGGATGACAGGCTCGGGTGTGCGTACTCCGGCCACGACGTCTTCTCCCTGCGCGTTGAGGAGAAACTCGCCGTAGAGAACTTTTTCGCCTGTGGCGGGATCCCGTGTGAA
>JASGCJ010000014.1:2127-20639 GCA_030054195.1 Minisyncoccota bacterium
GTCAATGTGCGGAGGGCAGGTGCGTCCAATTTAGTGTCTGACACATGAGGATCTCTGGGAAAGAGCTCCTTCTTGAGTTCCTCGATCACAACTTCGAAAGGTTCATGATCCTCGCCCGCGCGCTTCTGAACGCCCATGACAACGTCACCATACATCTGAAGGAAGCGGCGGTAGCAGTCGTAAGCAAAGCGCTCGTTTTTACTGCGTTCGGCCAAAGCGCGGACGGTTCGATCATTGAGGCCGAGGTTGAGGATGGTGTCCATCATTCCAGGCATGGAGTCACGGGCCCCAGAGCGGACGGCGACGAGCAGGGGATCCTTTTGATCGCCGAATTTCTTGCCCATGGCGGTCTCGAGTTTGTGGATGGCCTCGTCGATCTGTTTTTCAAGAGCAGGTGGGTAGGTGCGTTTGTGGTCGTAGTAGTAGGTACAGACCTCTGTGCTGATGGTGAATCCGGGGGGGACAGGGAGCCGGATTCGGGTCATTTCTGCCAAGTTGGCGCCTTTACCCCCCAAGAGGGATTTCATTGAGCCATTGCCATCGGCTTTGCCGTTCCCGAATGAGTAGACGTATTTTGGTGCCTTGCTAGAGGCCTTTTTAGTTTTGGAGGATTTAGATTTCGTCGGCATGAGTAAAAGGCAAGCGTATCGGAATGCCAGTAACGAGAGCCTTTGGCAAGCTAGATTAGGCTGGCGAGGATGAGAGAGGTTCGGCCTTAGGGCGTGACTTCCAAGAAGACTCCTGAAAAGCGAAAACTTTTTTAAGACCTTCCTGAGCTAAAGTGAGGAGGGAGTGAAATTCTTCACTGCTGAAATCGTGCTCTTCTCCACCCGCTTGGACCTCCACGAGGCGACCTGCTCCAGTCATCACGACATTCATATCCACCTGAGCATCCCGATCCTCGGGGTAGTTCAGATCGAGAAGGGGCACCTGCTCGACGAGACCCACGCTAATCGCAGCTACCGGGGTGCGTAGAGGGTCAGCCGTCATTTTTCCAGAGAGTTGTAGGCGTTCGATGGCGCGACGAAGGGCGAGGCACGCCCCAGTGATCGCAGTGGTGCGGGTGCCTCCATCTGCGGAGAGAACATCGCAATCGATCCAAAGGCTTCGCGGGCCTAGTGCAGTGAGATCCGTTACAGCTCGAAGACTACGCCCGAGGAGTCGCTGAATTTCGGTGGAGCGTCCGTCAACCTTTCCTCGGGAGGAGTCGCGAGGTTTACGGCTCGAGGTCGACGCGGGAAGCATTGAGTACTCGGCTGTTAACCATCCCCCCGCTACACCTTGTTCTTTCATCCAGCGCGGAACAGCTTCGTCCACACTTGCCGTACAGATCACCTCGGTCTTTCCGCATTTCAGCAGAACGGATCCAACGGCTTGAGGGGCGATATCCCACGTGCAGGAGAGGGGACGAAGATCTTTGGGAGATCGACCGTCGATGCGGGCTGAACTCATGAAGAAGCATCCTCGGCGGCTCGGACAGTGTTGGAAAGAAGAAGTGCAATAGTCATGGGGCCGACTCCTCCCGGATTGGGTGTGATGGCGCCTGCGACGGGTTGGACGGAAGAAAAATCCACATCACCCACAAGTCGGTATCCACGAGGTGAGGCTGGATCGGGAACGCGGTTCACGCCGACATCGATAACCGTGGCGCCCGCTTGAACATGTTCTTTCGTTAAAAAAAGAGGACGACCCAGTGCACCGACCAAGATATCGGCCTGCCGTGTGATGGAAGATAGATTGGGTGTGCTGGAGTGGGCGAGAGTGACCGTGCAGTCGGCGTGAGGCGATTTCTGAGCAAGGAGAACAGCGAGGGGTCTACCCACAATCTGGCCCCGCCCAACAATGACAGCATGTTTTCCGCGGGTAGGAATCTTTCCCAAGCGGAGAATTTCAAGAATTCCTGCAGGGGTACAGGGGAGAAATCCTGTGGGATCCCCTAAGAGAAGTTTTCCAAAGTTTACCGGGTGAAATCCGTCCACATCTTTGGATGGAGTGACACGAGCGTAGACCTGATCGTTGGGCAATCCTTGGGGAAGAGGGGATTGAATCAGGATTCCGTGAACTTTTGGGTCGGCGTTCAGCGTGTCGATCTGGCGGAGCAGATCGGGGAGAGAAGTGGTCTCGGGAAGAACTAGGGTGGTGCTGGAGATGCCGACCTCCTTTGCCCGGCTTTCCTTACGGGATACGTAAGCGCGGGACGCAGGGTCTTCCCCAACACGAATAAAGACAAGGCGTGGTGTGACTCCGCGTTTCGTTAGGGCTGCGACACGGCTTGCCGTTTCGAGATGAATCTGACTGGCAAAAGCTTCTCCATCTAAAATACGTGCAGGCATAGGGAGAGAATGCAACGAAGATGAAAAAAGTGAAACTAGGAAAGATGGGGGAACAGGGGTATGGGTTGTCCTGGTGGAGGTTGAATCACCTCTGTTTTGGGTCGTTGAAGTAGGATTTGGGATGCGAACCAAGCTTGAGCGTCGGGATCGCCATGGACGAGCAACACTCGGGATGGCTGAATTTCATCACAGGCCCAGCGCAGGATGTCCTCGCGGGTGGCGTGGGCGGTGAGATCAAAATAACGGACCTCACAACGAACGGGGACAGAGCCAGTATCGCCCCAAGGCACTTCGCCTCCTTGGCCCGCTTTTCGCAGAAGACCCGATGGAGAGGCTGGATCGGTATAACCGACAAAAAAGATTGAATCGTGTTCCCGTGGGAAAAACAGGCGGGCAATCGTGTGGCTCGTCGTGTTCGGAGTCATCATGCCAGAACTGAGAAGGTAAATGTGGCCAGCCCGGAGGCGGAGGCTGGGAAGGCGTCGGGGGTCGAAGGTTTCGGGCTGCGCTTCGGGAATCAGTCGAAGTCCTCCGTGTTGTCTGGGATTTAATGTTCGTTGCCGGTCGTAGACCTCCGTCATCACGCGACCTAAGCCACCGATGTAGATAGGAGCTTTGGGTATTTTCCCCTCGAGTCGTGCATGGTGCAGCAGAGCGAGGACTTCCTGTGTTTTTCCCATGGCAAAAACGGGAATGAGGACGGCCCCGCCCCGCTCAAAAGTCTGCCGTATCCCCGCCAGAAGTGATTCCTCAAAAAAAGCGCGATCTTGTCCAGGAATGGCGGGTTGGGCACCTCGGGTGGTTTCCATAATCAGAGTGTCAAAAGGGCCGGGGGGGTGTTGGCAGGGGAGCATAAGAGTTTGGCGCTGAAGATTGAAATCGCCTGTGTAGAGAGCTCGTTGATTTTCCGCACGAATTTCAGTCATGACGGAGCCCACCACGTGACCTGCATCATGAAGTACGAACTCGAAAGCGGAGGAGTCGACTCGGATCGGCCGATTTAAGTTTGCGAGTTCCCAAGTGACGGCACTGTCGTCCACACCACGGTGGGTGTAGAGGGGGTAATCGGAGCGCCCAAGTTCGCGTCTTTGACGGGTCATCACATTGACCGAGTTGTGGAGAAGAGGTTCGGTAAGGGCCGCGGTTCCTGAAGTCATGAGAATCTTGGCCCCTGGGTGAGCGGCGGTGACGAGGGGGAGGGAGCCAATGTGATCGTGATGGGCGTGAGAAATAAGAATCGTTTCAAGGTCTTCCGGGATCTCGTCCAGCAGAGGAGTCGCGTCCCAGCCGTCGAGGCGAGGGTGCATTCCCGCATCCAGAAGCACGGAGTGCTCTCCTGCACGGAGCAGGTAGGAGTTCGCCCCAATTTCGGGCGCACGAGTCAGATTAGTAAAGGTGACCATGAAGTACGGAAAGGGAGGGAGAGAAGAAAGTCAGAGCGATCCGCGGAGTTGCGTAAGCACTTCGGGTGGCAGCTGATTTTCAGGAAGAGTGGCGCGACCGGTCAACCAATCTCGGATAATTTCACCGCGGCGTTGGTTTTGGAGTTGGGCGAGAATTCTTGGAAGAGTAGAAGCGGCCGTTGCGGCCGGAACGGGATCTCTTTGGGACAGGTACACCGCGATGAAATCTCGTTCTGTGCGAAGTGGGGGGCTGACTCGTGCTGGGTCGAGTTGGGTTACGGCAGGGCGTATACGATCTGCGTTCGGAAACGTGAGCGGCTTATCGTCCGCAGGCGTAAAAATAGGTAAGGGGGTGGAGGTGAGTCCTGCCGATTTGACGATATCCTCCCATTTCTGTCCTTGGGCGAGTGCGACATTTGCGTATTGCGTGAAAGATTGTGCGGATTGGGCCGTCATTTGAAGGCGAGCTTGTTCAAGCCAGCGGGTGCGGATCTCAGTCGTCACCTCGGACAAAGGACGAGTACGGCCTGGCTGCTCATCCTTGAGGTTGAGGACGAGAAACCCATTTTTGGAGGGCAGATAGTCGCTTATCGGTTCGTCAGAAGAGAGTGCAAAGGCGGCAGCGGTGAGTTTTGGGTCTGTTTCACCAGGGAAGGGAGTTTCTGTGGGTGAGAAGGGACCGAAGGTACGAGCCGACAGTTTGGCTTGTGCGACTTGACTCGAAAATGAGGGACGAGATTTTCCTTCGGGAATATTGAAAAACTGAGATGTAAAGGCGAAGGCAGTTTCCCCTGCTTTGGTTCTCTGTTCCTCAGAAGGACCAGCGGCTAGGAACTCGACGACTTCGACCGTACGGCGTGGTGGAAGAGCAAATTCAGCAATGTTCGCTTTGTAGTAACTTTCCAGATCTTCAGGCTTGGGTTCTGTAGGGTTTAGTTTGGTTGGATCCCACCGCACGATTTGGGCGTGAACGGGTCCAAAAAGGCGCTGAAGTCTTTTCTCACCTTCCTCCGGAGAGACGAAAGTGGTGGAGGCAAGGGCGCGAAGGAGAGTATCCGTGCGGACTGAATCGAGAACGGCTTGATTGAACCGTTCTGCACTAAACCCTTGGGGAGATAAGAAGTTGGAATTAAATCGCTGAAAGATCTCTGGATCGTAGATGTTGTCTTTTTGGAATAGAGGATTCTTTTTGATGGTGGAGACCAGTTGGTCGGGTTGGGCGTCAATCTTTGCCTGATCGGCGGCTTGAATCTGAAGCAGGCGAATCCAGGTTTGGAAATTAAGGAACTCGTTTTGATCTGCGGACGGAATACGGCCACTCTGAAGCGTGATCTCAAGAAGAGCTAGGCGTTGGGCGGCAACAAACTCATTTACATTCATGGAGTCGCCCCCGATCTTGCCAACGATTTGAGACGCGGGATCCTGGCCACCTTGTGGGGTCCAATTTCCAAAAAAGATGAAGGAAATGCCAACGATGGCGAGAAGAAGTAGGAGAAGGCCTTTTAACTTATCGTGTAGGAAAGTGATCATGATCCTTTTTGGCTTGCTAGGGGGGTAGGAGGGAAGCGCAAAATCATAAAGATGCGAACGATCTTTGTGGGTATTTTACTTGGTCTGATGTTGGTCACCCTGAAAGTTCAAGGTGAGGATGTGCTTCGGTTGAAAAATGGCGAGATTTTGAAGGGGCAGGCGATCAAGTTTGATGAGGGATCGATGACATTAACATTTAAGTTTGCTCAGGGGACTTTGGGGTATCCCTCGGCAGACCTAGCTGAGGTGACTTTAGAGGAGAGGCCGGGGATTGCGCAGGGCCGAGAGGCCTTTTCGAAAGGGAATTGGGAGGAGGTTGTGACGCACTGGAAGACTACAGTGGACACTCTGGTCGGGGTCGATTGTCCTTGGGTGCTCGAGTGCGCGGGTGGGCTAGGCCAAGCCTATTTGGCGTTAGGGAAAGTTGCGGATGCGGAGACTCTTTTTGGGAAAATGAAAAAATTTTATACTCAAGGCCCAGCGGCCTTGCGTGCGTCTGTCGGATTGGCAGAGGCCACCTCGGGTCGGGATGCAGGGGTTCTTCTTGAAAAATTGAAGGAGTTGGAGGGGCAACTCAAAGAGAGCTTGCGGCCCGTGCGAGCGGATCGCGAGGCTCTAGCGGAGTACTATTTTGCGCGCGGGGGTGCATTCGAGAAAAAAGGGGAGATGAAAAAAGCTTTAGAGGACTACTTACGCGTTGGGGCCCTATATCCGGAGCCCCCCTCCTTGGGGCAACGAGCGGAGCAAAAAGCGGAGTTGCTAAGAAAATCAAATAAAGACCTCGTCACCGAATAGGTCTTTTGAATAATCTATACCCATGAACACTTTTCGTTTCGCAAAAATCCAAGGATTCCTCATCGGTTGCTTGTTCGTAGTTCCCACTCTTTTGGCCTCAGAGGGTGAAGCGGGAAAGGCCCCTAAAACAGCATGGCAAATTTTTCACGAGGGTGGAATTGTCATGTGGATCCTCCTGATTGCGTCCATCTTGATCATGGCTTTTACGATTGAGGCTTTTATTAAAATACGGGTAGGTCGGTTGGCTCCGGCGGCTGTTCTCGCCCAACTCAAGGACGCGATTATTTCGGGCAACTACCCTTTGGCCTATCAGGTTTGTACAGCGAATCAGTGCTATCTAGGGCGGATCGTCCAGGCAGGTCTCGATCGTCTTGGGCGTGGTCGCGAGGCGGTGGAGCAAGCGGTAGGGGATACCACAGCCAAGGAGTTGAATGGGATTAAGGCCAATATTCAGTATCTATCCGTCATTGGGGTCGTAAGCCCCATGGTTGGGTTAACGGGTACCGTGATGGGGATGATCAAGGCTTTCGAAACTTTAGGGTCCTCAGGTGCGGCGGATCCCAGTAAGTTGGCAGGAAATATTTCTGAGGTTTTGGTCGCCACGGGGGCTGGTCTCTTCGTCGCTATTCCGGGATTTATTCTTTACTACGTATTTCGGAACCGAATCCAGACCGTGTCTGTTGCTGTAGACTCTGAAGTTAACCTTTTGCTTGAAGATATTCCGTTCGAGCAGCTGACGGGGTATCGGGTGAGTGATTATTTGGGTGCGGCGGCGGCAGCCCCCGCCCCCGTGGCTTAGGCTGAGGTCGCGTGCCATGTCTGGGCACGGAAAAAAGTTTAGCGTTCACACCTCGGGTGGGGATGAAGATCCTGAATTTCAAGTTGCGCCGATGGTGGACGTTCTGCTCGTTCTCCTAATGTTTTTCACTGCAACGACGACAACAGAAATTAAGAGCCAAATGGCGGATCTGACATTACCTGATGCACAGGACGCCAAGGATAGGGAAAAGGGTGAGGGGCAATTTACGGTAAATATAAATAAAATGGGTGGATTAGAGGCTCAAGGGCGAACGGGTCTGGACGAAGTGGCCTTATCGAAACTCATCAAAGACGATTATGGGCAGATAAAGAAACTCAATCCCAATGCCAGTTATCGTGTTTTGGTGCGGGCGGACAAGGATCTTGGGTGGGAAAAAACGAAAGTGGTATTGAAGGCAACTGCTGCAGCGGGTGTGGCGAACGTGGTATTTGCTACGACCAAGGGCGGCAAAGGATAAGCGATGGCGGGCGGAGGATCCAGCGACGGGGATTATGGGTTGCAGATTGCGCCCATGTTGGACGTGATGTTCGTTCTCCTTCTGTTCTTTATGGTCATGGCGGGGAAGCAGGTCAAAGAGGCCGAGCTAGGGGTTCAAGTGCCTGGTGCCTCCACGGCAACAAGCACGGCAAAGAGCCCTGTGACCTTACGAGTAAGCCCTGATGGGGTCGTCACTTTTAACGACAGTACCGTGGATGGGCGGGATGATCATGACATGCCCAAATTGAGGGGAAGATTGAAAGCCTTGATCGAGGCTTCACCAGATCAGTCGGTCATTATCCGACCCAATGAAAAAGCGCCTTACCAACGAATTATCGATGTTCTCAACGCCTGCGGAGCTGAGCGGGTGAAAAATCTGACGTTTGGCGGGTAGGGCTTTACGCCCGACCCATATACTTCTTTTCCCGTGTATCGACCTTGATGAGCTCGCCTTCCTTGATGAAGAGCGGGACCTGAAGTTGGAGTCCGGTTTCCATTTTCGCCATTTTCATGACGTTGTTGGCGGAGTCGCCTCGGATCCCTTCGGGAGATTCGATCACCTTGAGAGTGACGCTGGCAGGGGGTTCAACCGAAACGGCTTTGCCCTCAATAAAGAGGATCTCGCAAGCCATGTTTTCGGATAGGAACTCCTTCACATCTTCAACCAGTTCGGGTGTCAGGGTAAGATTTTCATAATTTTCTGGGTTCATGAAGGTGTAGCCCGTGTTGTCGCTGTAGCTGAATTCCCACTTATCTCGGGAGACATTCACTGATTCAAGTCGCTCGTCCGAGGCAAGACGATGATCGGAAGATTGTCCTGAACGAAGAGACCGGAACATAGCTTGCACGAAGGCCCTTTTATTTCCCGGAGTGCGATGGGTAATCCCAAGCACTACGTAGATGTCTCCATCCTTGCGAACGGCCATGCCTTTTTTCAAATCATTTGCAATTACTGACATAACTGATTTCTCCTTTTGTTTCTGGTTTAAAGCAATCTGAAACGAGTCAGATCCTGTGAATCCACCAAACCGACAGGACGATGGGCAGCATCTACCACCACCAAGTCCTCGATTCGGTGAGTTTCAAAGATGTGAAGGGCTTTCGCCGCCAAACTGCCAAAAGAGATTGTGATGGGTCGCCGGGTCATGACCGAAGCGAGAGTGCGTTTGCCGATTGCAGGATCCTTTTGAAATCCACGAACGAAATCGCCATGGGTGTAGATGCCCGCCAGTTTTCCTCGGGCATTGACCACGATAGCCGCACCACAACGTTTCGCCGTAATTTGGCGCAGGGCTTGGGTGACGAGAGTTTTTTCTGTGCAAATGGGGATTTGCTTCTTGGGGCGCATAATCTCTTGGACGGGTAAAAGGAGATCCCGACCGATCGCTCCAGCAGGGTGGAGTTGAGCAAAGTCTTTGCGTTGAAATCCCCGATTTTGAAGAAGCACCATTGCCAGGGCATCTCCAAGGGCGAGCATGGCGGTGGTGCTGGAGGTAGGGGCGAGGTTTAGGGGGCATGCCTCCTGCTCTACTGACACGTCGAGAATGACGTCCGATTGGCGTGCAAGGTGGGAGCGGGGGTTTCCCGTCATGACCAAGATAGGGACCCCTTGGCGTTTGATCAGAGGTACAACCCGAAGAAGTTCGTCTGTGTTGCCACTATAGCTGAGAACAAGAATCAGATCTTTTCGGGAAACCACGCCCAAGTCTCCATGAGCGGCGTCCACTGGATCCAGCGTGACCGAAGTTGTTCCAGTGCTGGCTAGAGTGGAGGCAATTTTGTGACCAATGTGGCCCGATTTTCCGATTCCCGTGACGATAATTTTTCCTCCGTTCTCCAGCCGCTGTTGCATCAAGCGAACGGCTTGTTGGAATGAGGAGCCAATCCGTGTCCGAACTCGTCGCAAGGCCGCGATTTCAATATCGAGGACCCGACGTGCTTGCTGAATAGGGCGTGTCTTAGCCATAAAGGAAAAGAATATGCGACCCGTTGTCGTTGGGCAACCCGCATGAAGGCTTGAGAGATGGAAGGGAAGAAGGCACGTTAGGGAATATGCCCCGCTGGCCTGAGCTGTTTCTTGCACTTCGCTTTTTGCGTCCCCAGAGAACATTTGTCTCGATGATTACCTTGCTGAGTTGGTTGGGTGTCGTCGCAGGGGTGCTGGTCTTGATTGTCGTCCAATCGGTCATGAGTGGGTTTGAGGATGAGTTAACGAGAAAGGTGATCGGATTTCAGTCCCATTTGACCGTGGCAGGGCAGTCTCCGTTGCCTGACCCTGTAGGACTGATCCAAATCATTCGTGAAGAGCCAGGGGTAATAGGGGCTACGGGGTCCGTTTTGGGACCGGTTCTGGCTGAATGCGGAAGTCGGATCTCGACCCCAAGAATCAAGGGATGGGATGCGGAAACAGCGCCCTCTGTCATACCACTGCCCGAGTGCATTGTAGAGGGCAGTTGGTCGCCAGGACCCGAGCAACTAGTAGTGGGATCCGAGTGGGCACGAGCAAACCAGGCAGGGATCGGTTCGGAGGTCAATCTACTGGCTCCGCAGCAGTTTAAAGATGCCTTGGCTGGAAAATCTACGGGTGCAGTTCCGAAAAAAATACCTCTCCCCAGAACATTCCGAGTCGCGGGAATCTTTACCACGGGGATGTTTGAATATGATTCAGAGTACGTCATTACGGACTTGGTGACTGCACAAGAGCTTTATTCTGTTCCCCAAAAGGTTCATGGGATCGCAATTAAATTACGGGATCCGCGACAGGCAGCACGGATTGCGGAAAGACTAAAAACCCGACTGGGTGGGGGGATCCGAGTGCTCTCTTGGATGGACCACAACCAGCGTCTCTTTGCGGCCGTTGCCGTAGAGCGACGTGTCATGAGTTTTCTTCTATTCTTTATTATGGCGGTGGCGGCGCTGGGCTTGAGCGGAACCTTGATTACCGTGACTGTTCAGCGTGCCAAATCCATCGGAATCCTTGCTGCAGTTGGTGCGACCCCCGTCCAGATTGCGACTGTCTTTACGATGTATGGAGTCGTAGTTGGTGTTCTGGGGGCTGTGGCAGGGGTCGTGGGAGCTTGGATTGTTTTGATCAACCGAAACAGTGTCAGCCAATGGATTGGGAAGGTAACGGGACAGGAGCTTTTTCCTGCAGAAATTTACCATTTTACAGGAATTCCCGCGCGGTATGACGTGGCTGTTTTTCTGGGAGTTGCCTTTGCTGGATTGGCTTTAAGTGTGTTGGCGGCTCTGGTGCCCGCCTGGGTGGCGTCCCACAGTGAGCCTGCAGCTAACCTGAGACGAACATGAGTCATCCTCTTCTTGAAGCTCGTCAGTTGCGTAAAGGCTATCAACTCCAAGGTAGGCCTCCGCTTGAGATCCTACACGGAATCGATCTCTCTTTGGCTCCCGGGGAGTGTCGGCCTGTATGTGGGCCATCCGGAGCGGGAAAGTCGACTCTGCTCCATATTTTAGGAGGGCTGGAAGAGGCCGACGGGGGAGAAATCTTTTGGAAGGGAGAAAAAATTAGCGGGCAGACACGAAGCCAATGGGCCCTGTGGCGACGCCGCGCGGTGGGTTTTATTTTTCAATCTTATCATCTTTTGCCTGAGTTGACGGTGGAAGAGAACGTACGGCTTCCCGCCATGTTGGCAGGAGTATCCGTCGGAGAGCGCTGGGAGGATCTGATCGATCAGGTGGGAATGACCCTGCGTAGGGATCATCTCCCGGGGGAGCTTTCGGGTGGAGAGCAGCAGAGAGTCGCCGTGGCGCGTGCCTTGGTTCTTGATCCGGACCTCATTTTAGCGGACGAGCCTACGGGAAACCTGGATGCCGCTTCTGCCAGCGCGGTGCTTGATTTGCTTGTTCCCATGGTCAAAGAGAGGCAAAAATCTCTTCTGCTTGTCACCCATGACGCCACGGTGGCCGCAAAGGTGGGAGTTCCCCTGCGGCTACTGGACGGTAGGATGGCTGGCTAAACTATGATCATCTACATCGACGGGAAATTTTATCCAGAGGAGGAGGCAAAGATCTCGGTCTTTGACCATGGGTTGCTCTACGGAGATGGTGTTTTTGAGGGCATCCGCGCCTATGAGGGGAGAGTTTTTAAGTTAGAGGAGCACTTGGCTCGGCTGGAGGATTCTGCCAAGGCGATTCTGCTTAAGTTGCCTTGGACCCGAGAGGAGATTCAGAAAGCCGTTTTGGAGACCTGCCAGAAAAATAAGATGAAGTCGGGATACCTGCGTTTAGTCGTCACGCGAGGGAAAGGGTACCTCGGCCTGTCTCCAGATCGTTGTAAAAAACCCACCATCATTATTATCGCGAGTGACCTTGAGTTGTATCCTGAGAGGTATTATCGCGAGGGGCTAAAAGTCGTGACGGGGGCCACGTGGCGCCAATCTCCTGCCGCCCTGGACCCAGGAATTAAATCCCTCAACTATCTCAATAATATCTTGGCCAAAATCGAAGGTCAGCAGGCTGGCGCCCAAGAGGTGATCCTCATGAATCCGCAGGGCCTCGTTTCCGAGTGCTCGGGTGACAACATATTCTTTATTCGTCATGGCGTGTTGGTGACCCCAAAACTCTCATCTGGAGCGCTGAACGGAATTACCCGGGCAACGGTTCTTGAAATTGCCCGAGAGGGGGGTTGGGAGACCCGTGAAGATGATGTTCGGCGCTACGATCTTTTTACCTGCGAGGAGATGTTCCTGACAGGGACTGGGGCGGAGATTGTGCCTGTCGTTGAAGTGGATGGTCGACTTATAGGAGATGGTCGTCCCGGCAAAAAGACAGCTGATCTGATGAAGCGGTATCATAAGCTTGTCACTTCGACGGGGACTAAGATTCCGTCTTAGAAAAGCTGTGGACTGCCAGAAGTGCAATCTACGACCCGCGACGGTCTTCATGACGACTGTTGTGGGAAATGATTTGAAGCGTCTCGATCTTTGTGAGGAGTGTGCCCGCAAAGCTGGGGCTATTCACCCCTCTGGTTTTTTGGCAGAGGAGGCGCTTCTTCAGGAGTTCCCTCAGGCTCCTGAGACAAAACTCCAGTGTTCCCAATGCGGGTATCCTTTGGACAGTTTGCAAAAAACAGGAAAGCTGGGATGTGCCACCTGTTACGAGCGTTTTTCGGCCTCCCTGAGTGAGGCACTAGTGGAAACGCAAAAAGGATTAGTACACCGGGGGAAAAGACCCGTACGACGCCTTGCTGACCCCCAGGTTTTAGAAGCGGATCTGAAGCAGTTGATTGCGATCGAGGATTTTGAAGGAGCAGCCCGTTTGCGAGATCAAATAGCTGCAAAAAAAGTGTCAATCTCGCGCCGATCAAAAAAATAATGAAAGTCCCTTTGGAGTGGCTAGGAGAGTGGTCGCAGTGGAAAGGATCTCCTGAGGAGCTTGCGGAAAAACTGACCCAGAGCGGTACAGAGGTGGTGGCCATACACTCAACCGGTTGCCAGGTGAGGGGCATTGTTTCGGCGAAGATTTTAGAGAAAAAACCTCATCCCAATGCGGATCGGTTGAGCGTGTGTGTTGTGGATGATGGGACGGGGTCGCGACAAGTGGTTTGCGGTGCGAAAAATCATCAAGCAGGTGATATTGTGCCTCTCGCGAAACCTGGGACGGTTTTTCAGGATGGAATGATCATTAAATCGGCCAAGTTACGAGGTGAGAATTCTGAGGGGATGCTTTGTTCATCCAAAGAGTTGGGTTTGGCTGAGGATAGTGAGGGGCTTCTTATTCTGCCTCCTGCCACGGCATTGGGGTTGCCACTGGAGAAGCTATTTCCTGGAGAGGTGGTGATTGAAGTCGAGATAACATCAAACCGCCCAGACCTAGCCTCGATCTTTGGATTAGCTAGGGAGTTATCTGCCTTGGGAGTTCCTTTGAAAGAAAAAGAGGCAGTCCCAGCTGCAGATCAGGGGGAGCTCAAGAATTGGAAGGTATCTTCGCAGGATTCTAAGCTTTGCCCTCACTACACGTTGACGGGGTTGGAAGTAAAAGCGGGGATCGATTCGCCCGATTGGATGAAAAAGAGGTTGGTAGCAGCGGGGCTGCGGTCGCTGGGGCTTCTGGTGGATGTAACGAACTATGTTCTTCTTGAGACGGGTCAACCCGTTCACGTATTTGATGCCACCCGTGTGCAGGGATCCGCCCTGGAAGTTCGAAAGGCAAAAGCGGGAGAAAGTGTGACGGGCCTAGATGGAGGTAAACATACACTAACGCCGAACGATCTGGTTGTGGCAGACGGAAAAGGGGTGGTTGCATTGGCTGGAATAGTCGGCGGTGCCGATTCAGCGGTTCAACCTACAACACAGAAAGTCTTGCTGGAGGTAGCCTCATTTGACGCAGGTACAGTTCGACGAGCAGCACGGCGCCTTTCGATCAACACGGAATCATCCAAACGATTTGCAAGAGGGGGGTTAGATCCTGAATTGGTCGAAAGAGCGCGTTCGCGAGTTGTCCAGTTACTACAGGATGCAGGCGCGTTGGAGAAATATCTTGGATTATGTTCTGTGGGGGCTGCCGGCAACCTGAAGGTTGAGCCCGTACCCTTGCGTTGGGAGAAGGCGGAGAAAATGTTAGGTTACAAAATGGACCGAGAAGATTTAACCCAACGACTAGGGTCTCTGGGTTTTTATGAGGAAAAAGGCGGATGGGTTGCCCCTTCATGGCGTCGGGATGTTCGGGAGGAGATTGATCTTTTTGAGGAGTTGGTACGGCTTTCCGATTTGTCAAAAGTTCCCACGTCCCTTGACTCCTTGGTGGATGGGGAGTCTGGGGAGGATCGTGAAGATCAGCTTCGAAGGCAGATCCGCACTTTTCTTGTCGAACGCGGATATTTTGAGGTCTTATCTGGGGCTCTTGTTCGATCGGATGAAGCAGGATCGGCTCGACTCACCCTTTCCGCAGGTCCCGATGCCGCGGGCTACAGGCAAAGTCTTTTGCCTAATTTAAGCAGAGCGGCTGGGCGAAATATTTCTCGTGGGTTGATGGACCTCAAACTTTTTGAGTTAGGTCGAGTGTCTGTGGAAGGGGGCAGGGAGGAGATGAGGTTGGTCTTACTCGTTTCAGGTCGCGAACGACCTGTTCACTGGCAAGAGCCTGAGGTGGATGCAGATCGATTTAGCCTGCAAGGAATTTGGCATGAGCTTGGGAAGCGTTTCCCAGGCCTTGGACAGCCTTTGACCTTGAAGGAGATGAGTCCAACCGAAAAAAAGTCTGTAGGTGTGAAGTCAACCATTTGGATGGCTGAAGGGAAAGTTTCAGTGGCCAAGGCACGGCTAACCCCGTTCACATCCGTTAGCTCTTATCCTGGGATCCAACGAGACATGGCTCTCGTGCTCCCTGAGAAGGTGTCTTTTGCAGATGTTGAAAAAGCGATTCGAGCTGTGGCGCCTGCTGAAATGGAGAGTCTCGTTGTTTTCGACCGGTTCGTGGATGCTTCAGGAAAGAAGGTTCCGAAGGGATTTTTGTCACTTGGTTGTCGCTTGCAATTTCGCTCCTCTGCGCGCACGTTGACAGAAGAAGAGGTCGGGGGTTGGGAGAAGGCGATTCTCCAGTCCTTGGCTTCCCGGTGCGAAGCCAAGCTCCGGACAGTTCTTTGAGTGATTGGTTTTAGTCTTCGCGCCCTGCTTGACGCGTGTGACGGATCAATTTTTTTCAACCGATAAAATTAAAAAAAGAGGCCAAACCTTAATCCGAATACGTCATGCCTTTCTAGGAAGGCGGACGCGGAGGCGGGAGTCTCAATTTCTGGAGCATTCCAGGGTCGAAAAAAGTTCTCCTAGCGCCCAAGCGGGGCGTGTTTTCTTTGTGATTTACGGCAAGTGCGCGGCCAGCTCTTTGACCTTCGGCAGGTTAGCCAGAAGGTCGGCGATTGCGTCGTAACGGCCAGATAGGAGCCCCTGTTGGGCGCTTGCCTTCATGGTGACCGGAAAGGAGAGTTTGCCTGCTGAAACCTTGAGGTTTTCTAAATCAATCTGCACCTCAGTCGATGGTTCCTTCTTAATCAGTTGAGTCAGGGCTTCGAGATCCTCTTTCTTTGCGGTCACACATGGGAGACCGAGTGTCGTGCTATTTCCGAAAAAGATTTCAGCAAAGTTACCTGCAATCACGGCCTTGAATCCCGCTCTTACGATTGCCTGGGGTGCATGCTCACGGGAGCTCCCACATCCAAAATTCATTCCTGAAATAAGAATCGTCGAGCCATTGAATTGGGCCTGATCGATCGGGTGTTTCGTGGATTTGCCCTCTGGAGTTTGGCGAATATCGTGAAAAAGGAATTCCCCAAGCCCGTCGAAAGTCACGCAACGCATGTAGCGGGCGGGAATAATCCGGTCAGTGTCGATATCGTCACCCTCAACGGGTACGGCTCGACCTGTTACCTTCTTGATCGGGGAGAGGGACATATCAGGTTTGGGCGAAGACTTTGCGTGCGTCGCTGACTTCACCTGTCACAGCAGCCGCCGCAACCATCACAGGGCTCATGAGGAGGGTGCGTCCCGTGGGACTACCTTGTCGGCCTTTGAAGTTTCGGTTTGAGGAGGAGGCGCAGATCTCATCCCCTACCAGCTGATCAGGATTCATTCCGAGACACATGGAGCATCCTGCTTCGCGCCAATCGAATCCTGCTTCACGAAAAATCTTGTCGATGCCCATCTCAGCGCAGATTTTGCTTACTCCCTGCGAGCCAGGAACGGCAATGGCACGAATTCCTTTTGCTACCTTACGGCCTTTTAGAAATCTTGAGGCCTCGACAAAATCAGACAATCGAGCGTTCGTACAGGAACCGAAGAATGCGACTTGGATCTTTTGACCTGCAAGTTTTTGCCCCGCCTTAAACTTCATGAATTCAAGTGCCTCTTTGGCGGAAGAGCGGTCGGCCACGGGAAGTTGTTCGGGGGAGGGGATGGCTTCGTCGATGAAGATGCCTTGACCCGGATTGATGCCCCAAGTGACGGTGGGGCGAATTTCAGAGGCTTCAAAGACCTTCACATCGTCGTACACGGCGTCAGGATCGGAGGCTACCTTTCGCCATTCGGTCAACGCGGCATCCCAGTCCTTTCCTTTGGGGCAGTAGGGGCGCCCTTTCAGATATTCGAAGGTCTTTTCGTCTGGATTGACGTAACCAACGCGGGCACCGCCTTCGATCGACATGTTGCAGATGGTCATCCGCTCCTCGATCGAGAGGCCTTCGATCGTCGGACCCGCATATTCGTAAGCGTAACCAGTACCGCCGTTGACCCCGAGGGTGCGGATGATGTGGAGGATGATGTCCTTTGCGTAGACCCCAGGGCCTAATTTATCCCGAACTTCAATCTTTCGAACTTTCAAGGGGGAGAGAGCCATCGTCTGTGTCGCAAGGACGTCGCGAACTTGGCTTGTGCCGATTCCAAATGCCACAGCACCAAAGGCCCCGTGGGTGGAGGTGTGAGAGTCTCCGCATGCGATGGTGGTGCCAGGTTGGGTGATGCCCTGTTCAGGTCCGACGATATGGACGATGCCCTGCTTTCCAGATGGGATATCAAAAAAGGTCACTCCGAAATCAGAGCAGTTTTTGCGCAGCTCCTTGATCATGGCGTCTGCGAGGGTGTCCTTAAAAGGTTCCACACGTTGGTCTGTCGGCACGATGTGATCGACCGTGGCAAAGGTGCGTTTTGGAAAGGCGACTTTGAGTCCCAGATCCCGAAGCATGCCGAAGGCTTGAGGACTGGTGACCTCATGGATCAGATGGGTACCAATAAAAAGTTGAGTCGACCCGTCGGGAAGTTTTGCGACGGCGTGCCGATCCCAAACCTTATGAAAAAGGGTTTTGCCCATAAGTGTTGATCATAACGGATTTGAAATAGACAGGCAAACCGTGGGAATAGGAGATAGCTTAATTTACAGATCGTCTCCACAGGGTAGCGTCGGCAAAGGTGTACTGAAATTTGCGACGGTGCTCGCGGAGAAGAAATGGGAGATCTTGTCGATGAATGAGTCGAAAGTTGGGTTGGAGAAGTTTTTTTAGGGTCGAAAATGAGTTTCTCCACCATTTGCTTTCAGGGGTGTATTCTTTGGACCAGGTGTAAGGGGATGTAAGAAGAAGAAACCCATTTGGTCTAATTAAGCCTGGGGCCACTTTTGAGGCAAAGAAAGTTGGGTTGGGCAAGCGATCGATTAAGTTGGCAGCTAATACGAGATCAAAAGTTCCCAGGTTTCTTGGCAGGTGAAGGGCGTCACCAAATTGAAAGTGGACGTTATTTCTTTCGATACGGGCATCGACTTTAGCGAGGGATGGGGTGGTGCGGTTGCCCTCCTCGCAAAGTTGGAACTTTAGGTGGCCACGTTTTTTGAGCTGATTTGCTGAATGGATAAATGAGCGAGAGTAGTCGATTCCAACCACTTCAGTGCATCGACGGGCGAGTTCGAAAGTGGAGCGCCCAACGGCACAACCCAGATCCAAGGCCCTAGAATGTGAGCCTTTTGCCTTCGAAAGGAGGAGATGGGCACAGGTGTAGGGAAAGTTACGCACTCCTCTGGGGGGTGTAACCCCTTTGGGAAGTAGCTGTGACGGTTCGTGGTAGTGAAACGCCAAATACTCCGCCAAGACGGAGGACTTTTCGTAGGTCGAGGATTTCAGGCGAGCAGTTTTTGGAGGTAGGGAGCAGGTTGATACGCCTCGATCACCACCTCGGTCTTTCCGTCACGGTGCATTCGTACCTGCTGAAGTTGAATCTCGGGAGTCTTGTGAGGAGCGTAAAGAATATCATCATGAGTTGCGTTAATCCTCTCAGCGAACTTATCGGGGGTCAGATGACCGCCCAAATGATCGGATCGCCCTGTTGCCACATGGATCGTACCTAAAATCTTCTCATCCTGAATATCCCGACCGCTGAAGGGGAGAAGTTGAGTGCCAAAACCAAGTTCGCCCAACTCTCCGACGACGGGGTCGCGTTGGAGCTTGGCAACGTGACGTTCGAGGGTCTTGGGGTTGCCTGAAAGGAAGGTGCCGCCCACTTGCCGGCCTTTTTTTACATCGAGGATGGCAAGGGTACCGTCCTCGAACTTCATGGGCATTTGTCCATGGGCGTCAGTGGGTACAAAATAGACTTCGCCAGCGGGCAGATTCGCCACGTCTGGGGTTTTACCGCGGCACAAACCGTGGGACTTTTG
>JASGCJ010000014.1:20739-38541 GCA_030054195.1 Minisyncoccota bacterium
CGGGCAGATTCGCCACGTCTGGGGTTTTACCGCGGCACAAACCGTGGGACTTTTGGGCCTCCTGCTTTCCAAGATCGAGGTGCAGCGTGCAGGACTTATCAGCGACTTTGTAATCGATTTCAACCCAGTCGGATTTTGTTAGACCAAGACGGAGCTTTTCCGCCTGTTTGCTGACTTCGTTGTAGTCGACGGCGAGACCGGTTTTGAGAATGATATCGTTAAGGCCGTGGAGAGTGGCTCCGCGGAAGCCGTGTTTCTTGGCCGAGGCTGTGAGGGGAGCCGTTGCCGAGTAGGTCGAGATGCAAAGGATGATGTCATATTTTGGATAGATATCTTTTTCAAATGAGAGGCGATTCCCTTGGGTGTCCACAGCAAGGTCATCCATATCCAGATTGCTACCGCCCGTTTTTTTGTAGGCGTAGAGGTCGCCTCCTGTGAGCCCCAGCTCTTTGCCGGCTCCATTGTTGATCCCTTGGTAGAAGATGTCGTGGGCGTACTTCTGAACGGTCAAAGAGGGATTTTTGAGGAACGAGAAGTCTTTGACTTGGGTAGGATCATCTAGATCGATCAGGACGCATGTTTTTTCCCCTTTCGATGGTTCGAAAACAGTGCGAAGCAGGCGCACGAGGTCGAAGGATGGAAATGAGGTTGGAATCGCGAGTGAAGATGTAGACATTTTTTGATCTTAGCGTTGTTTTTATGCCTAGCAAATCACGGATAAAACATTTCCGCGGGGCTGGCTTACAAGGCGGGGCTGGTGCAAAATATACAGATGGCTCTTCTGAACAGGTCAAAAGAGGAATATTTCGATTTCCTACGTTTCGCAACGGTCTCGGCGGATCCCGCCCGTGCCAAGACAATGAAAGATTGTGCTAGTTGGTTGGCGGGAAAGTTCAAGGGAATGGGAATGAATTCGGAGATTGTGCCCACGGCAGGGGCACCGGTCGTTTTGGCTTTTTGGAGGAAAAGCGGTTCGGCCAACCGGCGTACGGTTTTGATCTATGGCCACTACGATGTGCAGCCTGCGGAGATGGGGGATGGGTGGACGGGAGACCCTTTTGAGCCTCGCCTGGTGGGCGGAATGGTGGTCGCGAGAGGTTCGACCGACAACAAAGGGCAGATTTTTGCCCATATGATGGGGGTGGCGGAGAAAATCAAGGCGGGCGGCCCGGAGACCGATGTGATCTTTGTCGTGGAGGGAGAGGAAGAGGTGGGCAGTGACAATCTGGAGGGTGTTTTGCGTGACAGGAAAGAGGAGCTGGCGTGTGATGTCGCTGTCATTTCTGACACCAATATGGCCGGGCCTGACAAACCCACTCTGACATACGGTTTGCGTGGAATCAGCGCTTTGGAAGTGGAGCTAACGGGTCCCTCACACGATCTTCACTCGGGTGTTTATGGGGGAGCGGTTGTAAATCCGATTACAGTGCTGACCCGACTGCTGGCGGGGCTTCATCACGAAACGGGCCAAGTGGCTGTTTCTGGATTTTACAAAAAAGTGAGGAAGGTGGCTATTTGGGAAAGAAAAGCCGCAAAAGCCTTGGGAGTTCCTGATGCGGAGGTGAGACGTCAGGCAGGAAGTCCGGCATTGGGTGGGGAGTCTGGATTTTCGGCAATCGAAAGAATTGGAATGAGGCCAACGGCGGAGATCAACGGAATTACGGGGGGATATCAGGGGCCCGGTCCCAAAACGGTTTTGCCCAGCAAGGCCTCGGCTAAGTTGACGTTTCGTTTGGTGCCGCATCAAGATCCCAAAGAAATTGCGGACCTCGTGGAAAAGGATCTGAAAAAGCGTTGTCCAAAAACGGTGAAGTTAAAGGTGACGCGGCATCATGGTGGGTTTCCCTATTTTTGTGATCCCACAAAAGGTTTTGGCCCTGCTGCATCTAAAGCCTTGAGTCAGGCATGGGGAGGAAAAAGGGTGGATTACCTTTTAGAGGGTGGAACGATCCCGATCGTGAGTGTGATCAAGAAAGTGCTCGGGGTGGAAACATTGCTGGTGGGGTTGAGTCTGCCGGATTGCCGGGCTCACGGGCCAGATGAGACCTTCCCCATCGATTATCTGGAGCGGGGGGCAAACATGAATCAAGCTTTGTTGCGGGAGATTGCGGCCGTTTGAGTTCTTTCGTTAAGAGATACAAGATGGAAGACACGGGTCCATAGCTCAACGGTTAGAGCAGGGGACTCATAATCCCTTGGTTCCTGGTTCAAATCCAGGTGGACCCACTATTTTACATATCACTAGGCTGGGTTTGGGTGAAATTCATTCACCAGTTGTGGGCAGGTTTGCAAAGGGGAAAAAAGATTTTTGAGGAAGAGCAGACTGTTTGGAGGTGTTATGAACTCATGCTGTTACATACTGCTTTACTGTTCTGTTTGGGACTTGTTTCGATAGGTTGGGCTCAAGGAAGTGCCGAAAACCTAGTTCGGGCTCAAGAGGGAATGGGAGAGCAGTCTTGGCCCAAGAAACCAGGGAATCAAGAAAGCCAGTTTTCAGGCAAAATGACCGATTTCAAGCAGATCGACATGAAAAATTATGAGAAGGGAAAATCATTTCATGAGGCACGACTTTATGGGGATCGAAAAGAGTCGAGTTTAGCTTCAACACCTCTTTGGGAGCAGAGGGGCTCAAAGATGGGGGGTAAAGAATCCTCCTGGTCGGGTCGCCAAACCTCGGGAATGGATGCAAGGCGTAATCAGGAATATGGAGATGGGCAAATATCCTCTTGGCAGAAAAAGGAAGAACTTGAAATGAAGAGTGTGGCCAGCAAAAAGGGGCCAGATTGGATTTCGCGAGCGAGTCCAAAGTTCCAGAATCATGAAGGAGGGGTAGTGATGTATGAGGGAAGACTCACTCGTGTGCGGGAGACCGTCGTGAGAGATGATTCCTCGGGCCAGCGGGATTTAGGAGGGGGCAGAAAAGAGATGTTTAGTCCGACTGAGGTTCAGAGACTCCTTGAAGCAAAGGGGCGGACAACCGATCCCCATCAACCCGCTCCTGTGAAAGGAGAAATTAGGGCTGAATCTGCAGGGGCATTTCGGCCCGTAGTTGCGGGTAGTTCACCAAGCTCGCCATAATGGTGGATTGGCCCGCCGGGATTCTTCCGCGAAGAGCTTGGTAGGGGATCGTCAGCTGGTAGTTCAGATGCTCTCCAGCGTTTAAGTAACTGTACCCTGCGTCTTGCGCAAAGTCGTAATCCTCTGACCAAGTGTATACTGTTTTTCCGTCCGCATCGCGGATGACGGCTTCGCAGCGTTGAGCGGTGGGAAAGTAGAGGGTGGATCCTTTATCTGACTCATTTTTTAAAGTGAATTTGATCACGATCTGATCATTGGGTTGAGGATCGCGAATTCTCTGAAGAGTCAGTTCGGTCGGGGAGACTTCCAACCGCGCTTGGTATGAATCGAGATTGAGTTCGTTGGCGCCCTCAAATCGTTTTTTTGAGCCCTGCATAAAGAGTCCGCCTTTGATGAGTCCAGGGGCTGAGAGGAATTTATCGGGTTGGCTGGTGCGGGAGGCGGTGTCTGAAATGTCTGCCGCAAGGGAAGGCAGGGGAGAAAGGGCGAGAAAACCAATCAGTAAAGCGATTGCGGGTAGGAGACCTTTCATAAGACGAAGATAGTGAGGTTTACGGAAAATGACAAATCAGGTCGTTTCCTTCGGGGGGTTGGGATAAGATATTGCCTTATGAAGGCAGGCTATAGGTTCCTACTCCTCGTAGTGGGTTATTCGTTGTGGATAGGGGCGGCGCAGAAACCCCCTTTTTTGCTGAGGATTCATTTACAGGCGACGGAGGGCGCGAAAGGGATGGTTTCTGTTCCTGTAACCCTTTTTCAGCCGAATGAAACAATTGCCATACAGAGTCTTCCTGAAGTAACAGAAAAAGAGATTCGCAAGGTTTCGACCCGTGTGGATGGGACGGTGCTGGTGGAGTTTAATGATTTTGGCCGGACAAAGCTGGAGGTCGGGACGAGTACTGGAAGAGGGATGATTTTAGTAGTTCTTGTGAATGGACGGGTCGTCTATGCCCCGAGGATCGACACCGTGATCACAAATGGATCGATCCTGCTTCCCCCAGGATCCATTACCCCTGACGAGATTTTGCAAGTGAATGGTGAGGTGGAGAAGTTGAAGGAGCAGAGATTGAAGGATGTGCCTCGAACCAATTAAGCGGATTGCCACTTATTCAAAAAACTTTCGATTCAGCGAAAAATAATTGTGGACGGGCGAGTTTTGTTCGAGCAGACCAGATCTATGCGAATGCACTACTTGTTGTGGGCATTAATCTTTGGCTTTGGTTTTTTGTCTATAGGTACGGCCTCTGCACCTGATCCGGCTGGCCAACAAGCGGCGGGTATTGTTGCAGGAGTCGAGAGTGGGGTGGGGGGTAAAGTCATTATCAATGAGAAGACGAAAAGGTTAGAGGTACGAGACGATCAGGGATGTTTGATTGAAGAAATGCCTTTGGGGACAGCTGGCAAAGTGGTGGATGTGGCTGGACAAGAGTATCGATTAAGCTTCGGGAAAGATGATATGGGAAGGCGATCAGTTTTGGTGCGCGCAGGACCCGGGATGCAAAAGCCAATCACTGTCGATGTTTTGGGTAGAAAATCCGTCCTCTCCACTGAGGCATCCCTACTGGCGACCATTGATCAAAAAAACCGGATCTACTATGAGCCATCGATTTGCGGACAAGTGTATTATGTTGAGGGAAATCGTACTTTTGGAAGTGAGGTAAGTCGGCGTGCCATTCTCCAAAAAGAGAGTGCAACCTTGGCCAAGCCTAGTTCATCCACCCCAGAGAATGCGGGAACCCTTGATCCAGCGATCGCGTATAATGAGGAGATGCAAAGTGCTGGAAACAAGTTCAAATCCGCCTTCTTGACCGTTTTGGGTCTTCCCGACCGGCAAGCAACGCCTAAGGCGAACGTTTATCGGCTGGGCGGGGATTCGGCAAAAGCTGCTCCATCGGGAGCACCCACCCCCCCAGCTCAGGCTGGGCGACCCACCCCCCCCAATCAATAAATTGTCTCACCCATTGATATTCAATTTGGCCCCATTGACATTAGGAAAGAGCAGTCCACGTTGTTCTTATCGGCCTATTCACGCCATTATTAATCAAATAATATTTTGAACTCTTATCACTTCAAAACTAAGTCCGGTCGGGCTCTTCGATGGAGTGTAGCTTATTGCAAGGGTTCCCTTCAGGTTTTCGGAGGGGTTGCTTTTTTGTGGTCGAGCACGGTCCAAGCCAACCCTGTCGGAGAGCAGGTGGTGGCAGGTGCGGCAGGGTTTGAGCGTGTGGGAGGAGCTCTTACGATTACCCAGGGAACGGATCGTGCGGTGATCAATTGGAACTCATTTTCCATTGGTGCGGGTGAGATCACCAAATTTGTTCAACCCAACTCCTCCTCTGCTGTTCTGAATCGGGTAATTACGGCAAACAACCCGAGTGCGATTTACGGGACGTTACAGGCCAATGGTCAGGTCTATTTGATTAATCCTGCAGGAGTGTTTATTGGCCCTGGGGGGCTGGTGGACACGGCTGGTTTTGTGGCGAGCACGCACGATGTGGACAGTAAGGAATTTATGGCGGGCGGGGATCTTAACTTTACTGGAAACTCAGGGGCATCGATCGTGAATCAGGGCCGAATTGAGGTGAAGCAGGGAGATGTCTTTCTGGTGGCCCGGCAGGTTTCTAACGAAGGCCAGATCATGGCATCCGACGGAACAGTCGGGATGGTGAGTGGAACGGAGGTGTGCCTGCACTCGATTGGTCCCAATAATTACAAAGTTCGTTTGATCGATGTGGCGAACAGTGCGGGCGTTAAGAAAACGGATAATGGGATAGCGGATGTGGTGAATGCAGGCGTGATTGAGGCCGCGAATGCCGAGTTAGAGTCCACCGGAAACTATCTTTCCTTAGCCATTAAAAATACGGGAGTCATCCGGGCTACGGGCGTGGTACCCAATGCAGATGGCACGGTGACTTTGACAGGTGGAGAGGGCGATATCCTCAACACGGGTGTGGTGGCGGCGATCCAAAAGAATATCCAAGGAGATACCGTCGGTGGAAGGATACTGGCCTCGGCCAAAAATATCACTACCGATCCGGGCTCGATTATGACTGCGGCTGGGCAGGAGAAGGGCGGGGAGGTGAAGATCGATGCCAAGGACACGATTTACGCTTCTGGAAAAATTGAGGCGACTTCCTCGGAGGGTGCGGGTGGAAAAATCGTGATGACCGGGGAACGGGTGGGCTTGGTCAAGGCTGAGGTAGATGTTTCCGGGGCGACGCAAGGGGGCACGGTGTTGGCGGGCGGGGGTCTCTCGGGGGCCGATCCGGAGGTGCGAAATGCCAAGGCACTGGTGATGACGCCGGATTCTGTCATCCGAGCCAATGCAACGAAGCAAGGGAATGGCGGGGAGGTGATTTTATGGAGCGATGAGTACACTGGATTTTATGGCGAGATTTTTGCGCGGGGTGGCCCCTTAAGGGGGGATGGCGGGTTTGTGGAAACATCATCAAAAGGTAATCTTCAGGCCTTGGGGCAGGCGGATGTATCCGCTTTTCGTGGTCGTGGGGGAACGTGGTTGATTGATCCTCCTGATGTTTACATCACAACGACTGAGGCAAACATAGGGACAACATTTGGCGCAAACTCCGTTACCTTTGCGCCGATTGCCCAAAACTCCCAGGTTAGCGTCGACAGGATTCTGTATGCCCTTAACAACAACCAGGACGTCATCATTCAAGCCGGACCCACCACCAAGACACTTTTTGCGGGACTCGGCGAAGTGGGCAATGGAAATGGTGATATAACCGTCGCGGTTCCCATTGTTGCGGATCTCAATAGCACCGGCAGCCTCACCATGAACAACAACTGGATCATGTCCGGCACTAGCGGTTACGGTAACATTTTTATTAACGCAAAAGTCGTGGTCGGCGGAAACCTTACCCTAGCTGCGGGAGATGACCGTGGTAACCCTCAGCTTCCTGATTTTCCAACGCGTTCCGATGGTGGTAAGGGGGGAAGTATATCCGTCAATGCCCCCCTCTACGCCAATGGGTTGGTTTCTATCGCCGCGGGACAATCGATTGCCACGAACTCTGGGGGGACGGGAGGCTCGATTGAGGTTAATGCTGATATTTATGCGGGATCAGGCTTGTCTTTGATTGGTGGTGATGCTGACAAGGGGTGGAACACGGGTACCACGGGCGTGCCCCCAACCTTTTTAATTACACCCTACCTTACTCAGACTCCTAATGGAACCGGAACCGGGGCGGCAATTCGAGCGGAAGGAGGTACGGCAGGAACCGTTACGATCCAAAGCGGGGTCACAATTTATTTGGGGAATGGCGACAGCACCATTCGCGCGGGGACTGCCGGAAATAATCAGCTCGGTGGATCTTTGACGCTAGGCTCAGCTATTGTTGCCGTAGGTAACAATGTAAACCTGACACTAGCATCGGGCTTGGGAACAACTTCAGGCACCCTGTCCCTTGCTTCCCCGCTAGGCACCAGTGGCGTGCAAGTCGACCTCCAGTCCATTTTCGGCGTCAACAACGCGCCCACGTTGACTTCCTCCGTCCTCAACTCCCTCACACTAAAAAGCGGAAACCAGGTGACCGTGTCCGCTCCGGCAAATGCCACGACGATTCGTCTAAGCCCGTACAACCCTGAGAATGGTATGTGGATTGGTCAAACCGACATCTCTGACCTCAGTGTTTTCAGAATCGGAACCGAGAATGGTGTTAACAGTTTGGAGAATTTAGTGGGAGCCAATCTTTTTATCGGAACGCCTGATTCTTTAAATCCTAACGTCAGCCCTGGTGGCTTCTATGTCAGTGCTAGCTACAAAATAACCGATCTTGGTAGTACAACTCAGAATGATTGGAATACCATTGCTGGAACGACTGGTGTTGCTTATGTCGTAGGTAGCTTTTTTACGTCTGTAAATTCAGGCACGGCGGGCACGACAGGTACTGCTAAAATTCTTACTGGAGACATCGGTATCGGCCAGTCCCAGCCCATTTCGTTCGCTTCTAGCAATGTCACCCTTCAGGGGAATGCGTCAGCGATATCCTTCAGTGGGAACAGCGGGCAACCTTACTCAGTCAGTATTTTGTCCGGGGGTACAATGACGTTCGACAACGGCGGCCCACTTTTCAGCAACTTTGCAGGTTCCACTGTCGATGTTTACATCCCAAGCGGTACGGTTGATTTTGTCAACGTGCAGGCGCCAGGCAACAACCCGGTGGCTGCTCCCGGCACAGGCACCCTTTTTCTTGATGTAGCCAACTTGAGGGGAGCTGGAATCATTGGGGATTCTTTTATTCAGATCCTGCAAACGGCAAGTTCAGCCAACTCTGGCCAGCTAAATTTCAGTGGTAATATAACTGCGACCGCAGGAACGGTGCTGAACACGGCAATGACCGGAAGCTTCAACCTGACCGCTCCCGGATCCATCAGCCAAACGGCAGGAATTTTGACGATTCCGGGCACTTCTTCCTTTACCTCGGGAGGAGCGATCACGCTCGGATCGGCCAATGATTTCACCGGAGCCGTCAGCTTATCCACAGGCAGTTCTGGTAGCGCGACCATCCAGGATGCCAACGCCATTACGCTGGGGACCTTGGCTGTCACTGGCAGCCTAACGGCCACGTCCACGGGCGCTTTAAATCTTGGGCAGGGGACGGTGGGGGGTGTGGTGACGGTTCTATCCAATGGCAACCTGATCAGCCAGTCTGCGGCGCTGACGGTGAGTGGAAGCGGAATCTCAGGCATCAATGCGGGTGCAGGAAATATTACCCTGAACAATATTGGGAACGACTTTATCGGTCCGGTGAATTTAGTGGGAGCCACGGTTACCATCGTCGATCAAAACAACTTCACCGTAGGAACAAGCACCGTCCTCAGCACCCTGACGGTCACAGCGGGCGGGTCGATTTTGCAAAACGGCACCATAACAGGAAACGACGCAGCCTTCACGGCTGGAGGTGCCTCCAGTGACATCCTGTTGAATTCTTCGCCGAACTTGTTCCTGGGAGCGGTCACCTTAAGCGGCCCTGGCGGGGGAGGCTTCCGGGATCTTGGGTTTTGGGACTCCGGAGGTGCGGTAACCCTTCCGGTCATCAACGCTACCCGCAATGTAACCATCCGGTTTGACAACAATGACATTGCTATGGTTCCGGTTGCTTTGACAGGAAACCTCGTCTTGATGGGGGAGGGGATCACTCAAACCGGGCCATTGAATATTGATGGAACCACTACAGTTACTTCGACGGGAGGACAGAATATTGACCTGGCGACCGCGGCTGGAAACGAGTTTACAGGAACGGTGAGCCTGTCCGGGGCGAACGTTTCCCTTCTAAACTCTGTTGACCTTGTCTTGGGTGCTAGCACGGCCACTGGAAATTTTGATATCACCTCGAATGGTTCCATTTCGCAGACTGGAGCCATTGGCGTTACCGGGACTGCTGATTTTGAGGTTGGTGGGGCAACTGACGACATCCTTTTGGCGTCTATCGCAAATAATTTCCAGGGTGCTGTCACCATGACTTCCGGAACCGGAACCTTTCAAGATCTTGGCCTATGGAATATCGCAGGAGCATCCACCCTGCCTGTGATCAATGCCACGCGATCCGTGACCGTGCGTTTTGATAATAGTTCTCTCAATATGGCCTCAGTCACGTTAAGTGGAAACCTCTCCTTGGCCGCCACCAGTGTCACTCAGGCGGGTTTGTTGGACATCACCGGCGCGACCTCGGTCACGGCTTCAACCGGAGGAATTGACCTGAAAAGCAACGGCGACAACAACGACTTTAAAAGCGTGGTTACCCTAAGCTCAGCAGGTGACATTTCTGTTTTGGACAAGAGCACGCTTGTTTTGGGTGATGTGACCACCGGATCCGGCGGATTTCTCGATGTGGAAACCTCCGCCGGATCCATCACCCAGTCTGGAGGCACCACGATCAGCGTTGGAACTGGTATCGGCACTGTTTTTGAAGCTGCTGGGGCGGGCGCCATCACCCTTGCGAATCAAAACGATTTCCGGGGAACGGTTACTCTGACCGGCGGCGCAACCGAGATCACGGACGCCAATGCTTTGACGCTAGGAGCACTAACCACTGGCGCAATGACCGCAATTTCCACGGGAGCCCTCAATCTTGGTCAGGGAACCGTGACAGGGGCTTTATCAGCCACAAGCAATGGGGGACCTATCAGCCAGACGGGCGGGCTCATACTGGGCTCATCATCCATCTTTAACTCCGGTTCAGGTTCAGTGACCTTGACTGCGGGTCTTGGAGGACCTGCACAGAACTCCTTTGGTGGGGCAGTGTCTATGACCGCTGGTAATGCTGATTTCTACATGGACTCTGGAGTCACGGGTGTAGACCGCTTGGCCCAAACGGCGGGGTCCACCGTGGTTACGGGGACCTTCACCTTGCGTAGTCCTGCTGGAACCGACTTCAACTTGGCGAGTGGCGTGGGCGTATATAAATTAACTTCGGCGCAGCTCGCAAATATGAACGTGGAAACCTTGGCGGCTAGAGCCAGTGGAACAGGGAATCTCCTCGTGGGAACTTTTGATCCGGCGGGAGTGACTGGTCTTAATTTGATCACTGCAGATACTGGCAACGTAACGATCGGATCCATCCGGACCGGGACTGTCAGCATTCAAACAGCCGCAAACAGTGGCAACGGAAATTTGTCCTCGGGCACCATCACGGCCGGGTCGCTCAGCCTGAATCTCCGGGGATCCGCCTCTTTCACGCAGCCCAACCAGGTGGAAAATCTCGGAACCCTGGTGGTTGGGTCTGGTGGGCTCAATTTTCAAAACCAAACTGGCCTTAACTTGACCGGCGCTGCCTCCATGCCGGGCCGTCTTTCTCTCGAGGTGGCGGGGCAGTTCAACAACCAGACGGGTGTGGAAAGTCCTCTGGCCGGCGTACAACTCGGAAGCGTGATCAAATCTCTCTCCCTCATGGGGGGACTGCCCAACAGCGTTTCCGGACTCTCGGGTTTCAGCTACCGGTATGACGGCGTGATTCCTACCAGCGGGAATGTGATGAGTTATGCGGTGTCACCACTGACTCAGTTTGCGCCGAGTGGGACTACGATTGCAGGGGTGGATTTGAGCGGAACGCAGACGGGGGGAGGTCAGTTCAACACATTCCTTACGGGTAGCGATGATCTGAACTGGATCATCTCCGACTTCGGTAAATTCAACCTACCGAAGGTCAGTTCGGCTGGGCTGGAGTATACAATTTATCCGCAACGGGTTGAGCCTGAAACACGCACGTTACCGGATTCCACTCTTTCCCAGTTGAGAAAAGAGCTTGGGCGGCCGCCGACAATAGAGGAAATTAATAAGCGGGAAGTGTCGATGCGAGAAACTGGCCGGTTAAGATCGGGTTCTATTTTGGAAAGATCAAGTCTCGATACCTTCGAGGAGAGTAATGAGCCTCAAGAAAACGCCAAAAATACCACTCCCTCACCAGCGGAGGGTCAAGTTCCGCAAGCGAATCAGGGACCTAAAAAAGTAGTCCCTACGGAAAACAGCTCGTCCGAGCTTGTGCCACCGGTGGCTTCTTTTCAGACTAACGGAGAGGAGCGGGGTGCAGTGAGCGAGCTTCTGGTTAAGGAACGAGCGAATGCCGAGGTAGGTTTGGCGATTCCAGTTGCCAATACCCAGTAATTTCCGACTTCGGCCTTTGTTCATACATGGGGGGTGTTCGTCTTAAACAAGTTCCCCACAATTGGATGTAAATACCTACTGATCTTCACAAAGCGGAATAGTTCTTGAGCCCTTTTTGACAGGATGTTGGGGCTTTTGGTGGGGGGAAATTGTAAAGCGTAGTACGCTTGGGAAAGTATGGGATGCAAGGTTTAGGCGTATATGCCTTCATTCTAGGGATATTGTGTGTACATCCTGTTTATGGTCAGGATTTATCTGCTGAACAAAATGGGGTTCCCTATCCGACACGTTCCGAGGGCCCCAGCGTACAATTTGGGCAAGGTTTTCAAGCTGTTGCTCCCAGTATGCCCCAACCTGCAGAGGGAAAGGTAAAAGTTGATTCCAAGGTGGTTTCTCCCGAAGGCGGTGCTGCTAAAGAATCCGTCATTACAGCTGAGTTGAAGGCTCTTGTATTTCTGAATAGTGGAGAGCTCGTGAAACCAGACGGGATAAGCGGTGTCAGCGGAATCGTCACGGATATTGAAATCTTAAAAAGCCAAGACTTCCAAGATCTACTCAAAGAGTATTTTGGAAAACCCGCAACCTTGGGGTCGCTCAATAAACTTACGCGAACTGTGATTGAATATTACCGTAAGAAGGGATTTCCCGTTGTGAACGTTATTGTCCCGAAACAAACAGTTCGCGATGGAATGATTCAGATCGTGGTTACGGAAGCAAAGGTGGGGAAGGTGATTGTGGAAGGGGCGCGTTGGTTTAATCCTGACAAACTCAAGAATGAGGTAACCCTGCGGGAAGGGGACAAGGTGGATGGAGAGCAGTTGCAGGAGGATATTCGGTGGTTGAATACGAATCCTTTTCGGTCCACCAGCCTAGCGTTTCAGCCGGGAGAAAGTCCTGGAACCACAGATGTGATCTTAGAAGTAAATGACCGCTTGCCGATTCGCGCTTTCTTTACTTACGACAATTATGGAATCGATCTGACGGGTAAAAACCGACTCTCGACAGGGTTTAACTTTGGGAACCTTTTTAATGAGGAGCAGCAGGTGAATTTTCAATACACAACCACAACCCAGCAGATCTTCAATAGTTTAAACGTCTATTCGGGGAGCTGGATTGTTCCGCTTCCATGGAGGCATCTATTTACGATTTATGGTGCCTACGCCGGTTCTAAAGCGGATATCGAGCCTGAGGGTCAGTTAACAGGGAGCAGTTGGCAGGTAAGTGGTCGTTACAATATTCCCTTGCCTTTGATTGAGCAGTATACGCATGAACTTTATGTAGGGTTTGATTTTAAGCAGGCATCAAATTCCCTTCTTATCTTTAACACCTCGATCGGCAGTGGTGGTGGTTTTGGTACCTATGATGTGATCCAGTTCGCGGGTGGATATAGCGGTAACTTACCCGACCCAATCGGTTCAACTAGCTTTGAGTTTGGCGGATTTTATAGTCCAGGCGGGATCGGCGATCTAAATAATCAAACTACTTATACAACTGTCCGGCCGGATTCAAATCCTGACTATGGATATGGGAAAGGCTCGATCAAGAGGGGCTTCATTCTCCCGTTAAACTTTAGTCTGACAGGGGCACTGAATGGACAGATTGCCTCAACCAATTTGATGCCGACAGAGCAGTATGGGTTGGGCGGATACAATACAGTGCGAGGTTATGACGAACGTGTTGCGAACGGTGATAATGCTTACGTAGTGAACGTTGAATTCAGAACCCCGCCAGGAAGTATCTTTCAGATTTTTGATATTCAGGACGTGGAGGATAAAATTCAATTCTTAGGATTCTTTGACTACGGGTACGTAGGGTTTCACCAAAATTTACCAGGTCAGATTGGTACTTACCTGATGGGAGCAGGCCCCGGATTACGCTACAATATCGATCGGTTTGTCAGTGTGCAGTTTGATTGGGGTTGGCAGTTAATGAAAACTCCTCCTGGCAGCAAGGCGAACAATCGGGCTGAGATTAACGCAACGATTGCCTATTAAGAAGAAGGGTTCGAGGGGAGACCTGGGATTTAGATCGTGAGTGAAATGCTGCTGACTGCCCACTGCTTATAGGGCTCGGGTTTATTTCCAGATGCGGGTTAGGCGGGAAGTGATGATTTTTCGATCCTGGGTGGCAAGAGGGATTTTGAGGGAGCGGGCGGTGGCGACGATGATTCGGTCGGCTGGGTCTTGATGAAAGGTGTCGGGCAGGCGACTCATTTCTGCGGCCACGGATGAAGTGATTGGGCAAAGAGTGACGACGGATGGTGATGCGGCTATTTCCAGCCAGGATTCAATATCTTGATCTAGGACGAGGCGTCCCTTGGCGACGAGGAGGGAGGCCTCCCAGAGACTGATATCGGCCAAAAATGGACGTTCATCGGGTGGGAAAGAGTCGAGGGCATGGCGATGGGATTCGGCCAAGCGGGGGTCTTCCAACATCCACCAGATCCAGATATGTGTGTCGAGTAGGGGAACCGAGTTCAGCGAAGCGCCTCGATTTCGGATTCCGAAATGACTGGGGCAAATGGATCGCTGAGGAATTTGCCGCGACCGCGAAGAGCCTTCCATGGCTGGGGCGAGTGTTCGGCGACCAGACGGACGACTTTTTTGCCATGTTTGGAAATGATCAGCGGTTGTCCTGTGCGCTGAACCACATCAATCAACGCCAAGCACTTGGCCTTAAACTCGGTAGCGGTGATCTGCATATGACTAGTATGACTGACTAGTCGCAATTTGCAAGAGGAGTTAAGGATGATTTTTGAGCGGTAGAGGTTTTTTTGTGGTCGAAAGCTTAGGTAGGGGCGGCATCTCCGAGGCCGCTTTGATGAAAAGCACAAAACTTAAACTTTGGTAGGGCCCATGGTCTCCATCGGCCGGTAGAGCGATTGAGGCTTGAGTCGTTGAATCGGCGGATCAGGGATGATCCGCCCTACCAAGGTTTTGGGTCGTGTGGTTTGGATCGGCTGACCAGGGACGGTCAGCCCTACCAGCGAATGGGAATCATCTCGTGTTCGCGGGACGCGTCGCCGCGGTATACGGACTGGCCACCCCACCTTAAAGGTATTTGCCGGGGTTGAGGAGGTTTCGGGGGTCGAGGGTGTGCTTGATTTGGTTGTGGAGATGGCGGAGGGAAGGGGTGGTGGCAAATTTCCACCACGGTTTTTTGGCTAATCCGATACCGTGCTCCCCACTGATGACACCGCCCATGGAGAGGACTCCCTGGAAAAGCTCGTCGAGAATTCGATGC
Source organism: Minisyncoccota bacterium (assembly GCA_030054195.1). Lineage (GTDB taxonomy): Bacteria > Verrucomicrobiota > Verrucomicrobiia > Methylacidiphilales > Verrucolacustridaceae > Verrucolacustris > Verrucolacustris abundans. Next base: position 35,687 of record JASGCJ010000014.1, read on the forward strand.
ATCCTGCGATCGTCCGGCTTGGTTCCAGCCGGGGCCATCAGGTTTACGTGAATGTTGCCGTCACCCGCATGACCAAAGCTGGAAATAGGCACGCCATGCTTCTTTTGCAGCCGCGCGGTCAACCGAAAGAGATCCAAAATACGACCCCGCGGGACGGTGACGTCTTCATTGAGTTTAACGAGACCCGTATCGCGCAGCGCGTAACTAAAGCCTCGTCGGATTTGCCAAAGATTTTCGCATGCTTTTGCTCCAATGGCTGCCACTAGACGGGAGGAGCTAGAGCGCAGAATCTTGGCTGCTGTGTTGAGTTCCGACTTAACCGACGAGGGTTGACCATCAAACTCCACAATCAGTAAAGAGTCGCCACGGGGAGCATTCGGAATCACCTTTCGTGCGGCGGCCAGAGTGAAAGGATCTGCAATCTCAAGGGCCGATGGAAGGAGTCCTGAACGTAGGATCTTTTGGACGCCAGCTGCGGCTTTGGTTAAGGAGTTGAACTCGGCCAGCAGAGCTGAGCGAGCCGGGGGAAGGGGAATGAGGCGTAGGGTGGCCTCGGTGACCACGCCAAGCATTCCTTCAGATCCTGTGAAGAGACCGATGAGATCGAAGCCAGTGCGATTTTTGTGAGTGCGCCCGCCGAGGCGGGCTATGGTGCCATCTGCAAGAACAACCTCTAATCCAAGAATATAGTTTCGGGTAACTCCGTACTTGAGACAACGAGGACCGCCTGCGTTGGTGGCGATGTTTCCGCCCAAGGAGGATTCTTTAAGGCTGGCCGGATCGGGAGGATAGAAAAGATTTTGGCGGGTTGCGGCAGAGGCGAGTTTGGCGGTGATGACGCCAGGTTGGACAACGGCCACACCATCGGCAGGCGATATCTCGAGAATTCGGTTCATTTTCACGAGAGAGAGAACAAGTCCACCCCGAACGGGGACGCAACCCCCTACATAGCCGCGACCTGCGCCGCGGGTGGTTACGGGAATACGGTAGCGGTAAGTGAATGCGAGAATTTTGGAGACTTGTTCGGTGGTACGGGGGAAGGCGACGGCGGTGGGCAGGGCAGAAGCTACCCAAGCGTCGGAGGAGTTGGCCTGAAGGGTGGCAGGGTCAAAGCGGAGGACGCCTTTCGGTAGGAGGCGGGCGAGGGAGCGGAGGTGAGATTTCATTTTCGGCGCCGATCGGCGAGGACGCGGTTCACTTCGCGGTCGGTTTGGCGTTTGATTAGGTCTTGGCGGCGGTCCCGATGGGTTTTGCCGGTACCGAGACCCACGAGGATTTTGAAGCGACCATTTTTTAAGTATCCCTTGAGGGGAACGAGGGCGCGACTGCCTTTTTTCTCAATCTGGCCGAGGAATCGGATGATCTCGTTGCGGTGAAGCAGAAGTTTGCGGGGGCGCTCGGTTTCTAGGTTCGCACGATTCCCGTGGCTATAGGGGGCGATGTGAAAGGAGTAGAGCCAAGCTTCGCCGTTTTCGATTTTGCCGTAGGCGTGGGCAAGGTCGCCTCCGCCTGCGCGCAGGGATTTAATTTCGGCGCCCGTGAGGACGATTCCGGCTTCGACCGATTCAGAGATGGCGAAGTTGTGGCCGGCTTTCCGGTTTTGGATTTCGATCGTTTTCAGGGTGCGGAACCCCGTTGCCTAGGGAGGCGTTACGACGACTTCTTGGCGCGGGTTTTACGCGCGGATTTTTCGGGAGTGTCTTTGGATGGGCCACCGAGGACTTCGTAGCCGAGCTTGCCATCCGCCACTTCGTGCAGGGCGACATCCATAAAAGTCATTCGGGGTGTGACCGCGATCATAGGGCGGTAGCCGAGGCCAAGTTGGCGGACGCGCTTGGAGACCACATTGATCAAGATTTGCGGGCTACTGACTTTGGCTAAGGCTAAATTGACAAGTTCGCTTCTCATAATGGTTTAGGATTGTTTTGCATTATGTCGTAATCGGGGCAGATTGCAAGAGTTAATCCGGAGCGTAGCTCAGCTTGGTAGAGTACCAGCTTTGGGAGCTGGCTGTCGTGGGTTCAAATCCCACCGCTCCGACCCTCCTTCGCGCCAAACCCTACCGGGGAGGCGCTTCGGAGGGCTCCGCCCAAGCGATTGAGTTCGAGCAGCGCTTCGGAGGGCTTCGCCCAAGCGATTGAGCTCAGGCGGCGCTTTGGAGGGCTTCGCTCGAACAAAAAACGAAGGAGGGTCGCCCTTCGAAGCTCTGCGAAAGCGGAGCAAAGTAGGGCAGTGATGTGCGTTGAAAACAGTGTACCTGCTGAGAAGTTTATCGAATCCGAATCGGACATATGTAGGGGTAACAACCGATTTTGCCCGTAGGCTTGAAGAACATAATTCTGGCAAAGCACCTCATACGGCACGATTTAAGCCTTGGGAGGTCGTCGTGGTTGTTGAGTTTTCTGATGATGCGAAAGCGGATATGTTCGAAACCTACCTAAAGTCGGGGTCTGGTCATGCTTTTGCAAAAAGGCATTTTTGGTGATTTGACTTTCCGAAGGCGAAAGAGGATTGGGCCAGGGGCGGGTGTGCGGGGGCGCTTCATTTGGTCCCCCTTTGCCCCGAGACCTATGCTAGATCCTTTCCAAGAGTAGGGATTGTGCGCTTACGCGCATTGGCATTCACCGCCTTTTAACTTATCGACCTCTGGCACGAACGCTCGAGACAACCGTCCCTACCAACTTTAAGGTTAGACGTCATCGGGATTGCTCGCGGTAGGTTTTCTGAATATAACTTACCTATGTCCTTACATCGTAGTTTACGTTCGGGTGGTTCCACGGCAGCGAAGCGCAATGTTCTGAAGCGTTTTGAGCGGGTTACCTTGTTGAAGAAGCGTGGTCAGTGGAAAGCTGGAA
>JASGCJ010000054.1 GCA_030054195.1 Minisyncoccota bacterium
ATCTTGGCCCCCTTTCGATCGGCCTGATCCATATTCTTTCGCATCTCCTCCAAATCCCTGACCATCTGCTGACACCGGATTTCCAAACTCTCACCTCGGGATCGTAGGGATGTCTCAAGTTTTTTCGAGTGTCCTGCGATCTGGGACTTCAATCCATCCACCTCTGCCGCCTTGCCTTGGAGGCGGGGACCCCGAGTGCTCTGGGTCGCGATCCTGTCGTATTCCGACTGAACGAGCATCAACTGAGTCTTGAGATTGTTCAGCGTTGGATCTGCCTCAAACGAAGGGAAATACTCCAAAGGCTTCCCCTCCCCTATGTACTGTTTTAACAAATCAATCTGCTCCCGAATTTTGGCTGCCTCGATCTGGAGATCGGCATACTGCCTGTTCAGCACGTCGAACTGATCTTTCTGCATCTCCTGGATTCGTTGGTACTCGAGCAGTTGAGCCCCAATCACGTTCAGAATCTGCCCCTCGCCAAGAACGGCGTTCGCCACGCTCACCGCGAAGTCAGGTCTTTGCGACTGGACACGGATTAACCCCATTCGGGTATTTCGAATCGAGGAGACCCGGACATTTGCACGAGTTTCAGAGGAATAAAGCGACACCGCCTTTTCAATATCCCGGAAAGCGATCCGATCTTCCGGAATGCCCAGCTTCCGAACCACACCTTGCTTCACCCTGTCAGAGGAAAGGCTCAGGATAAGAGTTTGGACAATTTGACGTTGGGTTTCGGCGTCGATCGTTCCCTTCTCTAGATCGAAGGGGAGTTGATTAATGGTGAACTTGGCATCGACCTCGTATACGGGACGGGTGAAGAACTGAACAAGTAAACCGAAGAGCAATCCCGTCGCCAATCCACCCAGAATAAAAAACACATTTCTTCGCAAATAAACAAAGACATCATCCAAGCCTGCCTCATGAGGCTTCGTTTTGAACGGTTCGACTGAATGCGGCGAGAACGGCGGAAGAGCCATGGTCGTTTAGAGGAAATTCCTCGGCACGGTGATGACATCTCCAGGTCGAAGGAGAAGATTCTGCTTCATTCCCTCTCCCCTCATCATCTGGCGGAGATCCAGTTCATATACCTCCACCCTTCCTGCATTTTGTCTCACCAACTTGACCCGGCGCTGATTTGCCAAGGGAGTGAAGCCGTTGGCAGCCGCAATAGCATCCATCACCCGCATCGGGCCGTCTGCCAACTCCGAATTCAACTGATGAAAAACCTCGCCCAGCACAGAGATTCGGTTGGGACGGAATTCCTCCAAGTAGATTTTTTTAGCCCCTGGATATCGTTTTATCGCCAAAGTCAGGAAGTCATCTCGGCTCATTCCCTTTACAGTTGTTTTTTCACCTTCGAGATCAATGACTCCCTCTTGGCTCACCTGAAACACCTTGATGGCCCCGTCGGGCAACGTCACATGCAACCGATCCAGCAGCGCCACCTGATAAGAGAGAGTGGAAACCTCGCACGGTAGATCGGCACTCTCAACATCCACCTCGGTTGGCGGGGGAGACTTCTTTTCTGCAGCAAGGCCAACACTCAGCGTGCCGACGAGCAGCAGGAAACAGGCTGTTTCTTTGATCATGTCCAGATTGGAATGTCTTTGTCTTTGATGAATCAACTTATTCATAGAGTACTCCTTTTAATTCAGAATTTCCACTCGAAACCCGCGGCCACGCGGATCCCGCTGATGGAAGGTCCTGTTCCTTCGGTGATGTCGAAGCCTTGATAGCCAAATTTCATAAAAGCACGGGGTTGGCTGCTCTTGCTGGTGCTGGGTAGAGCATAAGCCACCTCAATTTCAGGTCTTATCTGGAAGGCGTATTGGCTCCCCAATTCATACTCAAAGAAGCAGAAGGCGCAGTACGGTGTCACATACCAGTTGGTTCCTAGAAAGGTCTCCGCCCGAAGTTGGATCAAGGTGGCAGTATAGTTGTCGTTGATCCCGAACTCCGTAAAAACGTAATCTCGGTCATATTTCAGGGTTGGCCGAAAGCGCGGGCTCCAATCAAACGTCGTGTAACCATTGAAACGAAAGCCGGAGAGATCCTTACGACCCTGGAGTGATTCATTCTGAAGGAGGAAATCATAACCGAAACGCATTTCGGTATAGATGCGGGGATCCGGTCTCCCCCGCCACCCAGTACCGAAAATGATTTCCGACGCACCGATCCCCTGGGAGGGATCCGAATACCGGTACTCACCCCAAGCTAAGACCTTGAGATCGTGCAGAATGAAGTAGTTAACCTCCTGGCGGGTGTCGTAGGACTGAAGATTAATGAAACCGTTGCCGTCGGGATGTTGGTAGGAGAAAAAGCTGAACGATTGATTCATGCCCGTCAGCTGGGTGAACTGATAATCCCCGATGATGCCAGGGAGAATTCGGAGTCGGCGTGTTCGGTTGGTCTGCTCGTCGAGCAACAGATTGCTTCCCGTAAGATCAGATGCGGCCAGATAGGGTTTCCAGATAAAATCATCTCGGCCAACCCGGATGGCCAAATCGAGCTTCTGATTAAAAGCATTGAGATTGGGGTTTTCATAAAACATGTCTTCATAAGCCTCGTAGGCGACTTGAAATCCGAGAATGGTGTCGGGGGTTCCGACGGACACCTCGATGCCTCCCCGTGGGGTGAAAAAGAAATCAGCAATCGGATTGGTGGCGGTTAGCTGAACGTTCGAATCGTAGGACTGGGCAACCCCCGCCCATAGATAGACCTCCACCAGACCAGGTTTTCGACCCCTAGGGTAAAGACCCAGCGGGGGTTCAGCCACTTGCACTGGGCGAAAAGTCGTCGGATCAAAGGTCGGCTGATAAAGCGGCCGCCGATCGGCAAAGATGTTGTCATAATAGGGACGAATCAGGCGATAGAGTGCGCCCCCAGGATTCTCGGGATCCTCGTCCTCGTTTCTTCTCATCGGAATCGCCCTATTCGACAAGTTTGGCTCATCCTTGGAGGAGTAGTTGTGGGCCGGAGAGATCCCCTCCCCGAATGCTGGAACCAACACGTCCGACTGTAGAGCATCTGCTTGAGCAGGTCCTCTGGACGAAATCTGTGCGTTTAAGGGATCGGCACAGTAAAAGGAAAAAAACAGCGGAAATACAACCAGATACAGAAGACGGGCAGTTACACCAAATGCAGACCGATTGTGTATATCATTGATTAAATAACACAACCGCATGTGCTAGAGCTAATCTTTGTCAGTAACTTGTCAATATATTGTATATGTTATTATCCTAATACAAGTAATATCTAGTGTAAGGTGCTGTGATCGTAATAATAAAATGAAAAGTGAATGAAGAAATCAAAGACCAAAGAATCAAAAAATTTCGATAAAAGAAACAGAGGCGATTAGAAACTTAACGAACCCATATCCATGAAGTACAACTGATTAAATGAAGCGAATATTACTGCCCCTTTTTAAATAACTTCTTTCCTCGGTTCCGTTTAGTAATCGAACTCTTGGCATCTGAACGTACTTCGTTTTTTATGGGATTTGATCGAATATTTGTGGATCCATTCGGAACCACTTTTTGAACAAGGTTCGCATACATGGTGGCCGATAGCTCCCCAATCTCATGCTCATGCATTTCTTCCGCTGTAACATCCCGCTCGACCGAGATAAAACCGGTCAAACGCCCATTCGTGTTATGAATTGGCTCCAAATGGATCTCTACCCAATACGGTTTTCCGCTTTTCGCGTAGTTAACCATGCGGGTTAGGACAGGAGTCTGACTCTGGATCGCACGATTCAGAACTTCTCTTGGTCTTTTCTCAGATAGCGGGCCACTCAAAATATGTCCTGGTCGCCGACCTAGGAGCTCATCGGAATTGTACCCACACATCCGGGTAAAGGCAGAATTGACCCAAACAATAAAACCGCCCGCATTGGCGATCACGACCGATAGATCGGTATGAGCTGCCCAACGCTCGAGCACCATGCCAAGGGGGTGGCTCTCCCCATCCTCTTGCTTAAGGTAATTCATATTGATTGATTTATTAACTACTGATTCCAACTAAGAATCATCCTCCATTTTATAAAATTAGCAAACTATTCGTAATATTTATTACCGTTGCTTATATAAGCAGTTTAGACTGGTTTTAAAGAGATCCCTCCCAATTCCATTTCAAGGGCTGAATCGCCCAAAAAACCCGAAGGTACCGTCCGGGCAGCAGCTCAATTCACCGACTGGGAAAACCTTAAAATCCCCTTCTCCGCGTCGTAATTCAGGATTCGTGTCTTTCCAGTCTTCTTATTAGTCACGCTGACCATTGCTGTGTTTCCGCTTTGATTCACCGCAGAAACTACTTCCTCATCTCTGGCTACGCTGGATGTCCATCGGGTGATTCCATTCGTCCCAACCCCCGCAATCCGGTGCTCATCCTTTTTGATTACGATGGTGGGCCCCTTTTCCGCTGCGAGAACACCCAAAACCCCACTAAAGGAAGTCAAAAGGATTACGCTAAGCACTTTCAACCTCAACCTCCCGCCTTCCACAAGGCCTCTCCTCATCACCGAATTAACCCTTTACGAGGACGAGCGCGGCGACCAGAAAGATGTTAATGAATGCCGCTGGAATAAAGAACTTCCAACCCAAACTCATCAACTGATCATACTTAAAGCGGGGGATCGTCCATCGAATCACAATAAAGAAACCGATAAAAACCAGGATTTTCGCCAGAAAGACTCCTACCGATACAAACCCGAACCACCAAGGCATGGGTTGACCCCCGAGCCAAGAGGGTAATACCAATCCAAAGATCGCTTCTGGCATGGGCAGTGAATTGAACCAAGGAAGAGGCAGGCTCCAACCCCCCAAGAATAAGGTCACCATAATGGCCGAAGCTGAAATCATGGCCGCGTACTCACCTAGGAAAAAGAGAGCGAATCTCATCCCCGAATATTCCGTGTGATATCCTCCAACCAGCTCCGTCTCAGCCTCAGGCAGGTCGAATGGAAGTCGATTGGTCTCCGCAAATGCCGCAATCAGAAAAACAAGAAAGGAGAACGCCAAACAAATACCAGTGAAAACGCCCACGATGCCTTCTCCAAAACTTGGAACAGCCAGCCAGCCGTGTCGGACTTGATACTCAACAATCTTACCAAGGTTTAATTGCTGGGTAACCAGGAAGACGGGAACGACCGAAGCCCCCATCGCGATTTCATAGGAAATAATTTGAGCAGAGGAGCGAATTCCCCCAAGAAACGGATATTTCGAATTCGATGCCCATCCGGCCAGAATAATCCCGTAAACGCTCAGGGAGATAACTGCAAAAACAAAAAGAAGACCTACATCAAGATTGGCGACGACACCACTGATCTGAAATGCCTGTACGGTCGCCTCGTCCCAATGCAAGGGAGTGGCAAGCCAGCTCGCAATGGGCCGCAAATCAAATCCTGGAGCAAAAGGAATGACCGCCACAGTGACGAGGGCCGGAACCATGGCAAGAATAGGTGCCAAGTTGAAATACAGCTTATTTACGGAAGCGGGCACGAACTGCTCTTTGAGCAGAAATTTCATGGCGTCCGCAAGCCCTTGCCCCAACCCGAAGAGGCGAATATTGGTGAAAGGTATCCCCACTCGGTTGGGTCCAAGCCGATCCTGGATCCAGGCACTAAGTCGACGTTCGGCGGTCACGCTTCCAGGAACCATAGTCAAAACAACCAGTGCGACGGCAACCGCCTTCACGAGTGCAAAGACCAAGAAGACAAGATCAGGACCTTCCAAAAACATGAGAAAATCTACCTCACTATGGCTTTAGGCCAAGACACCTTTCTTCGGCTTCTCGATCATCAACGTCAACCCTGCGCCAAGCCCAAGCAAAGCAGCTCCAAGAAGAAAGGATGACCCAAAGTCCCCACTCGATGCCTTCAGCATCTGCTGAACACGGCTTAAGACAAATCCTCCTACTCCCCAAGCCGTAAAGACGATCCCATAGTTCATTCCAAAATTCTTCAAGCCGTACAAATCTTTTGCAAAGGCAGGAAAAAGACAAAGGTTGGCCCCATAGTTAAATCCAATCGCGGTCGCGAGAAGGACAATGAGAAAAGTAGAGTCCCCCGTCTGAGTCACAGGGATAGCCAGAATCATGCATCCTGCTTGCAGAAGGGTCACAGCCAGCAGGGTCCACTTTCGACCGATCTTGTCTGACACTACACCCGCAATGACCCGGCCCGCTGCGTTTCCAATCGCTAGGACAACAACAGCAAGAAAAGCGAGCTCCCCCATGCTCTTTTTAGCCATGCCATTGATACTACTGATCACCATCAACCCAGCCCCTGAAGCGACAAAGTAGATCATCCAAAGAAGATAGAAGTCTTTTCGAAAAAAAAGAGCAGATGGACTCACGGAATCAAGATCCCCCGTTCCTGGTTTTGGGCCGTCCGAAATCGAGGCTTCAGGATTACGCAAAAAGGTAGCGAGTCCACAAACTGCGAATAAAAAGAAACACGCATAAAATGCGGTTGTGAAACTGACTCCACCTTTTCGCATTAAGAAGTCCGTTAAGGGTGCAATGTAAAGAGGGGCTAACCCAAACCCAGCCACCACTACCCCAGCCACCTTCCCCGTCTGAAAAGGAGGAAACCACTTCAAGGCGGGTGGCGTTGCCGAGGAATAACCGAAACCAATTCCTAGTCCCCCTAGGACTCCAAAACCCAGCACCCAAGCCATGTAATTCGTACTTTGAGAGGCGATCCCGAGTCCTAGGGCTACAAATACGCCTCCCAGCGTCGCCGTAATTCGAGGGCCAAAGCGATCCTGACAACGCCCACCCAAAATCATAACGAAGGAGAAGATTAAGCAGCACACTGCATATGGATCATTCAGCTGGTCTGTTCTCCAACCGAAATCTTTTTCTATCGCGGTCTTAAAGAGACTCCATGCGTATAAGATTCCGAGCGCTAAATTGATTCCCGTTCCTGCTGCAACAACCTTCCAGCCTGGATTTTTCACTCTATCCAGTCGTTCTTAATCCAGCTGCAATAGCGGCAATCGTTTGCCTTAATTCCGATAACAGGGGCTCAGCCTCGTCCAGCCCCTTCTCCTCAAGACCTCTCCACTCCCCCAAAAGCTTAACCTGCCACTCGTGAAGTGCCCGTAGGGGCTTAACTCTACGCTCAACCGTAAAGCGGAATCGGGGTCGACGCCGTGCCAACGAATCAGGAAAGAGCGAACTCAGCCCCTCTTTCACTAATACAAACTCCGACTCAATGATCCCAAAGATGCGCTTACGCAAGGGAGCATCCTGAACAAGGTCGGCATACAGATGCCCTATCTCAAGGTCTGCGCTTGCGAGGCCACTCTCTAAATTATTAAATACGTAACGTGCGAACGGCCACTCTCTCACTTTCTCTTTGAGTAATTTAAATAGCTTGGGATGCTCTTTGGCTAACTCTTGCAGTGCGCTACCTGCCCCATACCACGCGGGAAGAAAGAATCGGGATTGCGACCAACTGAAAACCCACGGAATCGCCCGTAGATCCGCCCAGCTCGCGGCCCCCGTTCGCCGGGCAGGGCGCGATCCAATCGTGCTGCGCTCCACAACGTCGATCGGAGTGGCTTGGCGAAAGAACTCCACAAAACCAG
>JASGCJ010000015.1 GCA_030054195.1 Minisyncoccota bacterium
TGGCCTTCCCATCTCAAAAAAACAGCAGGGCTTTTTTCTGCCTCCCAAGGCATGAACCGTGCTGGCATCGCGAATTTAAGATTTTTTCCGCATTCCTAAATCCGAATTCCGAAATCAAAAATTACCTGAACCCCTGAATCGATTAACCCTTCATGCAGATTTCAATCCTCCTCACCACCGTTGCAAAAAAGTCGGACGCCCGGCGACTCGCCACCGCCTCCCTCCAGCACCGCTCCGCGGCCTGCATCCAGATTATTTCCGGCATCGAATCCCACTTTGTCTGGAAAGGGAAAAAGAGCACCTGCCGTGAATTTATTGTCCTAGCCAAAACTACAACCCACAAATTGAAATCGTTAGAAACACTCTGGAAAAAGATACATCCCTACGACTGCCCCGAACTGATCACTCTCTCGGGTCGTGCCGCCACATCCTACGCCCGCTGGGTCCAAGCTTCGGTTTCGTCCTAAGCGACCACCAACAACGGAATCTCGTCGGGCAACTGAGAAGAAACTTCGCGAACAGTATCTCCACGCAGCAGGTTCACCAAAACACCTCGCCGCGTTCCGCCCAAGACAACCAGATCCGCTCCTAAGGTTGCTGCCAGCTCGACAATCATATCAGAGGCTTTATTCGCCGTGCAGTAGACGGGCGTCATAGCCACTTTTTCCGCAGATGCTGCCTGCTTGATCTCGTTGATGACGCTCAGTGCCTTCACGTCATCCGACAATCGCCCCACCACCTCGGCCGCCACTTGAACCTCCCTCACAAAAAGGAAATAAAGGCGGGCACCCCGCAACTTTGCCTCTTGTAACGCGAACTTTGCCGAAGAGGTTAAACCGTGCGCCGCTACCAGGATTCTGCCCCCGTCCTCTGCCAACTCTCCTTCAGGTTGCCGGACCTGCGTGCCAGATCCCACCGCCAGAACTTCCTGCTCCATGTCCCTCTCCCCAACTTTCCGTTGTACTGTCTCTCTCAAGAACAGCCCTACCCCGGCTAGAATGGCCGCAAAAAGCAGGGCGTGAGGCTTGTTGATCGCGATGGTGACCCAGATGGCCGCCATCAAAAGGGCGGTTCCCATCATCACAACCCTTTGCCATCCCCGCATGGCCAATGTTTTATCCAAACCACACGACCCCAGATTCAGGCAGATCGCTCCTGTCACTCCGATTGCATACAAAGAGGCCAAAGCCTCCAAACCGCGGGTCGATTCCAATACAATGACTGGCAGAACCACGGAAACAATTAGAGGAACCCAAGGCACACCTTGCCGATTCAACATTCGAAATACAGGTGGTAGGTCTCGATCCTGTGCCATGCTGAAAAGAAGCGCTACGGATGCCACAATCGCCGTGTTCACCGCCGAAAGAAGAAGCAATCCCACCACCAAACCCACCACCCAGCCATAGGTCGGGCTAATGTAGTGATTGGCCATCGTCCTTAAAAAGCTTTCGGGGTGAAGGAAAGACTCTTGCGGCATCCCCGCAATCATCAGCCCCAGAACCGCCGTAATCAGACACACCTCGATCATCACCAATCCAATCGCTTTTCTCGCTTGGTGATGTACCGAAGGTTTATCGGGCGAACTATCTGGATCTGCCTTCATCACCCCTGTCATGTTCGCCACGGCTTCGACTCCCGACAAAGCCAGCACCATGCCCGTAAAAATTGTCCATCCTTCCCAGGTTCCCTGCAGAGGTGCCTGCACAATTCTCTCCTGGCCCGAGAACAACCCTGCACCTGATAAACCCAGCAGCACTAAAACTGCAGGCAACGCCAAGTACACCGCCACACTGCCCGCCAATCGTGGTCCGAACGCATTCATCACTCCTAAACCAAAAATTGTTAATGTTGCCCAGCGAGTCGCCTCCTCGTGCAATCCAAAATAGTTGTACGCTTCATATGCGCTGATGGCGGCGGTCACCACATAGCCCGCAAACAAAAGCAAAGCCCCCACAACCCCTAACCGCGGACTATGCCTCCGAGCAGCATGATAAACCCCGCCCCCTTCAGGAAAGAATTTACAAACCCAGACATAGTTACATCCCACGAGAAGAGTTAGTCCGATAATTCCAGCAAGATAGTAAGGCGCTGCATATCCCGCCAACAGCACGGCCAATCCGATGACATACGCCTTACTCGTTCCCCAGTCTCCATACAGAAGCGCCGCCGCCCTCAACCAACCCACATTGCGTGGGCGTGTCCCGCTGATCACCATTTCGCTCATTTTGTTTTCAGAAACTCCTTCACAATCGGTGCGGTCATCCCCGAACGCACCATCGGTGTGATCAGATAAATTCCGCGAAAGTGTTCTGCCACCTCCCTGGCCAACTCCGCCGCCACCTCCCGCCCATACTCCGCCTGGGCCGGTCCCTCAGGCAGTGACCGTATCTTTTCCCGTACAGCATCGGGAATCGAAATTCCGGGCACCTCATGGTGCAGAAACTCGGCGTTCCGTGAGCTCACCACGGGCATCACCCCGACAAGCACAGGAATCCCCAAAGGCCCTAATGCGTCCTTCATCTTACGAACCATGGACTTCTCATACACAGGCTGAGTCATGACAAAGTGCGCCCCCTTCTCCATCTTTCTTTCCAGCTTTTTGACCTGAGCATCAAAGTTTTTCGAATTTGGGTTGAAAGCAACCCCAATGACAAACTCAGCCCCTTTTCCCACATCCCGACCTGCCGAATTTCTTCCCTCGTTCAGCTGCCGGATCAGATCGATCAATCCCAGACTGTTTACGTCGTACACCGAAGTCGCCCCAGGATGATCCCCAAATTTGGACGGATCTCCCGTAAGCGCGAGCACATGTCGATGGCCTAAGGCCGCCAACCCCATCAGCTCACTCTGCAACCCAATCAGATTTTTATCGCGACAAGCCAAGTGAATCAGGCTGGTCGTTCCAAATTTTTCCCGAAGCAAGGTCGCCGCGGCTGTGTTGGCCACACGCAAAATGGCTAGGGAATTATCAGCCAACGTGAGCGCAGTCGCCCCCGCCTTCACGAGCTCCTCTGCCGCTTTGAGAAAGGGCCCCATATCCAACCCGCGCGGACTATCCAACTCCACCACCGCAATTCTCTCCTTCTTCAATCGATCGAGAATCGACTCCTCTTTTTTTCTCTCCCCGGCCCCGGACGAGATCTGAATCGCCTCCCTTTTTGGTTCCACAGCGACTCGGGCTTGGGTTGCTGGCTTGAGTCCTTCCACCTTGGCCTTCAGTGCGCGGATGTGGGAAGGGCTCACACCCGATCCCCCGCCTAACAAGCTGACTCCGAGCGCGGGGAGCTCCGCCATCCGTTCAGCAAAATATTGCGGATGATTGGCGTAAAGATAGCGCCCTTCAGAAAATTCTGGCTGACCCGCATCTGGATACGCCGCCAAAATTTTTCCAGGACCTGACGAGATTCGTTTCAGCACCCCTGCACACGCACTCGGTCCAAACGCGGGCGCTACCCCGATTCCCTCAGCCCCTGCTTGGCGTAGTTTCTCCGTTGTCTCCTCCCAGCTTTTTCCGCCAGGCAAAGTTCCCTCTCTTCCTGCCGCCAAGAGGGCAAAGATCGGAAGATGGTGAAGTTCTCGGACCGCCTCCATGGCCAAGATCAACTCTCGGGAATCAGAAAATGATTGGAGAAGGATCGCGTGCACTCCTCCATCCAACAACGCACCGGCCTGTTGCCGAAAAAGAGTCTCTAACTCTTTCGCATCCCCCCACTCCGCTTCGGGAATTCCACTCGGACCAATGCAACCGAGCACCCACGCTCCACTTTTTCCCACTTCCCCCAACGCCAGCTTGGCGGCTTTCCAGTTAATCTCGTTTACCTTGTCCTCCAACCCGTGACGCCGCAGAGCCGATCGATTCGCCGCAAAGCTGTTCGTTGCGATCACCTCCGAACCCGCCGCCAAATAGGCCCGATGCGCCGCACTCACACGATCTGGATCGGTTAGGTTCAATCCCTCAAAACTTCTACCCAGAGGCACCCCTTCGGCATAAAGATACGCGGCAACGGCACCGTCTCCTACGACGACCCGCGCCCCAACTGCCTCTAAAAGATTTGCCATAGCCTATCCTCCCAGTCAGCATTTCTAATGTGAAATCCAAGGCTGTCATTAAGAAACGGGAAAATGTGCCTAACCCGTTGGATAGCAACATTGATCAACTAATCGATGCCGCTGGGATTAAGGAGCAACGGCAACAGTTTAAGGAGATGATTTCCATTGTTCTAGGTCTCGACCCCACTCCTACGGGTTTGGGCGACCTGAAGCAGTTTAAGCGAGTCATGCGCGAAATTCGGGATGCGAACAAGGTCTTCGCGCCATACCACGGCACAAAAAAAATATCAGTTTTCGGGTCGGCTCGTACCCACCCCTCCGCTCCAACCTATAAAGCTGCCCACAAATTCGGCCAGTTGATGCAGGAAGCGGGTTACATGGTCATCACAGGCGGGGGCGAAGGCATCATGGGCGCCGCTCAAGCAGGGGCAGGTCGCCAACACGGCTTTGCCCTCAACATCGAACTTCCTTTTGAACAGGAACCCAACGAAACCATTCGCGGAGACAACAAGCTTTTCACGTTTAAATACTTCTTCACCCGCAAACTTAATTTCGTAAAACACTCGGACGCCATCGCTCTCTTCCCCGGCGGTTTCGGCACAATGGATGAAGCCTTCGAATCATTCACCCTCATGCAAACAGGAAAAACAAATATCATTCCTTTGATCATGGTGGACGCGCCCCGCGGCAACTTCTGG
Organism: Minisyncoccota bacterium; assembly: GCA_030054195.1. Classification (GTDB taxonomy): domain Bacteria; phylum Verrucomicrobiota; class Verrucomicrobiia; order Methylacidiphilales; family Verrucolacustridaceae; genus Verrucolacustris; species Verrucolacustris abundans. The sequence continues at coordinate 4,749 of JASGCJ010000015.1, forward strand.
AAGACCTTTGAAAAATATCTACGGGAACACTTGCTGGGAGATAAGCTAATCTCGGACGAGGACTTTACTCTCTTCAAAGTCACGGATGATTTGGAATTTGCCCGTCGCGAGGTGGTGAACTTTTACTACAACTTTCACTCCTACCGCTACATCGGGGATGTGATGATCATCCGTCTTCAGCGCCAGATCCCTGCTGGGGCTCTGATCCGCCTCAATGAAGATTTTCAGGACATTCTTCGTTCCAAAACTCTCATTACCACTTGCCCATCTTATCCAGAGGAAGGGAACGAACCTGATCTCGCCTCTTTAGCTCGACTCTGCGTTCCCTTTAACCGACGTAATCTGGGCAGACTCCGCGCCCTTCTCGATCGTCTCAATCAGTTTTAACCACCTGCCGCTTGGGCTCGTCGCGTTTGCCACTTCGGCTTTTGCACCTCAATCGCCTGTACCGCTAACTTCACTCGGTCTGGACCCAACACCTCCCGTAATTTTCCAATCCCTGCCAACGTTGGCCGAATTCGCATCTGCACCCCTGCCTCCATTAAAACTTTCTTCCCCTCAAGCTCCAGCTCAAGTCTCACAGGCACGTCTCCCGAATGCGCCTCCACAATCTCCTTCACCTTTGCCATCTTTTCCCCCGCCAGATCCTCTTTCGTGGGGAGCAAATACACATGCGTGACAAGTTTTGCCATCGCGGCCTCTAAGGTAATGCACTCGGATGTCCTTAATCTCACTCTCTCCTCCGCATCCGTATCCACAGAACCCCCAACCACAAGCGGACTTCCCACTTTTAACGATACTCCTGCCTCCCTGTAGAGGTCGGGAAAAATCATCACCTCCATCCTCCCGGTCTTATCCTCCAACATGACCCTCGCATAGGGCTTCTTATCTTTCTGCGTCAATCGCACCTCCATCGCTGTCACGACTCCGGCTAAACGAGCCACAGTTCCACTCTGCATCTCATCCGGCTCCCCTAGGTTCAAAGTCCGAAATGCCCGCAGATCTGCTTCAAACTCATCTGCCGGATGACCCGTCACATAAAATCCCAATAGCTCCTTCTCCGCCTTTAACTTGTCCCGCTTCGGCCAATCGGGAAAATCCTTCGGAGCCTTCTCCGTGCCTTTCTTTTCTCCTGGGGCCGACTCCTCCATCAGACCAAAAAGCGTTCCCTGTCCCCTCTCCTTGTCCCGTGAAGCCGATGCAGCTAAAGCTAATGCCCCTTCCACTTTCGTCGCCAACCAAGCCCGGTTCGGACTGACTTCATCGAACGCTCCACACCGAATTAAACTCTCCACCGCCTTCTTGTTCATCGCCTTGTAATCCACCCGCGAACAAAAGTCCTCGATCGAAACAAATTTCCCACTCTCCTTTCTCGCCACCAGAATCGCCTCCACACAAGCCGCCCCCACGTTCTTGATCGCCCCCAAACCGAAAAGAATTCGGTTCGGCTCTACCGTGAACTTGTTCTCGCTGTCGTTCACGCTCGGTGGCCGGATCTCGATTCCCATGTTCTGTGCTTCCGCCGTAAAGAGCGCGATCTTGTCCGTGTTGTCCAACTCATGGGACAACAGGGAAGCCATGTATTCCGTCGGATAGTTGGCCTTCAGGTACGCCGTCTGACAGGACAAAACAGCATAGGCAGCGCTGTGGCTTTTGTTGAATCCATACCCAGCAAACTTTTCCAACAAATCAAAGATTCGCACGGCTTGGGACCGCGGAATCTGATTCGTATGGGCACACCCCAACACAAAGGTCTCCTTCTGCTTGGCCATCTCCTCGGGCTTCTTTTTGCCCATCGCTCGCCTCAATAAATCCGCCTGCCCTAAACTATATCCTGCCAACACCCGTGCTGCTGCCATGACCTGCTCCTGATAAATCAAAACTCCGTACGTCTCCGCACTGATTTTTTCCAACAACGGATGCTCGTAGGTGAACTGGCTTTTCCCCTTCTTCCGCTTCACATACTCGTCAATCAGATCCATCGGACCAGGGCGATACAGCGCAATCAAAGCAATCAGATCCCCAATCCCCTTCAAATCAAAGATCGCACACGTTCTTCGCATCCCAGGCGACTCAACCTGAAACACCCCCACGTTTTCTGCCCGATTTAGCAGCGCGAATGTCTTTGGATCATCCAAGGGTATCTCTTCCGGAGTCATTTTCTTTCCCGTTGTTTTTTCTACCAAGGCCAAACAGTCCTGAATCACCGTCAAAGTCTTCAATCCCAAGAAATCCATCTTCAGTAATCCAATATCTCCAACCGCCCCCATCGAAAATTGCGTCATCACCGCACCCGTGTCGTCCCGCGTCAACGGCAGATAGTCCGTCAAATCCCGATCCGCAATCACCACACCCGCCGCGTGAGTCCCGCTTTGCCGCACCATCCCTTCCAGCTGAAGTGCCGCCTCAATTACAGGCTTCACAGAATCCTCCTGGGCTAGATTTTTGAGCTCTGGCACCTGCTTCAACGCATCTGCCAGTTTTGCCCCAGGCACTTTGGGGATGAGATCGGCGATTCGGGATGTCTCCCCAAAACTCATTCCCATCACCCGACCCACATCCCGCACCGCCATCTTCGCCCCCATCGTCCCAAAAGTGATGATCTGCGCCACCGCACGCTCCCCGTACTTATTGCGCACATACGCGATCACTTCTTCTCGTCGATCGGGACAAAAATCCACGTCAATGTCGGGAGGCGAAACCCGCTCTGGATTCAGAAACCTCTCAAACAGCAATCCATACCGAATCGGGCAGAGGTCCGTAATCCCCAAAACATAAGAAACCAAACTGCCAGCCGCACTCCCTCGCCCTGGCCCCACGGGAATCCCCTTCTTTTTTGCATGATCGATAAAATCCCAGACGATTAGAAAGTAACTCACGAATCCTGTCTTCTCGATAACCCCCATCTCAAACTCCAGCCTCTCCGTGAGCTCCTTGTCGGAACCCGCTCTTTCTCCATACCTTTTCCGGAGTCCCTCTTGGCAAAGTTTTCTAAAATAGCTCTCTCGCGTCATCCCCTCGGGAACGGGAAAGGCAGGAAACTTATTTCCGCCCAGCTCAAACTCCAGTTTACACCTATCCGCCACCGCCAAAGTCTGCTCGCAGGCTCCGGGGAAATCCGCAAACAGCTTGGCCATCGCTTCGCTCTCTTTGAGATAAAACTCCGGCCCGTACGATTTCATTTTTCGCTCCGGATCATTCAACTTTCCGTTCGTCGAAATACATACAAGGATCTCCTGCGTGACCGACTGCTCCTTGCGGACGTAGTGAACATCATTCGCTGCCACCAGAGGAGTTTTCGTCTCCTTGCCTAAGGCCCGGTAGAACTCCCGAATCTTCGCCTGTTCAGGCAGCCCGTGGTTATGAATTTCCAAAAGAAAATCTCCCGCCGGAAATATTTCCCGATACTCGTGAAAGATCTTTCGCGCATCCGCTTCTCTTCCCTCCAGATACGCCGCGGCAATCTCCCCCTTCAAACAAGCACTTGTGCAGATTAAGCCTGCCGAATGTTTCGCCAACAGAGCCTTATCGATCCGTGGCTTGTAATAGACGCTCTCCAGATGAGCCGCCGTAACCAGATGAATCAGGTTTCGGTACCCCTCCAAATTCCTCGCCAGCAGAATCAGATGAAAATTCGCATCCTTACCCCCCGCCGAGGCCTTTTTCTCAAAGCGATCCCCAGGCGCGATGTATACCTCACACCCCACGATCGGCTGAATGCCCTCCTCCTTTGCCGCCTCGTAAAACTCAATCGCCCCATACAGATTTCCATGGTCGGTCAAAGCCAGCGCAGGCTGCCCCAACTCCTTCGCCCGGGCCGCCAACTCAGGCATCCGACAGGCCCCATCCAATAGGGAGTACTCCGAGTGACAGTGTAGATGGACGAAGGAAGAGCTCACCATCCACCAATCTGATTCCTCTTTCTCCTTCTTCCAGAGAAATCCTCCCGCTTTCCCCAACCCAACCAGAAAAAGCGGTAAAAATCCCGACTTCCCCTCGCCCCGACTTTCAGATACGATTTCTCCTCATGGTTGAAATTCGACTCAAACGCGGAGAATCGGTCGACAAGGCCCTTCGCCGCTTGAAAAAGAAGCTCGATCGCGAGGGTACCCTTCGCGATGCGCGGGCTCGTCGCTCTTATGAGAAGCCCAGCGTCCGTCGTCGCCGCAAGCTCAAAGAGCCGAAGATTAACTTCTACGGCAATTTCTCCCTCTAAACCCGCCCCCCTCTCCGATCCCTTCGAGGCCGCTCACGTCGACCTCCTTCTCTCGCCCAACTCCCCCTTCCACCGCCGCACGACGATCCTCAAAACCTGCACCTCTACGCAGGAGATCCTCCGCACCCAGCTTCCACCCGCACCTGCAGTCTTGGCTGCCGAGGTCCAAACCAAAGGCCACGGACGCCCCGGAAAACCGTGGCTGTCTGAAAACCCACTTGGACTTTGGGTCTCCATTCTTCTGGAAGTCCCCTCTTCGCAACTTCCCCTTCTTTCTCTACTCGCCTCCCTCGCCGCCGCAGATGCGGTGCGCGCCCTGACTCAACTCGAGCCCGCGCTGAAGTGGCCCAACGACCTCCTCCTCAAAAATCGCAAGCTCGCCGGCGTTCTTGTTGAAACGATTTCTCGGTTGAATCAACCCCCGCTCGCGCTTCTCGGACTCGGCCTGAACCTTCACCATCAAACAGACGACTTTCCACCTGAACTCAAAGATTCTGCCATCTCCCTCTTCCAAGCATCCCGCCAAAGAATCCCGCGCAGCCAGATGCTTGCCGCATTTCTCGAAAACTTAACCCGCCGTCTTGATCAGCCAACCCCTGAGGCGATGGAAGATTGGCGCCAAGCCTGCTTTCAACTCGGTCGAACTCTCTCCATTCGTGTTGGCACTACCATTCTGACGGGAACTGCCGAGACGTTGGACGACTCAGGCCACCTCCACCTCCGCCTTCCCGATGGGTCACTCCAAAAGATTGCCTCGGGCGAAACCGATTTTCCCGCGTGAAGCTTGGCCTATCTCTGGCACAATGCCTTCCAAGATGAGTTCCCCCCAAAGGATCGACGACCTCTTCGCCCGTCTCAAAAAAGAGAAGCGCAAAGCCCTGGTCGCCTACCTCGTAGCCGGTGATCCCGATCTCGCCACTACCGCCCGTCTGGTCCCTGCCCTTGTTGATGCAGGAGCAGATATCATCGAACTTGGCATTCCCTTCTCCGATCCCCTTGCCGACGGCATCGTGAATCAACTTGGATGCCAGCGCGCAATCGAGTCAGGCACTACATTGCCCAAAGTTCTTCAACTCATCGCCCAGCTACGAAAAGAAAAGTGTCATGTCCCCCTCGTGCTTTTCACCTACTACAATCCCGTTTTCGCATATGGGCGGGAAAAGTTTGAGTCGGACGCCGTCCAAGCGGGAGCGGATGGCCTTCTCCTTCTGGACCTCCCCCCCGAGGAAGCTGCGCGCGACCTTCCACCCGGAGGCGACCTGCGTCGCATCGTTCTGGTTGCCCCCACCACACCCGAAGCCCGTGTTCGTTCGCTCGTCTCCGCCGCTTCTGGCTTTGTCTACTATGTTTCCCGTGAAGGTGTGACCGGAATGCAGCAAAGCCTCCCTACCACCCTCGGTGAAAAAGTTTCCTTCCTCAAAAAATCGACCTCCCTTCCCGTCTGTGTTGGCTTTGGCATCTCTACACCCGAACAAGCCGGCCAAGTCGCCTCGCTTGCCGACGGCGTTGTCGTCGGCAGTGCGATTGTCGATCGAATCGCCAAACTCGGTCGCTCCCCTCAGCTAATCCCGGAAATCACCGCCTTTCTTCGGCCGATCGCACAGGCGGTTCACTCCGCGTGAACCGTCTCCTAGGCATCGACTACGGAACCGTCCGCATCGGCCTCGCCCTCTCCGACCCAATAGGAATTCTCGCCACCCCCCTCCCTTTTTTAGATAACAAATCCCCCTCACAAGTCATCTCCGCCATGACCGCGTTAATCGAGACCCACCAGATTACAGGTCTAGTCATCGGGATGCCCCGAAATATGGACGGCACATACGGACCTTCTGCCCAAAAAGTCAGGGATTTTATCGCCCAAATACAGAAGTCCATTTCTCTTCCTATCACCCCCATCGATGAGCGACTCACCACCGCCCAAGCCTCTAAACAGCTCTCTAGTATAGGTTTGAATCAGAAGCAGTTGCGTAAGAAAGTCGATAGCTCCTCTGCCTCTCTTATTCTCCAACAATACCTTGACCGAAACACCCCCCTTCTCTAGTCAAGAAGGGTGCACCTCAGTTACAAAATAATGAAGCCCAGTCGTATTTTGAGCAAAACTCACTACTTATTCTCCGTTTTATTCGCAATCGTTGCCCCTCTTTCTGCTCAAATGGAGCAGAGCAGCCCGACTTCCGTGCCCAAGGAAGTCCTGACCGCCACAAATGCCCCGACCCGGCTCTCCCCCATGGAGGATACTGGCGACGCCGTTTCTAAAATCTTTGTCGAAGACCGGATCACCCTGGAATTTATGGCAGGCGCCCTGTTCTCTCCCTGCGGACTAGGTCCCACCGCTCCTGTTTTCAACTACCAACAGAATAACATCCGCCTCGGTTGGATGCTCGACTCCCCCAACTCTTGGGGCCCTTGCGCTGATATCGATAGTCCCCTCCGTGGAAATTTTGAAGGCATCTTCGAAACCACAGGCTCCTATATCTGGCACAGCTTTGGAACCTACATGGTCGGAATCACAGGACTCGTCCGCTACAACTTCGTTCAGCCCAATTGGATCGTGGTTCCTTACGTTCAGGGCGGAGCTGGTATCGTCTACACGAACGCCAGAAACTGGTCGAACCAGGATGCCATTGGGGGCAATTGGGAGTTCACCCCGCAATTCTCAGGCGGTCTGAAATTCCTCATCGACGATAACTTCAGCTTCAATATCGAGGGCGCTTTCCAACACATCTCGAACGCTAACACCTCTGCCCGCAACGAAGGGGTGAACGCGTACGGTGGTTTTGCTGGCTTCACCTACTACTTCGACGATCTCTGGCTCCAAGACGGCAAGCATTGATCCCTGGATGAAGACGGTTCCGCACCGTCTCCTTCTCGCCTACCGCGGAGAAGACTTCTTCGGTTGGCAACGCCAAGATCCCGATCCCACCGTCCAACTCGCACTCGAGAAAGCCCTTCAGAAAATCTTTAACCGCCCAGTCGCCGTTGCAGGATCCGGCCGAACCGATCGGGGCGTTCACGCCCTTGGTCAAGTTGCCTCCTGCGAAATTCCCCCTCTTCATCCACCTGCCACTCTCGCGAAAGCTCTCAACTTTCATCTGCCTGCAGGCGTCCGAGTCCTCTCCGTCCGACGTGAGAAACCGGGCTTTCACGCCCGCTTCTCTGCCAAAGGAAAATCCTACCTATACCGAATCGCCAACACCGATCCTCTTCACCCTCTCGAAATCGGTCGGACCTGGCACGTCCCACGCCCCCTCGATCTCACCCCATTGCGCAAAGCCGCCAAGATTCTCACTGGGAAACACGACTTTGCTGCGTTTACGTCCAACCCTGGATACGAGCGAAAATCGACTATTCGCAATATCCGCTCCATTCGGATCGTGAAGAAAAAGAGCGGTGTTTTGGAGCTAACCTTTGAGGGGGACGGCTTTCTTTATCGAATGGTTCGGAATCTGGTCGGCGCACTCGTCAAGGTCGGCCAAGGTCGACTCACCCCCGTCGAACTCAAAAAGATTCTTCACTCCCGCTCCCGCTCGACTGCCCCGCCCACCGCACCCGCTGAAGGCTTGTACCTTTTAAACGTTAGATACTAAATTCTCGGCCCTTCGAAGTCCCGTAACCCCGGGACGAAGTAGGGCGCTGAATGCCTATACCTTTTAAATGTAAGATACTAGGCCAACACCTTCACTAATCTCTTCGTCGTCTCCTCCCTGTCGATCCGACTCGCTGCCACATCCAAAACCAGCTGTTCCCACTCCGGCCCGTCCGATTTTGTTTCCACTCCGTTCAGACGCAGGAAAACTAAGCAGGCGCCCAATGCTGTTCTCTTGTTCCCGTCGAGAAAAGGATGGTTTCGGCAAATATAGTAAAGATAAGCTCCCGCGATCTCCGTCAGGGACTCGTAAATCGATTTCCCTCCGAAGGTCGCTTGAGGAGCGGCCACAGCCGACTCCAACAGAGCATTTTCCCGTATTCCGTCGGATCCACCAAAGTCACGGATGGCCGACTGGTGGATCTCCCTGACAATTTCGACCGTGAGATGAAAACAGTTTTCTGGCGTAGCACTCACGCCAACTTCTTCATCGTCTTGGCATAGTCCTTCATCGTTTTTTCGATGACTCCAGAAACTACCTCTTTGGAGATTCGCGGATGGATCGGAGTGAGGACAATCGAGCCGCCCTCATGATAACTCATCGTGACCTCATCCCCTACCTTCAGATGGGCCAACTCCATCAGGGCTGAATCAAAAATGATGCCCTGCGAATTTCCAATTTTCGTAATCGCCTTGATCATCCTGTAATACTATGTTTTACAGCTCATTTGTCAAAACAGTTTCGCCCTCTTCGGGGCCGGCTCCTCCGAATTCTTGCCTGCTGCCGTTGAGATCTGCTCGATTTTTGGGGATGTGTAGGAGTAGTTTTCCGCCTTCTTCATCCAGGTCCAACCTGCGATTCCCAAAAGGAGGGCTATGAGAAGGAAAAACACTGCCCGGACTTCAAGCAACCTGCCACTTGGAACTCCAGAGCCCTTGTGTCTGACTGTTCTCGACCCAAAGAAAAATTTAATAAATTCCATTATCTAAATTTGGTTATCTCGAAACCATCTCTCAACCCCTTTATTGTGATTTTTTTGTGACAATTTATCGAGATTAGGGATTGGGAAATTCAGGGGTTAAAGGTTGCTTGGTTTATAAAGAGGGAGACCTCGGGTCAGTGCTTCACGAACTTTGGCTTCTTCGACTGGATTTCCGCCACGTCTTAGAAACTCCTCCCATTTTTCAGGTTTTGCCAACGGCCATTCGTTGATAGGGATCGAGAGTCCGTTTTTTTGTCCTGCGCTGGACCAGTCCCAGCTGTAGGGAGATTCCGTCAGCCCAGCTCGGACTGGGTTGCGTTCGATGTAACGGGCCACGATCCAGAAAACCTGGTTGGGTTTGACTCGATGGCAACGATAGCGGCTCTGATAAACAGCCCCTTTGCCCACACTGTCCGCTCTCTTTCTCCAGCGGATTGCGTGAGTGGCGCCGAGCCACTGCATCGCTTTGGTAAAAGTCGGCGCAGAGGGAGAACTCGCGAGCATATGCCAATGATTTGGCATCACACAAAAGGCATGGATCTTAAGCGGAAATATTTCTAGAGCCTCGCGCAGGGTCTTTACCCACAGGTCAAAATCCGCAGGGGTCTGAAATAAAACCCTCTTTTCCGTTGCCCGATTGCAGACGTGATAATACGCCCCCGGAAGAATGCATCTGCGCTTTCTCGCCATAACTAATTAAACTGCGAAAATCATCAAAGGATGCGGTCATTCCAAACTTTTTTTAACCCCCAAAAAACGGCCTCTTAAATTACTATCCGCCAATTACTTATATGGGGTCAGAGGTGTTGCAAATTGTTGATTTCCAGTGTTTTAAAAGGCAATTTTTGAAATGTGGGGTCAGAGGTGTATATGAAAAAATTGGCATGTAAGGACATGATCTGCAATTGTTTATGTGGGGTCAGAGGTCGTGTAATTCGTTGAAAGCCAGATGCTTGGAGGGGTGTTTTTTGAATTGGGGGTCAGAGGTGGTGGTACGTACCTCCAGTAATGGAAGTGCCTTTTGGTTCACGGCAGAGGTCGATTTTAAAACTATTTACTTTTTTCTGTTGGAGAAGATTTGTTAGGGGTGGGTCCCTTTTTCTTAGACTCGTTAGTTACTTGCTTTATGTAGCGATTCCTTACCTGCTCAATTTCAGGTGAAACAGTCATAACGCCATCCCCGCCTTCGCCACGCTCGATCGCCTGCAGCACCGTTGCGACATCTGCAGATGGCTCGACTCCAGCCCGTACGTGACTGAGGTATATCTCGATCGAGTTAATCACTCTTGCGTTTGGGTGTACGTGGCCCTTGGCGTTCTGTGCCGCTTCCAGCCATACCTCATCAGCTTTCTTTCTGTCGTCTAGTTTCAAGTACCCCTCCGCTACCCTTGCCAACGCAGGTGGTTGAAAAAAAGAAGCTGGAAGACGGCTTGCGACCCTCGCTTTGTCTAGGATCTCTCTCGCTTCATCCTTTTTTCCAAAATCAGCTAAAATTGCTGCGAGCTTCGATTTCTCAATAGGCCCGTCCTCAATTAAATCCGATAGGATGGCACTTGCCGCAACTGCCTCTGACAAATAGCCAGAAGCCTCTTCCTTCAGACCAAGTGTACGCGCAGTTTCAGCACAAAGACCCAAAAGACGTGGGCGCTGTATTGGGAATGTGGTCCGCGCATTCGAAACAGCATTATCCAAAAATTGTTTTCTGTCCGATGGCGCAGCTTTCAACGCACGAGCACACCATGCCTCGGTTATAGCAGGTGTAGCCAAAGGGGTCGTAACTCCAGTAGTGAGACGTCCGGAACGAATCTTTTCGGCGATCACCCCTGTCTCAGCCTCCTTTTGGTCATAAGGTGTGGAAATTGCTTGAAGCGCTCGCTCCGCGCCAGAGTCGTCCGCCAGCGCAGCTTTAGCAATGGCGGCTTGGATCATCACCATACGAGAATCTGTATGTCCTTTATCCTTGGCTAAAGTTTGTGCCTTGCGATCAATAGTGCGCGCCGCTGAGATGTCACCCTTACGGGCCATTTGGATGGCGATTGAATAGAGAGTGTACGGGCCGTGAGCAGAAGGGTCAAAGCTAACCACCTCGACTGCTTTGTTCAGATATCCCTCCAAGGCAACTGTTTCCGCAATCTTTTCCGTGTAGAAGCCCCTTCTATCAATATCGTCGGTAATTTTTGGCAGTAGTTGAATGGATGCGTCCACTGAGGGGGAAAGTTTGGCCATGGGATCCTGGTGTGAAGATCCACACCCTGCCAGAAGGACAGTGGCCAATAATAGGAAGGCAAAATTCATCATAGGATATTAAAGAAAAGGGGGGCTGGATGACCAGCCCCCCTTCTCAGTACTTCAGAATCTAAATCAGAGAGGCAATACGCGGACGAATGTGAGCGCAGTCGATGCACCCAAATCGACAGTATTGCTAGCAGCACCAGTGATCGTCTGCTTCGGTGTGAATGTTTTGTTATCCGTGGAGGTTTCCACAGAGTACTGCACACCTACCACCCCTGGGAACTTAACCATAAGCTTCCCACTTGCCCGGTCGAGAGTGACATCGGGAACTAAGGTATTGTTGGCTTCGCTCATGGTGCCCCACTCGTTTAAGAGAGACCAGCCGTTGAGCCAGTTACAATCTTTCATGGCACCACGGAAGGTATTATCCGTGAAGAATGTGCCACGATCAACCGCACCAGCGACTGCACCTGCAGTACCAGAACCAACAGAGCTAACTCCTGTACGGGGGCTCACACCGTTGTTACGGCTCGCAACACTGGCCTTCAGCCGAGGATCCAACGCGAACACATCGATACTGACCAGGTCGATGGCTCCTTGGAAAATATTGTTTCCGTTGTTGGTCTTGATCTTCGCAACGATGTTCGCATCGTTAATAGCCGACCCACCGCTGCTTGTACGAAGGCTGGTGGCCGGGAAGAGCTGCGCATCAGTAGCTACGTCGGTGGTGGAGTTTAAACCGCAGCACATCCAGGTAACAAAGTTCAGGATGGCATCGGGCTCAGAAGCAGAACCAGTTCCATTCAACTCATTGAACTCACCGCCACTGGTTCTAATTTCTTGGAACCTGGCGATCGCATGAGCACCGGATTGTTGAGTGGCCGTTCCTTGAATCTGTACGGCACCCTTAGGCGCGTTCACATACAGGGAATTAAACACTTTACCACCTGCGTTGTCCTTGAAGTTAGGGCCAGATCTATCCGTCGAATTTAGGCCGTACCCGACCCCGATACCCGTGTAGTTGAACATCGTCCAAACCGAGTAGGGCTTGCTGGTGTTGGGAGATTCGGAACCGTCGAACTCCCCAAGGTTATCACCAACGTTGCTGCTGCTTCGGCCAGTATCCCCTGACGTTACGTTCAATGGGTGCTTGTTATTCTGGACTTGGAGAGCGAACTGGATTTTGCCACGGTAACCCTGGTCGATGTCGATTCCGTCGTCACCACCGAACAACCCGGCAACATACTTCATGTTGCAAAGGCCACCGAAATGCTCGAAGTCGTCGTCCGCATTGTTGACCACTTCGATGAATTCGAAGTAGGTGCCACGACCTGTAGCACCTGTGGTCAAACCGTTGATTTCGTTGTTAGGCGACAAAATAAAGCCACCGTAACGGATCGAGGCAAAGCGGATGAGACCCGAGTTATCGTTATCATCTGTACCGCCATAGATTGAACCGCTCCCTTGGCCGAGGGTTGCGCCGTCGATCGTTTGGAAGCCCTCAATAAAGTTGGATCCTACACCTGAGGTAAGAGGTGATGCTTTGGGATCTTCAATTGCACCAGCGAGACCAACAGTAACTGTCGCCGTTGTGCCAGAGGACGGAGCGGCAATGGTAATAGTAGGCGCAACAGTGTAGACACCAGGTTTTTTGAGTGTGACCGCCGCAACTGATGTTGTTTGGAGGGTTACAGTCGTGGTGGGTGCGCTTGTTGGTGTCGGGCTAAAGGTGAGAGTTGGCCCGCCGGATGAACCTGCGTTTGCATAGTATCCACCACCACTCTTAGTTACAGTAATACCAGTAATTTCGTACTGCGGTACATCATCTGCTGTACCGAGTTGGCCGTCGGTGCCAGGCAAATCAGCTAACCTACGATTTTGCACGGAACAAGTTGCCCTATCGTTGCTACTAGCGAAGGTTGCAGATGGTACACCTGTGAAAATACCACCATTGCTAACTGATACACTTGCCACTCCAGTTGGGTTCATTACAAGTACCACATCGCCCGCCCCTGTCCCACCATTTGCTGCCAGACCACTAGAACCAGCGATTGATGAGGTAGACGTGCCGCCATTAACTGTAAGAGAAGGAGGTGTAGTAACAGAATATCCAGAACCACCATTCGACAAGGCAACAGTTAATCCACCAGCTGAACCAGGCGCACCAAACCCAAGGTTGGATTTGCCCAGTACAATCAACCCGCCACAAAGTGAATCACGGCTGAAGCGGAAATTGCCCGCATAGCTCTTAGCAGAGAGGGCTGATCCGTTTTCAGTCGTTGGGATGGTGGCTGCACCGCCCGCAACGTAAGGATCATCGATCGAGGTAAACACGATCGGTGATTCCGCTGTGCCGTTGGCCACGATCTTGGCGCCACGGCAGATGATCAAGGTGCCGGGATCGGCAGGATCAGTGATCGAGGTACCACCGCTCAGTTTCTGTTCCATTCGGATGATGGTTCCGGGCTCGATGGTGAGCACGGCTGGTGCTTCCACGAAGGTCAGGTTGCTAAGAATGTAGACATTGTCAGCGGTCCAACGTTGGCTGGTCTTAATCAGGGTAACTTTGGTACCATTTATCGTAGTGTTACCAGGAATGGTCGCAATCTGGACGAAGTTGGGAGCCGCGTTTAGACCGGACACTAAAGCCAGTCCGGCGGTGAGGATTGATAGGATTTGTTTATTCATTGTGTTGATTTCCTTATTTTTTTAATTAATTCAGACTTTCCTGCGGCGTGCTGCGAGCGCAGCTGCGACGCTAAGAAGTAAAAGAGAACCCGTGGCCGGTTCAGGCACTGTAGCGGAGACGATAGTTGTAGCAGATCCACTCCCGATGATGGTGGTGTTCACACCAGCTGGATTCGCCGAAATATCGTATGAGCTAAGTCCCGATGCTGCCTCCCCATCACTGAAACCGGAGAGCATCCCCAAAAGGAGTGCTTGGTAGGTGTTACCTAGAAGAGTCGAGTTCCAGGTTGTAGCAGTCGAGTTGAGGGCGAAGAAATACAAGTCTTGCCCAGCGAATTGGGTGGCGGTGTCTGGTGTGTAGCCTTGAATGCCCCCTTCATCGTTATAACTGATGGCAGTACCCAGCTGGAAGAGACCAGTACGCTCACCATTGGTCAAACCGGTTAGCAAGCCCCCGCTCAGCTCAAAGCTGGTGTTAGGCCGAAATGTCGAGAATAACTGGAACCAATCGGCAGATTCGACTTGCGACTTGCTAAGGAGAGAACCTCCATTCGTGCCGAAGTTGCCCACCCAAAGGCGACCTGCGTCGATTCCTTGGATTGGAAAATCATTAGTGATAGAGTACTCCCCTTCAGCCGCGGATGCGCTAAAAAGTAAACCTCCTGCCAACGTAATTGCGATTAATGCGATTTTAATGTTTTTCATGATGTAGTAGTATCCTTTCTATTGTTTAAGTTAAGCTTTGACTATTCTGGTAGATTTACCAAGGCGATTGACGATAGCTAACGAGAAGGCACCCAAAAGGAGCAAAGAACCACTGCTAGGTTCAGGTATCAAGGAAATGGCAGATGCAACATAATCCTGCTCACCATATATACCCCCCTGAACTCTGACAGATCCTAATCCATCATTAACCGCCACCATATTCAAAACGCCACCAGTGCTGCCTATGTTCTCCATTGAGAAATACGGCTCGTCGTCAGCGGTTAAGGCAAATCGGCTGACTTGCCCGCCGTCGCCACGCCAGGTGTACATTCCAAACAGATCCGAGCCTGATGTGATAGCGACATACAGTTGATAAGGTTGCTCGGGAAGTGTGGCGGAGGTGGAGCCATAATTTTCCACGAACGGCTCAAAACCCGACGTAAATTTGTAGCTCCCGTCAAAGATGTACGGCACCGAACTGCCATATCTTGACCAAGCGGCCGACCCCAAGAAGGTATCAAAGGCTGCCCGAGAGCCAAAGGCAAGAGAGCTCTCGGATACACCTATTTTACCAATTTGGATGGTGGCCGCACTGTTCACGATTGCCGTGGAAAACGAGCTGCTAGAATAAATCGGAACAATTTGATCTAAACTAACTACCACGTCTGCGGACCAAGAAGAGTTGGCTGCCATGGCCACTAGAGTAGCGCCCAGAACCAATTTTGATTTGTTTAACATGATTTTACCTTAATTGGGGTGAGGTTGTTTTACGTGATTACTGAGCAAGATATTGAGGTGCCCAGGCAACATCCCGTGCGGTTGAGCCTGCCTTGAGTACGGCAAATCCTTCTCCGGGCGCAATCTCTTTTGCACTCTGAGATGGGCCGGTCCGGTTGGATGCGAGTTTAAAATCGCTCGAGTTGTTGGCAAAATACGGAATGAATTTCCCTGATTCCATGAAGCGGATCTGATCCGCAGAACCCGCCGCACTCCCTTTTAAGAGGTAACCGGCCAGGCCAGAATTCGCCAGAGTTACGGCGACAGGATAGGGATTGGCGAGGAATGAATTCGCTTCCGTGATGCTGATTTTGGAACGTGTCCCGCGATACTCTCCATTCAAATAGATCGTTTTGTTGCCCGCAGGAAGCATCAATACTCCAGTTCCCATGGAGACGCGGACATGGTTACGATTGACGCCGTTGCGGTCTGCCGAATCTCTCCAACCTGCGCCAGACCTGAGGAAAAAGCGTACCAGTTTGCCGCTTGCGTTGAAGATTCCGAACTGATCGGCTGAACCGGCGGCGGATCCCGCAAGGATTCCTGATGCGGTGGCGCTGGTTTGATCGCCGAATAAGCTGGCTAAGGTGTGATCCTTGCGGAGAACAAATCGCGTACCTGCATCGATCACGGGCAAATTACCGCTGACTGTGACAGAAGTGCCGGAGATTGCGGTGACCCGCTTGAGCAAGCCAGTATGCGGTCCCGAGGTGAACTCAACGATATAGTGGTCGTCCGATGCCGGTGCCAATTGATAATCCGAACCGGTAAAACCTGCAATAGCTGTAGTCACGGGCACGTAGGCTGCGAGTGACTCACTTGAGGTAAATACATTTCCACTTGATACGGCTGACACGACCTCGGCTTTTTTGAGGACTGGCCTAGCCAAGACGGCTCCCACGACCTTCTGCTTGCCAGACTCCAGGGAAATTGGGAGTTGAAGATAGGTGGTGCCAATATCGGCGGCTTGGGTGGTGGCCGATGCCATCGCGAGTATTGCCATGGCGAGTGTGAGTGAAACGGTGGTTAAACGGATTGATGTGCTATTCATATTTTTGTTATCTCCTTTGTTGTTGTTCTGAAAAAGTTGACTGTTCACAAAAACATCCTTGCTTGAGATTGTTTTTTTTCCACTACTATTTTGTGACAATTTCGTGACAGAAAACATGGGGGGCCATTGATTTGCAATAGTTTGCAGATTGCAAAGCGGATCTGACACAGTTTCGCCATATTTAGGCCAAGAAAAAAGTGGGGCAAAAATCGGTTCAGAGGAATGGCTGATAATATCCGCGATTCGATCCAGATGGATTGAGAAATTTGAATGTGACAATTTGATGGCACATGATTTGGTCCCTAGATTTTTCCTCATTTCGGGCTTTGTTTATCTGATGGTCTTTGACACAAACACATTTGGCTTTCGCCGCAACACCTGTCATGGGGCGGGTTGGGCTTTACTGATGTTGCTTTCCATATTCGCCCTTTCTTCCACTTCGGTAAAAGGGGTGACCATCTCTTTGGAAACATTAAGCCTTCTCTATTCATCCCAAAACACGAATCAAATTACAAACGGGCTTGTATGGGTAGGAAGTTTTGACTCGAATTTAGGCCAAACGAATCAGACGACCCGCCCTGACACAGGGGGGGGCAACTCTCTTGCTTCTATTTTCTCAACGAATGCCAGTACAACACGAAGTAATTTGACTAGTTCTTTCACAGTGTTTGCGGAGGGAGCTGTCTTGCAGGGAGGAGTGAACTTTGTCGGACGAGAATATAGCAGCGCGACCAATGCCACTACATCTACCAATAATGCGGTCGATTTTATTAAGAGTTACACATTTGCTCCGACTTTTTCTAACACCCCCAGCCTTTTTCTTCTCATTTTTAATGAGTCAACCGTCGAGAGCGCAACGGAGATGCTAATCTTTCGGCCAGGGGTCAATGCAATTTCTGGCCCCAACTTCCCAGAAGGTGACGATAGCCTCCTATCTATCGCTTTAGACGCCAGTCCAACTGGCCTTACGTTTTTTGAGCTATTTTTTGGAACTTGGGGTGAAATTGCGCTGGAAAACAATCCTAACTTTAGCGGTTTTTTCCGCAGTACCCCGCTCAATCAAACTTTTGGTATCATTAGCTCCTCCACGGCCAGCGCGACCAACGGCTCCCCTTTTAGCTACCAGATTCTCGCCAACAACGGGCCAATCTCCTATGCGGCAACCGGCATACCAAATGGGTTGCAGATCGACACCGTCACCGGCCTGATCTCAGGCGTCCCAAATGATACGGCGGGAAGCTATCCGATCCTTCTGCAATCGCTTGGGGGTACGGTTACAAGTACTCAAACCCTCACCTTGACGCTTTCCGCTGCCGCTGGAAGTCCCCCCGTCATTGTGACGACAACAAACGTTGTGAGCCTCTTTGCCGGAGTCTCTTATACGAATGCATACACTATCGTTGCGACCAACGCGGCGACCAACCCCCCAATTACCTCTTACGGTGCCTCTAATCTGCCCGCCGGACTCTCTGTCAACACCAACACGGGGGTTATTTCCGGAATGCCGACCCAGCTTGCCACGAACCGGATTATTCCAATCTCCGCTTACAATGGTGCGACTGGTGCCGGACAGTTCACCCTGACGATCAACTCTCCCACCCTTACCTATCCCTCGTTGACCTTCACCGCAGGTTCGTCCTCCAACTCCCCTGTTCCAACAGTGACGGCGGGATACTCACCCACCAGTTTCACCGCATCCAACCTTCCAACCGGACTCTCCATAAACTCCAGTGGCGTGATTCAAGGATCGCCGACGGTCGGGGGAACGATCAGCACAAGCACAATTACAGCGGTCGATGCAAGCGGGGCGACTTCCTCTGTCAGCCAAGTGATCACCGTCAATACCCTCCGACCGACGATCAATAGCGCGCCTGTTTACACAATTTTGAACAGGACGAATGCCACTCCTTACGTGATCACAACGACCTTAACCTCCACGGTGGTAGCCCCGTCGGCCTTTTCCGTCTCTCGCGGCTCGTTGCCAACCGGCATGAGCCTGAACACATCCTCAGGGGTCATCTCGGGGACTCCTGTCTCCGGAAAAGGAATTACGGTTGTCGGCCTCAGGGCAAACAATGCATCCGCGGATGGCTCCCCCGTCCCTGGAGGTGGAGAGGGACCGGAGTTTGATCTCACAATCCGAGTCGATGTGAACCCACCCGTTTTTACAGAGACTTTGAAGAAAAATTGCGCTGCGGGATTTTCTCTGAATGCCAAAAATAATTTTCTCTCCACTGCCAATGATCCGGAAACTTTTTCCCTCAGCGGTGCCCCTGCGTGGCTCTCGATTGCCAATGATGGAAAGATTTCAGGCACCCCGCCAACGGCGGGCACGTGGATCATTCCAGTGACCATTGCCAACACCACTCTCGCGGGGCTGCGCCAATCCATTACCTCGAATCTAACGATTACGGCTGTTTCTAGCGCGCCTACTGCTGCTTCGCTAGGTCTCCGCCCCGGCACATTTATCCTTGGGAACAGCTTGGCTCAGACCTACCCCCCCGTTGGCTTCTTTGTCACTGGGCAGGATATGGGCGCCGACTCGGTAACCTCGGTTAATATTTTGGGCCTACCCCCAGGGGTCACTTTTGCTAGCATAGCTGATAGACGCCGTGGTCTTCTGACGGGCACTCCAACGGCAAGAGGGACCTACCCTTGTACCGTTTATGTCAGCAACCCTAAGGGCTTTACACGTAGTACAATGACATTCGTGGTACAGTGATTTATATATGAACTATAAAATTCTTCTGACCCTTGTTTCCTTAAGCGCCTCGCTTGCTCTTCCCTCCCGAGTGCTGGCACAGAGCCTAGAGGAACTGCCCCTCGAGGTCCTCAACTACAGGTTCGCTCAAGGGACAAACTCCTTCGGCATACCCCTTCTCCGACCTGCCTTATGGAGGGGGAAAATTGCTGCGGTTTCAAGTTCGACACGTGTGATTACCGATCAAGACACAAAATCATCAGGTCCGATTCTTGCCCAAATACCCCTTGAACCAGCGTATCTTGAGATCACGGCCTCTGTCCTTGACCCCACGCTCGTTGGCGAGCGATTTGAGGTGGGCGTGGTCGAGACGCGTGGACCCCTAGGCACGAAAGGACAAGTCCGTCTCCTTTCCTCCCTCTGGGATACCCGACCCGATGTTCCCGCTGGCTTGGCAGGATGCTCGTACGAAATCCACCCGCATTGGACTCTATCCTCCCTCTTGGGAACGCCTGACAAGGCTCCACTCCGCCGGGCAAAGAGTGCAGGCAGTGCGGATACCTTGCGGTTGCCAGATTTAAATCAGCCCCACCTTTGGGAAACTTTTTTTGTGGTTGAGGATCGTGGCACGGTGGGGTGGCGTAATGCCATGAATCGATCTGGGCCGGAGATGGGGGCAAGAATTATCCCTCCAGGTACGGGATTCATGCTTTTGATTCAAGGCAATGGACCCGAGCGGCCTCTCGTAATCACTGGCGAAGCACGACGGCACGCGTTTCGGCGGCCTCTGTATACTGGCCGAAATCTAGTGGCATTGGGACATACTAGTCGCCACACCCTGAGCTCGATTTTGGCCAATCGTGATTATGGTTTTCAAGCTGGCTCAAACTCTGCCAATTCTGACGAAATTCAGTTTCGGAACCATGGTCGATGGGAAGTGTTGCGCTACGTTCAAGGTTCTCCTGGATCCGCCGAGGCCTCGTGGCAATGCCTGACCGCTCGGTATGGGGGGAAGATTGAAAATCTCCCCCTGCTTCCGGCGCAGCAGGCTTTTTGGATTCAGAAAATTCAGCCAGATTCCGACTTCATCATCCCGGCACCTACCCCTTGAGATAATAAATTCTTAAAATCCGTAGGCCATCGAAAGGGAAAGATCCCAACCTTTGGTGTAAGAAAGATACGTTTTTTCAACTCCGTTAAAGGTGACCGTTTGCTGGAAAAGGGGATTCAGCAGGTTCTTTCCTCGAAAGGTGAACTTCCAGTTGTCGGCAAAAGTTTGAGTCAAATTGAAATCGAGCGAAGGTGCGGGTTGCTCATAAACGTCCGGAAGATAGCCCAAACCTGCGCCTCCTTCTCCTCCCGCCGCAATCAGAAGAGGTCCAGTTACGTTATAAAATAGACCCGCATAAAATCCCGCTTGGGCATTATTATAATCCAATCCGGCATTGATGATGTAAAGCGGCTGCCCTTGGAGAGGACGGTTGGGGGCAATTCCCAATTCGGTTCTCTGATCTTGCTGTTCCTGACTCAAGTCCACCTGAGATTGAATGTAGGTAGTGTTGAAGTTTATGGAAAAGTCCCTGAGGACCTCGCTGACCTGATCCAAGCGTTTCCGTGCTTCGAACTCCGCCCCCCAAAGAGTTCCGCTGGGGAAGTTTTGATACTGATAAAGCTGCGATTCGCCTTGGGAGACCTGCGTTTGTTCGATTGGGGCAAGGATGGATTTGTAAAAAAGACTGACCGCTAGGACCTCACCTGGGCGAGGAAACCACTCAAGACGAAAGTCGTAGTTGTTGATTTTCGATAATTTGAGGTTTGGGTTTCCCACATAGAGCAAAGAATCGGAAAAATCCAAACTAATGACTGGCCCCATCTCTTTAAAAGAGGGGCGTGCAATGGTTTGAGACCAGGCGAGCCGAAGATTCACATTCTCTAGGACCTCATAGGTAGCAGCCGCAGCAGGAAGAAGATCCAGCTGCTGAATTTTTGCTACGCCGTTAAAATCGCCAAAGAAGGGAACCGAATTCTCAATATATCCAGGGGACACAATTCGGATGTCTGTGTTTTCATATCGGGCACCCCCCGTCAAGGTGAGTTGCGGAAAGAGCTTTAGTTCGGCCATGCTATAGGAAGCGATTACTTGCTGATATGCGGTATACTCAGCGGCACCTGTACCACTGCCCGAACTGACTGTGCTGTTGTACATTGACCAAGCCATTGCCTGATCGCTGCCGTACAAGGCTGGGTCTGGGTTTGTAAACCCCGATAGATTTTCCGACAGAAAAACATCTCCCCAGCTCACATCGGGATTTGTAGATGTAAATTGAGACACGTCCTGACCTTGGACCCCGGGTGCACCACCATTTCGAAAACTGAACTGATACTGGTTGTAGTCGCGTTGGGTATTATCCATGTAGAATCCGGTCTTGAACTTGCTGGGGTTCTCTTTTTCCTCAAAAAATGGAATGCTAATGTTTACGATCGCGTTGTAATCCGACTCTGTCAGCCCACGCTGGTAGCGAACGACGGGGCTTGCAGGATCTAAAGAAGGCGAAGGATCGGTAGGTTGCAGGGGAGAATAAGTATCGGTTGCAGCGTTGTACCGAGCCTGGAAAAGTCTTTGATCAGGTTCCTGCAACTGTGCCTGACCCAGACCCCCGACCCAATCGATACTGATATTGCGGGCTTCTGGAAAATTGTTCTTACCGCTAAACTGAAGATTCGCGAGTTGTCGCTCCCCATACTGCATGGTTGTGTATTGCAACTGTTCGGCGCCTTTATCCTGAAACTGGAAATCACTTGTATCCGTTGCCTGCTCGTTAAAAAGAAAGTTTACGGCAAACTGGTGATCTAAATCCCCTTGATAGGCAAGGTTGAGAAGCCCTCCCCACAAGACATCTTCGGTGGCCTTCCTGTCATTAAAGTCCAAAACTTCCTGTAAGTTTGCTTGGCCTCCCGCGTTGACTAGCTCGTAGTTGGCCCGCTGCGTATTTGGCTGATAGGCGTATTTTCTCTTGTAACTAAACGCCCCAAATGAACCAAGTTTTTGATCTGCCCCCAGGTCGACAGTATCTCCACCCTGCAAATTTACCGAGGTGTTAGGTCCAGGGGTTTTCGTCTTGAGCGCCATCACGGGCGAAAGTTGTCTCATGGAACCCGTGATACTTTCCGCAAGTGCCACGTCTTCTGCATTGGTGTTTAGAATCGTTGTGGGAGTGCTGGCCTTTGCGGTGCTAAGAGCTGGGTTATTGATAACAGAGTCGGGAAAAGCTCGTGAGTTGGCTTGAAAACCAAAGGGTCCAGTCCCTCCGCCCGAATAAGTCAGAAAATCCGGGTTAAAGGTGGATTGGCTATTATACTCGAGGGCGACCGACATGCCAAAGGAAGGCTTATCGGGGAAGGACTTGGTACGAATATCAACACTTCCTCCGGTAAAATCACCTGGCTGGTCGGGGGTGAAGGTTTTAGCTGTGTTGATGCTTTCCAGGGTCGGCCCGGGAAAAAGATCCACGTTGATCGCACGCTTGTCGGGATCCGAAGACGGCAACCGTCCTCCATTGAGAAGCGTGTTGACGTAGCGATCCCCCAAACCCCGAACGACTACATACTTTCCATCCACGACGGTAGTTCCGACCATTCTTTTCATCGCATCGCCTGCAGTCGAGGCCCCGAGTCGGGAGATGAGATCGGCCCCAATCGTGTCCAAAACGGCTGTGGCCCCCTGTCGCTCCGCGAGGAGACCAACCTCTGAGGTCTTTTCCAGCTCACCTGGGACCACCAGCTCCTCCATCTCCTCAACTTCAGCAATCGTTTCAACCCGAATATCACTGAACGTCCCCGAGGAAACGGTAACCCCAGGAATCAGCTTTGGAATGTATCCTCCACTTCGAACGTTTAGAGAGTAAGCCCCAGGGGGAACCCCGCTAATGGTGAAGTTACCCTGATCATCCGTCATGGCTCCAAACGGCGTGTCCAGGAGGACAACAGAAGAGCGTGCGATAGGTTGACCGAAGTCGGAATCAACCACCTGACCGCGAATGCCTCCAAATCCTTGCCCCCACGATAGAGAATTGATTCCGACTGCGAGAAAAAAGCCAAGGCATAGGGAGCGCCGAATTGCGGTTCTAATGAGCACCCCTCTTTTCTGAATTCAATCAGGCAGAACCAAAGGTCAACTTCATCTGGAATACC
The DNA here is from genome assembly GCA_030054195.1 of Minisyncoccota bacterium. Classification (GTDB taxonomy): domain Bacteria; phylum Verrucomicrobiota; class Verrucomicrobiia; order Methylacidiphilales; family Verrucolacustridaceae; genus Verrucolacustris; species Verrucolacustris abundans. The sequence continues at coordinate 27,879 of JASGCJ010000015.1, forward strand.
ATATCTTGTGAACTTGAATCCAATAAGTTGTGGTGACAGTTCAATGACTCTTCACAAGTTGTTAATTTTCTGAGCAACAACTGGTTGAAGCAATTCTGTCGGTTACCAGCATGCGGCAATGGCAAGGGGTGTGCATTTTCAAATAGGCATCGCAGGGTTCCTTATCTTTATTGCCACCGCTAAGGGAACCGACACAGCGGTTCAGGACGCCATGACTCCTAATCCTTATGCCCTACCCTCGTCAATCGGAAGTGACCCATCCAAAGAGCTAACCGATGCCCCGATCCCAGGACAAAAGAGTGCCGATGGAGTCGCCCCAGCCATTGCCGACTCGCAAGAATTGTCCCCTTTTTATGTCCGAACCGGAGTCGGGTTGAGTTTTATAACAAATGTGGATTACCCAGATTTTGGCATAACGAGTGCTGTTGAAATGTCTCCTGGATTTGCGACGGGGGTGATGCTGGGCACACAGTTCCACGACAACATTGCCTTCGAGATTGAGGGGGGACTTCTCTACAACGCGGTTTATTCCAATCAGACTTCGGGAATCACCGCCACCGATCTAACTCAAGTGACCAATGTCCAACTTTTCCAGGTTCCTATGATGGGAAATTTTGTCTTTCGAACCGATCCACTCGGAGCGACCCGAATTCGGCTCGTAGCTGGAGGCGGAATGGGCGGAATTTTTCGCCAAGTTTTTATCACGGGATCCCCAAACGACGTCACCCGCAGCCAAACTCTCTCCGCCTACCAAGGGTTCGGAGGAATTCAGATCAACCCTGGGGAGCCCGACCTTATGGTCGACGTCCAGTTCAGGTATTTGAATTCGATCGGAGGACAATCGGTTCCCTCAATGTCGATTATGGGGACGGTAACCATTCGCTTCTAAAGACGGCGCCCATGATTCAGCTTGTAACTAAAAAGAACGCGAATCGGATTTTGGATTTTGGATTTTTTCCCGCGGGTGCGGGACACGCTGACACGTGGATTTTAGCCCTGCTTCGCTCAGTCTCGGCCAGCTCGCTGAGCTTCGCAGGGTTTACAGATTCAGGGGTCAAGAGGTTAAGGTTTTTCAAGTCGTGCATGCTGATCTTGGTGTTTTTTTGTGGATCGAATCTGTTTGCCCAGAGGTTGTCCCTCACTGACGTACAGGCGCAGCCTGTCACAGGTCCGGGCCCTGGCCTGCGAATCGCACTCGGTGGAACGGTCAACTCCGACATGTCGGTCGCCCAACGGGATTCTCGGGATTATCCGCAGACGAACATCAACCCGCTCTTTTCGAATCAGGTGCAGTTCAATGGAACGGTCAGTTATGAGTCAATCGGTTTCAACCCAGGCTTCCGTTTCGATTTTGCCCCAGGCTACCGCCTAAACCAGTGGATCAATTTTGAGTTCGAAACTGGCTGCATCTACAACACGGTCGAATCGTACACCATTAGTGGAAACGGAACTTTCACGGGGGTTGGTGGAAATCCCAATCTCAATGGAACGATGAAGTTGGATGCGGAAGGATATCTTTTGCAGGTACCGCTCATGGTGAACGTCGAGTTTTCTTATCCGATCGGGGATGGGTGGCGACCGTTTGTGGGTGCAGGCGGAGGAGGCATGTTTCAAAAGCTCACCGTCAGCACGATATCGGGCACGATCAACTACCAAGGGGATTTCAACCAGTCGAACTTCATGGGGGCATGGGAGGCCTTTATTGGTTGCGGCTACCAAGTGGCTCCAGGATTCGATGTGTCGATCGCTTACAGGGTGGACGGGGTGCTTAGTCCCGATTTTGGGGGTTACACGATGCAGAATTTTTACACCCAAGCGGCCGAGTTTGAGATGAATTGGAGGTTTTAAGGTTAGGGGTGAAGGGGTTAAGGTATTTAGGAAATCGTCTCCACCAACTTTAAGGGGTCAGTTCACAAGGCATGTAGGGGCCGCTGTCCTTAACGCCGCTCCTCCAAACTTAAACGCTGAGCACGAACGGTTAAGGATAACCGTCCCTACCAAGTCTTCATTCCGCAAATTGCCGTGTTCATTGTTCAGTCGGTCAACACGGTCGGTTCTGCGAACCGACCCTACCAAGAATTGTTACTAAAACTTATTCGTGGCTAGTTCGCATCGGCTCTGAATTGTCACACTACACTTCTCGCTTCAATTGGACGCTGTTTCATTCTTAAGAAGATGCGACTTAGTTTAATTCTTTTTGGAGTCATATGCTTTGGGGCTTTTGCCACACAAGCCCAAGAGAATTCAGGTCGACTTAGCGTCTCTCCATCTGCGACTCCAACCAACGCAGCACCGACCAATCCAGCACTCCAACCTGTCGCAAAAGCGCCGGAACCAACGTCGAATGTTGTGGATGCTCCTCTCCCGGAAATTGCAAACCAACCCAAGGTCATCACTCCATCGCAGACTTCGAGCCCGGATGGACCGAAAGGCCCGCGTGATGGACATTGGTATGCGTCGATTGGAGCAGGGGCCATGGTTCAACAGTTCACTGAGAACGGAACTGCCACTGCAAAAGGCCAGATTCCTTTGGATCAGGGGGACAATGGGCAATTGGGAACATATATATGTGTCAAGGGTGGTTATGATTTTGCGGTACGGGATGTCCAGCTAGCCTTCGGCAGCCCTATTCCAATGCGGACCGGCATGGAACTGGAGTTCATCTACCTCGGATCATATGAAAAACTCGATTTGTCTCCAACCTCGACCGGAACAGGGAACACTGGAGATCAAGTTCTGCCGAGTGTCGGAACCGAGACTTACAACTTGAACGTATACAATGTGAATTTGAATGGACTTGTGAAATTTGAGGATCTTCCTGTAACGCCATACTTTGGCGGAGGGGTGGGCTGCGCGGTTCTTTATTCGACCAACCATAAGATGCAAGTGGATGGAATCGATGCAACCGGAAATCCAGTGTCTTATGAAACTGCGCTTGGCTCAGCCAACAACGTTTGCCTCTCCTTGCAGGCTATTGTTGGATTAGAAAGAAAGATTTATGAAAATCTGAGCCTTTTTATTGAATACAAGTTTTTGGCTTTTATGGATGTTCAATTCAATTACGGGAACGAGAGCACTACAACGACACCTCCCGTTGCAGGTGGGGCCAGTTCATCCAATGACTTTATGGCCCAACAAATCATCTCCTCTGGTCTCAAGTGGAGTTTTTGACGATGAACTTTCTAATCTCATTCTTCGCGCTTTGCCTTTTCCAATTCGCCCCCAGGCTTTCCGCCCAAACGAATGTCCCGACCCCAGTCGCCCCCGCGATGAAGGTGACCAGCGAGACTGCCCCCATCATCGAGGCCACCCGCGAAACTTTGACCAAATGGGTCGAAACGAAGCAGCTGATTTCCAAAGAGAAATCAGAATGGGCCTCGGGCAAGGACATCCTGGAAGATCGCGTCCGCCTAGCCGAAGCTGAAACCACCACCGTCCGCGAAAAGCTGAAGGAAATCTCCACAGCCGTGGCGGAAGCCCAGAAGAAGCGGGACGAGTTAGCCGCCCAAAACGACAAACTGAAAGCCACAGCAGAGAAATCGAAAGCTATGGTCATCGCCGCAGAAAAAAAACTTCGCCCCCTCCTTCCCCAACTGCCCGAACCTCTACGTGAAAAGCTTAAGCCGATCATTGCCCGGTTTCCCGAAGATTCGGAAAAATCGACCGCCTCCATGGCGGAACGCCTCCAAAACGTTTTGGGTATCCTTGATCAGGCCAGCGCCTTCAACTCCACCGTGGCCAGCGTGAAAGAGCTTCGTACCTTCCCCGATGGTACGCGCGCCGAGGTCACCACCGTTTATCTTGGTCTTAGCCAAGCATACTACACCAACCGCGAAGGCACCTTGGCGGGAATCGGTCACCCTGGACCCGACGGGTGGGTCTGGAAGCCGGACAATGCCAACGGAAAGAAAATCCTCCTCGCGGTCCACATTCTTGAAGGAAAGGAAAAGGGGGCTACCTTTATTGATCTCCCAGTAAAAATCCAATGAAACATCACTATCTCTTCCTGCTGTCTTGCTTGGCCCTGGGTGGGTCAGCATGGGCTGAGGCCACCGCCCCATCCGATGCCAAAATGGATCTCCGTGCCCCTAAAGCGGAGTTTGTTGCGCCCCCATCGGACAAACCCTCAGCCCCCGAGCCTGCTCCCGCTCCCTCCATCCTTCCAACTGCCCCACCGAAGGCGACTGATGTTCTGGCAACCGCATCCACAAAAGCCCGTGCCGACCTAGATGCCGCCTTAAAAGAACTGACCGCAACCCGGGAAAAGATTTCCTCCGAAAAACTGCCCCTCAGCAAAAAGCTATCCCTTGCCGAAGACGACCTCGCCCTTGCCCGTAAAGAACTGGATCTTGCCCAGCGTGCCCGGGACATGAAAAACCTCGATCAATCCTCCCTCAAAGCCGAAATCAAACAGCGCGAAGAAGAAAACACCTACATGCTGAATCTTCTCAACGAGTTCGGCAGGAATTTCGGGGAAAAGAGCATTCATATTTCCGAGCGTTCAGGCCACCGCGAGAAAATCGACCTAGCCAAAGCCACTCACGAAAACAGCAATGCTTCCCATGAAGACAAGTTCAAAGCCTCGTTCCGGATCGTAGATGCCGCCCTTAGCCGAATCGGCGACCTGCTCGGTGGCCACAGCTATCCAGGCGTGGCTCTGGATGCACAAGGCGGGCTGGTCGAAGGCAAGTTTGCCCAGATTGGCCCGATGGTTCTTTTCTCCTCTGCAGATGGCGCAGTTGCAGGTTGGGCCTCCGAAGCCAAGGGATCGAAAGAAACGGTCCTCAAAGGCGCAGAGCACTCGAAAATCTTTGGCCCTGCCTTTGCCTCCATGATGGCGGGTGGTGAGGGCGTTATCCCTTCCGACTTCACCATGGGTCAGGCCCTCAGAAATTACGGAAACAAAAATTCGATCATCCGCACTTTCATCCACGGTGGACCCATCATGTGGCCACTACTTCTTTCCGCCATCGTTGCTGCTGTTGTTTCCCTCGAGCGCTCCCTATTCATCGTCTCTGAAAAACGCCGCCAAAATCCTGAGCAGGTTGAAAAGATTTTCGCTTTGGTAGAAAGTGGTAACCAGCCGGCGGCCATCCAAGTCGCCAACTCCTCCACCGATTTTGTGGCTCGCGTCCTCGGCTTTGCCCTTGCCAACGCTAACCTTTCGATCGGCCAAGCCATTAGCAAGGCCAGCGCGGTGGAGCTGAAGCGGTTTAGTCGTGGTCTGCCTATCCTTGATACCATTATTACGGCAGCGCCCTTGTTGGGACTGTTGGGCACGGTGACGGGTATGATGAACACCTTTAGCATGATGGGTGGGGATGAGTTAGGCGCACCGACGGCGATCACGGGTGGTATCGCCGAAGGCTTGATCGCAACCGCCTTCGGTCTGTTGATCGCGATCACCTGCTTGTTCCCCAACAACTATCTCAATGCCCGAATCGAATCAGCCCAACACGAAATGGAAGATGCAGGTCGCCGACTTGAACTGATGCTGATGGCAGAAAAAGCCTTCGAAAGGGCCAGCCAATCCCACGGAGGGGATCATGGAAATCCACCTCCCCCCCCACGTTCGACTCCACCTTCACCGCCCACTCCTTCTTCCTCTCCTTCGACCGCAGCCACCCGCATGCCCGTGACTCCTCCCAGCTCGGTCGTGCCCCCAGCAAAACCAGCTCCCTCTCTTCCTTCGGTGACTCCACCGACTCCCCGCCTCCAAGCCAAACCTGCAATCCCGGCGAAGAAACCAGCCGTTGGCAAAATTGGCATCAACCTTCTCTCCATCTTTAAGCCCAAATCGAGCGGCCCCTCCACAGGAAAGGCCTAAGCAAAATGGCAGGCGGAGGCGGCGGTGTTTCCAGAGGAGGGCGAAAAAAAGCCCGGATCGAAATCATTCCTCTGATCGACATTATGTTCTTTCTTCTCGCCACCTTCGTGATGGTTTCCCTTTCCATGGTGAAGAACGAGGGAGTCTCCGTCATGCTTCCCGGCTCCAGCACTTCCGAGGCGAAGGAGAAGGACGATAGCATTACGACAGTTTCCGTGGCGGAGAGTGGAGACGTTTACATCAACCAGGAAAAGGTAACCATGAGCCAGCTGCCGCTCCGCCTATCGTCGATCAAGGCTTCGAATCCCGATCCCAAGTTCACCCTGAATGCCGACTCCAGAGCCAATTTCGACAAAGTGGTCCTCGTCCTGGATGAAATCCGAAAACTCGGAGTCACCAAAATCGGCATTTCGACCAAAACACGCCAATGAGCCCTGTTGCCTCACCCCCTCCCCGGCCACCCTCGCCCCCCTCGCCATCATCTCGACCTCCCAATTTCGTCTCGCGCAAGGAGTCGAACCTGTATCCGTTGTGCTTCGCTGCAGTCTTTGGCTTTGCGCTATTTCTGGTGGTGGTGGTGGGTGGCTTTCTCTTTCCCGTCTCCAATTTCGAAAAAAAGAAGAAGGTCGAGGTGGAGCAGGAGTTGGATATCTCCAACCTCAAGAAGCCGGACCCTGAGCAGCCAAAGGAAGAGGTGGAGCAGGACAAAGAGCCACCCCCTCCTGCTCCCATTATGGAAAATGTGAATATTGCTGCCCCTGCCATGGATGATGCCCCTGCCCTTGCTCCGATGAGCTTGAGCGATCTCGAATCTGCCCTCGCCCCCGGTGGTGGTGGCGGAATGTTCGGTGGAGGAGGAGGCTTCCAATCAGGCCGGATCGGTGGAAAAGGCGGTGGAGGAGGACTGGGAGCCGACATGGATCAGGCCTTCTCGATGGCCGACTTGGATCAAAAACCCCGGGCTGTCTACCAGCCTGCCCCTGTCTATCCCGCCGCTCTCCGCTCACGAAAAATCGATGGGGTGGTCACAGTGATTTTTGTCGTGGATGCGAACGGTCGTGTCGCCAATGCAAAGGTGGAAAAAAGCTCCGACCCCGCATTCGATAAGCCTGCGCTGGACGCGGTGCGGAAATGGAAGTTTGAACCTGCGATGAAAGAAGGCCGTAAAGTATCGGCCAAGATGCGTGCCCCGATCCGGTTCGACACCAAGGCCTCCTCATGAAAAAGCTTCTCCTGATTTCCTTTGCTTGGACTCTTCCCCTGCTTGCCGAGCCAGCGGATCCCTCAGCCCACGATCCCAAGCCCGCACCCGGCTCCCCTGGAGCGACCCGGGCAGCAGTAATGCAGGTTTTTGGCGATCCCGACTTCCGTAAGCGCGCGATCGAAAACTTCAATCTTCACAGCGATTTGGAGCCCAAACTGCCTGCTACAGAGAAGGAAGCCTTTACCAAGATCGCTGACCTCGCCGCAACTGATGTGGTGAAAGCCTACTTTGAGTTAAAATCTATCGTGACAGCCGATTCCAGCGCCGTATTCGATTTTACACTTGGATCAATCGCCTATCAGCTCAACCGTCCGAATGAAGCGGCCAAATATTTGGAGAGCGCGACCCGCAAGTTCCCCAACTACCTCCGCGCTTACAAAAATCTCGGCTTAATCCAGCTTCAACAGGGCAGAACCGATGAGGCCATCAAAAGCCTGACCCGTTCAATCGAACTGGGCGGAGGAGATGGGAACACCTTCGGCCTTCTGGGCACCGCATATGTTTCCAAAGAAAACTTCGTTTCAGCCGAAGGAGCCTTCAGAAATGCTCTTCTTCTCCAGCCTTCTACCCCTGAGTGGAAGCTTGGTTTAGCTCGCTGTATTTTCCGTCAGAACAAGTATGCGGAGGCTGTCTCTCTGATGAACGACCTGATCGAAAGACAGCCCGACAAGCCGGAGTTTTGGCTTCTCCTCGCCAGCGCTCACCTGGGCCTGAAGGAGCCTGTGGCCGCAGCCACCTGTTACGAAATGATCGATCGATTGGGCAAATCAACTCCCGATACGCTGACCTCTTTGGCTGACATCTATCTGCAGGAATCGAACTATCCTTTGGCAGTGGAAACGTATGTGCGAGCCATCGATCTCAAACCTGGACAAAAAATCGACCGCCCCCTTCGTGCCGCAGAAGTTCTCAATGGCCGTGGGGCACCTGGTGAGGCTGGCATTCTTCTTGAAAAACTGAAGGCCTACGCAGGCAACGGTATCGAAGCGGATAAAAAGAAGAAGATGCTCAAACTGGAAGCGAAAATCGCCTCGGCTCAAGGCAAATCGGCCGAATCTGCCGCTGTTTTGGAGCAGATCCTAAAAGAAGATCCATTGGATGGGGATGCGCTGCTTCTGCTGGGTCAACACTACGCAAAAAGCAACCAACCCGAAAAAGCGATCTTCCTGTTTGAACGGGCGGAGGGGATGGAGCAGTTCGAGGCGGATGCGAAGGTTCGCCACGCCCAAGTCTTGGTCACTTCGGGCAAATATGAGGAAGCGGTTCCCTTGCTAAAACGGGCTCAGGAAATCAAAGCCAGAGAAAGTATTGCTCGCTACCTCGAACAGATCGAAAGACTCCTCAAGACACGCTCGAAAACCTGAGCCTCGGCACCGATCTCTGCCCCTTGATTTTTCAAGAACCTAGGCTTGATTGTACCTTATGAAGCGGTTCGTTCATTTTCTGTCCTTGCTGGCAATCTCCCATACGTTGGCTTCTGTCGAGTACTCTGCCTCATTAGAGCAGAAGGCACGGTCGGGAGATCATCAGGCTCAAATGGACCTGGCTATCGCCTACGAGCAGGGCAAAGGCGTAGCCAAAGACGAACGCAAAGCGATGGAGTGGTTTCAAAAGGCTCGTCAGGGGGGATATCCGGACCAAGAGCTTGCCCAACTAAACCAACAGCGGGTCACTCTTGCCGGGTCCAGAATCGAAATAGCTGTCCAAACCTATCGCACCCAAAATGGTGATCGCCTGCCTACGTCTCTAGCTGAACTTTCTTCTTCTGGAATCCTATCCGAAGCTCCCAAAGATCCGTGGGGTCGGGAGATTGCCTATATTCCCTCACCCGATGGCAAGACTTACTCCCTCTTTTCGGTAGGCCCTGATGGCGCTCCGAGAACTTCCGATGACATTGTGGCTCTACAGTCTGGACCTACTCTGGATGTCGAAACTGCCGCTGGCAGTGAAGAGCCTCCGATGCCGTGGTGGAAGGTTTGGCTGGTCAAGATCTGGAGTTGGCTGACCTTCTGGCGGCGGTAGGAGTTAGAATTCGCTGTATTCGAGGGCTTTTTAGAGCCCGGTGCGCCTCCGAAAAATTGCCATATATCCTCTTAATCCACAACGACTTATATGACCTCTGACCCCATATAAGTAGCTGACTAAGAATGGCTTATATGCCACTTTTTGGAATGTGGGGTCAGAGGTCGGATTTAGGGACGGCGAATTGGGAAGCCGCGGAACGGGCGCAAAGATTGCGGACTACGATTCAAAGTCGGAAATACCACCAAGGCCTCTCCTCCCCAATGACCCACTCATCATGCAGATCGTCCGACAAAGTGGTTCCTTGGTTAGCACCATTCTTTCCAGGAAAATAAACGATATCTTCCG